>CAYXLH010000144.1:943-1531 GCA_964465835.1 uncultured Bacteroides sp. | reverse complement strand
CAGATAACACGGCAAAAGGTGTGTCCTACACCGTAGCGAGCATCGGATTTATATATAAATCCAAAAATCAGGGAGAAATCCCTGAAACCCTTTTAAGAATGGAGATGATGAATTGAAAGAAAAATTTACGCATTGTATCAGCTTAAATTGTGATGACAGTCAAAAATTGAAACTGTATGCAAAAATCTGTGGTGTTACACAATCACAGATTGTCAGTACACTTATCAATAACAAAACACCAAAACCTATGCCCGATAAAAAGTTTTGGGAACTGATGAATAAGCACTATGCAATTCAGGATTGTATCAAGGAAAATGCAAATGGTAATGAAAAGATTTTGCAAGCCTGCATTGACCTTGATAAGTGGGTACTTGAACTTGAAAAAGAAATACTTTTATCAAAGGAGGCGGCATAATGGCAACAACAAGTTTATGGCATATAAAAGGTCAGCTTTGCGACTTGATTGATTATGTAGAAAATCCTGATAAAACAGAATTAACTTCTGATATGCAAAATTTTGTAAATGTGTTCAGTTATGATATTAATCCGAATAAGACAAATAACCAACAGTTTATTACTGCAATCAAC
>CAYXLH010000144.1:0-933 GCA_964465835.1 uncultured Bacteroides sp. | reverse complement strand
TTGCACTAGAACAAATGATACTCACTAAAAAGCAATTCAATAAAGAGGATAAGTATATTGCTTGGCACGGTTATCAAAGCTTTAAGCCTGATGAAGTTACACCTGAGCTTTGTCACGAGATTGGAGTTAAGCTGGCACAGCAAATGTGGGGTGATAGATTTCAGGTTATCGTATCAACGCATCTTGACAAAGACCATTTGCATAATCATTTTTGTTTCAATTCAGTTTCATTTCTTGACGGAAAGAAATATAACTATTCTAAAACTGAAATGCAAAGACTTCGTGACACATCAGATATAATCTGCAAAGAGTATGGATTGTCTGTTATTGCAACAGACAATAAATCAAAAGCACCAAGCAGAACATTGTATTTTGCTGAAAAGAATAATGAACCTACAAAATATAACCTAATGCGAACTGCTATTGATGAAGCAATAAAAATTAGTCCAGCACCAAAAGAATTTATCAAAATAATAAGGAAGAAAGGCTACATTGTAAATGTTAATCCTGAACGCAAATATGTAACGATTCGTTCAGCAAATGACAGTAGAAATACAAGGCTTAAAACGCTTGGTGAAAATTATGATTGGAGTAATATCGTTGAACAGATAAATACACAAAACGGTTTTGCATTGTTCCCTGCATATAAGGAATTTAATAGGAGTAGTAAAACAAAATATATCAAACCTAAAAAATATGTTTTTAAAGGCTCGTTTACAACCGTTAGAAAGATAACAGGCTTGAAAGTATTGTATTTATATTATTGTTATCGGTTAGGTTATTTGCCGAAAAAGAATCAGCATAAGCCTCTATCACCTGAAATGAAAGAAGCTTGGAGAAAAATTGACAGGTATTCTAATCAGGTAATACTGATTTCAAAATATAATTTGGATGATACAGATAAGGTTAGGCAATTTATCAAAGACAACGAAG
>CAYXLH010000143.1:0-1588 GCA_964465835.1 uncultured Bacteroides sp. | reverse complement strand
ATAATCAACCGCAATATCCTTTGACAAAGTCATAAAATAATCAAAATTATCACTGTAATCCTCATTATCACCCATTACGGAACAAATCGGCTCAAAATTCACATTGCCATCAGTAAAATCTTTAGTTTTAACATAGCCATTATCATATTCATATTGTGCCATATTAAATCCAAGAGCATTACCCAAATGGTATATAAACAACTCGGAAAAGATTTGATTATCATTACCGCTTTTATACATCCACCACTTGCCGTCAATCAGTCGCCAGCACTTTTCAAAACTACCGATATTCGTAAGCTCAGGAGTTCTTGACGGCTTTTGATTAAAGCTGTCAGGATCGCCCTTAAGAGCAAGATTATCAAAAACATTCTCATTAAACTTAACTTCATTCCAAGTTAAATTCTCGTCATAGGACTTAAACCAATAGTTATCTGTAATCGTAACCGCATTTACGGAAAGCGCGGTATTCGCATCATCGCGATTTGCAAGACGCAGCACCTTTTTCAAAAGGCGGGAATTTGCACGATGAGAGTCAATCGCCCTGCCCTCAAGCCAAGAGGTAAAATCTTTTCCATTGATAAAATGCAACGGTGCAAATTGCTTATCAATATCAATAACCAAGCCATTTTCAATTCTGACAACCTGCCTGTCAGCAGACATCACATATCCGTTTGAATCAATCATTGCTTTACTTCCTTTGCTGCTTATATTTTACCATAAATAGAATAAATAATCAAATCATCTTCTGCCGTTGAGTAATACACTGAACCACTCTGTCTTTTACAATCACCCTGTCACGCTGAGGATAAAATTCAAGATATGGGTTTGCGATTTCAGCTATTTCATCTTTCGTTAACTTTGGAAGCTTCAGCACTGCTCCATAAAGTGATCGAACTGTTTTAAGTTCCCTGTTAAAGGTCATAAAAAACGGACTTGCAACCATGGATTTCATAATACCTTTCGGCTCAATATCCATTCTGTAAATCTGTGTGTTTGACAAAAGCCCTGCCCCATTATCAAAAATAGGACAATAATCAAATTTTCCGTTTTTTTCAATAACTGCAATATTATTCAAATGCCTGTCATCATTCAAAATCAGCGAATCTATTTCAAAAAGCAAGGTTAGATACCTGTCAAAATCGGCAAGACCTGTAATCTCTTTTGTGGCATCAACTAAATACTGAATACGCTTTTTATCGCTTGCAAGCCTGCTGAGTTTTTCAGTTAAAGATACCTCAATATTACTTGAAAGCAACTTGTTCAAAGTAATGATTGCTTCACCTTGCCTCAGAAAATTTGGGCTTGTACAAGCAATTCTGTCAGCATTATGAACATTTACTTTTTCTATACTATATCTTACAAATTTAAAAGGTGTATCGCTTTCAATATTGCTTTTTTCCAGAATTTCTGATGTAACAGCCTCTGCAAGAGCTTCATAGCCAAACTGGTCAAGCTTGTACCATATATTATCATCACACCATTTTTCCTGATTACCCTTTGATGAGGTCAAAGCTATTTTTTCATTTGTAATCAGTTTAACACCCATTAAAGTTCCTCCACAGCAAGCCATTGGCTGTCCTCTGCCATT
>CAYXLH010000142.1:0-1592 GCA_964465835.1 uncultured Bacteroides sp. | reverse complement strand
TGCGGTAGGAGCAGTAATATCATTAGTATAATTTATAACAGTATAAGGACGCCACGCAGATGTGCTGTATTCCTCCTGGGCAAATGTGCGCAGATTCTTTGTTTCTGCCGACTCATTTTCATATTTCAGCATAAAGCCGTAATTCGCAGTACCCGTGTACCACTGCTGAACAAGGCTTTTCAAATTAAATTTATACCAATAAGGATTGTTTTCAATATCTGCTGAATTACCGTTTATATTCCGTGAAGTTATTTTTGATGTGTTATAGCTCGGTCTTGTTGACCAAAGAGAATTTTCATTCCAGGAGGATGTTATTTTATACACTCCGCAGGTGAATGATGATGTTCTCCCTGTTAATTCCCTTGTATAATAATATGCGCTGTTTATTGTGGCATAATTCTTAATTGCCGACGGCTTTTGAAATTTAATCAGTGAACGGCTTGTACCGTACTGACTTGATGTACCGACAGCATTATTATCAACAGTTGCTCCCGTTGTTGTTCTTTTTGAATGTATAGGCAGGTCATACATATTACCGATATGACTTGTAGTCGGATCTATTGTTACAGGATAAACAGTTGTTTCGCTGAAAAGCCAGTCCTCGTCAACATTTAAACTGAGAATATATGCGCCCTCTCCTGTTTTTTCAACAGAATATGAGCAGTTGCCTGTATAGTGTTCATCATTAACGCCCTGAACATACTGTGCGTCATAAGCAAATGGAGCTGCAAAAGTCTGCACAATTTGGCTATTACTGTCAATTAAGGACAAGGTTCCGTCTTCATTAACAACAGGCTCGCATCCGATAACATTCAGATTAAACTCATAGACGCTTTTATTAATTGCATTATCAAGAACGATTTCTTCTTTTATGCCGTTAATTTGAGAATAGTATCTAAGCGTTGTGTAATCCCCGAATAAATCATTGTACTGAAAGCACTCAATATCCTCGCCGCAGATATTACCGCTTGAAATGTACCCCGGAGTTGTTATTTCACTAACAGGTGAAAGGGCAAATGAAATATCTCCATATTGTGCCATAATGCCTTTTGATGAATCAGTGGAAAGATTTATTCTGAAATCATTTTTGCCGTTGCAAAAATCGTAACCCTGTGAAAGCATCTGCTCGTCGCTTTGCTCAACGATAGAATTATCCTTGCATTCTACATTGCCTTCCTCATCGGTAAATGTAACCGGCTCTGAAAAAGAATAAACAGTTGTAGTGCCGTCATCCATATTGAAATACAGTTCGCTTTCATTCGTTTGGTCAAGGTTAATTGATTTAACATCGTCAAGGTCAACTATTTCCTCAACATAGTCAGAAAGTACACTGTTTAATTCTGATTTTTGCGGAAGTCCGGCGTCTTCTGCCAATGCAGTGAAAATACCAGTGCTCAGCACCATTACGAATGCCAAAAATACCGACAGTATTTTTATGCCGAACCGGTATCCGTTTTTTTCCTTATTTCTTCCCATTTTTATCTTCACTTTCTTCCTTTAAATGGAATTTTTTCTTTATTAAAGTATAGCACCTTAATATACTGAAAACAATGCCAAGTGCAAAACTGTTGAGAAATTATGCAATGTTGATG
>CAYXLH010000141.1:0-1640 GCA_964465835.1 uncultured Bacteroides sp. | reverse complement strand
CTATTCTGACTGGTCTAAGGCTAAATCCGTTACAACCAAAAATTAAACACACATAAATAACATAAGGCGTACACTCTTTATTGAGCGTACGCCTTATGTTATTTATTATTGCTCGTCTTTATTTTCGTATTCGTCGTCATCTTTGGTAAGATAATCTTTTAAAATAAAGATGGGTCGGTTTTTAACCTGGGTAAAAACCTTTGCCAGATATTCTCCCAAAAGTCCCATACAAAACAACTGCGTTCCGCCCAGGAACAGCAGCAAAACCACAATGGTTGCATATCCGGGCACACTGATGCCAAAGCAAAGCTTTTGAATAACAACAACAATCAAATAAATTATTGACAGTGCGGCGGATATAAATCCAACATATATAGAAAGCTTTAAAGGCGCCGTGGAGAATGATACAATCCCGTCAATGGCGTATCTAGTAAGCTTTCTGAAACTCCATTTTGTTTCGCCGCTTTCTCTTTCGCCTACGGTATAGGGAATATATTTTGTATTAAATCCAATCCAACTGAAAATACCTTTTGAAAAACGGTTACATTCCGTCATATCAAGTATGGCGTTTACCATTTTTCTTTTCATTAGCCTGAAGTCCGATGCACCGTTTACAAAATCAATATCACAGATTTTATTAATCAGCTTGTAAAATGCGGATTTTACTGCCGATATAACCCTGCCCTCTTTGCGCTGTTCCTGATAAGCCGTTACGCAGTCGGTATCCTCGTCCTGTGCCATTACGTCTAACATTTCAAGCACTACTTCCGGGCGTTGCTGTAAATCAGCGTCAATCAGACATATCATATCGCCCTTTGCCTTTGACAATCCGGCGTATATTGCGGATTCCTTGCCAAAGTTACGGCTGAAAGATAAAACCTGAATATTATAATCTGGCTGGGATTCAAACAACTTTTTTAAATTTTTATAGGTGTTGTCGGTGCTGCCGTCATTGACAAACACAAATTCGTAATCATCAACCTTTGAATCAAACACCCTATTAACTTCGTTAAAAAGTTTTTCAACATTGTCCTGCTCATTGTAACAGGGTATAACAAGCGATAATTTCATACCTTACCTCAATATATATTTTTCCTCAATCGCCAAGTATTATTTATATTATAATTCTGCCAATGAAAAAAATCAACAATATTTATTATGCACACAGATAATATTAAATAAGACAACCCTCCGGAAATACGGAGGGTTGTTTGGTATTACTTTTTGGTTGTAACGGATTTAGCCTTAGACCAGTCAGAATAGTATTTTGTCTTACCCACTGTTTTATATGTGCGTATTCTTACATAATACTTCTTTTTGCTCTTAAGCTTACTTATGGTTTTTGATGTGGTTTTATAGCTTGATACCGTTACATATTTAGGGCTTTTGAATTTTGATGATGTGCTGTACTGGATTTGATATCCCGTAACCTGTGTGCTTTGCTTCTTCCACTTAACAGTAAATTTCTTTGGACCAGATTTAAGAGAAGATAGACTTGTGGCTTTCGGATTAATTGTGAAGTACAAAGTTTTTGTACCGCTGTAATTGCCCTTGAATGTAATCTTTACTGCGTACTTGCCCACATTTTTTCGACCGCTTGCGTAAGATACGGTATAATTACTTGATGAAATTGCTTTGCC
>CAYXLH010000140.1:0-1679 GCA_964465835.1 uncultured Bacteroides sp. | reverse complement strand
GCAGTGTCCATAGAAGAGCCGCCGCCTATCGCAATGATACAGTCTGCACCGGAAGCCTTGAAAGCGGCAACGCCTGTCTGTACATTTTCAATAGTTGGATTAGGCTTAATCTCAGAATAAATTTCATAATCAATAGAAGCATTATCAAGGACGTCTGTTACCTTTTTTGTAACACCGAACTTAATAAGGTCAGGGTCGGAGCATACAAAGCATTTTTTAAATTCTCTGCCCTTTACCTCGGTGGCAATCTCCTGAATTGCGCCCTTGCCGTGATATGATGTTTCGTTTAAAACAAATCTGTTAGCCATATTTACGTCTCCTTATATAATGTAAATAATATTTATACTGAGCATAACGCCCATCGTTTTAATTATAGTTCAGCAATATTAATTTGTCAATAATTTAACAATCTTTGCAAAATATTTTAAAAGTTTTTTAACATTGTAATCTTTTCTTGACAAATGGAAATATAAGGCTATAATAATAATTAGCACTCAGGGGGTTAGAGTGCTAATTAAATGAATATTATTTATGAGGTGATCACTTTGAGAAAGAAGCAATTTAAAGCAGAATCAAAAAAGCTCCTTGATATGATGATAAATTCTATTTACACCCACAAGGAAATCTTTTTAAGAGAGCTTATTTCAAATGCCAGCGACGCTATTGACAAGCTGTACTTTAAATCTCTTACCGACGACAGTGTTAAAACGAAAAAAGACGAATTTAAAATCAGAATTGACGCAGACAAGGACAACAGTACCCTTACAATTACTGATAACGGTATTGGTATGACAAAGGAAGAACTTGAAGAAAATCTTGGCACTATTGCAAAATCAGGCTCTCTTAACTTCAAAAAGGACAACGAGGGTAACGAAAAGCTTGATGATGTTGAGGTTATCGGTCAGTTCGGTGTAGGCTTTTACTCATCTTTTATGGTTGCGGACAAAGTTACGGTTGAAAGCAAAGCTTTCGGCAGCGATACTGCTTACCACTGGGAATCCGAGGGCGCAGACGGCTACACAATCAGCGAATGTAACAAAGAAGAAACAGGCACAGTTATCACTCTTCACCTCAAAGAGGACACTGAAAACGACAAGTACAGCGACTATCTTGAGGAATACAGAATTACAGAACTTGTAAAGAAATACAGCGACTATATCCGTTATCCTATTATTTCGCAGACCTCGCACCAGGTGCCCAACCCGGAAAAAGAGGGCGAATATATTACCGAGATTGCAGACGAAACTCTCAACTCAATGGTGCCTCTGTGGAGAAAATCAAAAGGCGAAATAAAACCGGAGGATTATAACGAGTTTTACAAGCAAAAGTTCTATGATTACACTGACCCGCAGCTTGTTATTCACACAAAAACAGAGGGACAGGCAACCTTTGATGCACTGATATTCATTCCCGAAAATCCGCCTATGGACTACTACTCAAAGGATTATGAAAAGGGACTTCAGCTTTATTCCAATGGCGTAATGATTATGGACAAATGCTCTGATTTGCTCCCTGATTACTTCAGTTTTGTAAGAGGTCTTGTTGACAGCGCAGATTTAAGTCTTAACATCAGCCGTGAAATGCTCCAGCACGACCATCAGCTTAAAATTATTGCAAAAGCAATAGACAAAAAGATTAAATCCGAACTTAAAAAAATGCTGAATAATGACCGTGAGAGT
>CAYXLH010000139.1:0-1702 GCA_964465835.1 uncultured Bacteroides sp. | reverse complement strand
TATACTGAAAACAATGCCAAGTGCAAAACTGTTGAGAAATTATGCAATGTTGATGTTATATTACTCTAGGTATAGTATGTGTTGCTTTCTATATCAACTATTTCTTAACAAAACAAATAGCTCCTGCGTTATAATTTGCAAGTCACAACAAATGACCCTCCGGTATTCTTTTTTTGAAAAACAACATTAAAGTTTGCACCCTGAAGCTTTAAATATTCTTCTATGTCGGCACTGGAATAATCTTTTGAAATAAAAACATAATACTCCCAGGACTCATTAAAATTCTCTGCGACTTCTGTATATGGTATAACTGAAGGGATAACTATATATTGATTATCCTTTATATAGGTATTCATTTTAATAATTATCGGCATATTACTATTATTTTGAAACTTTACAACTACTTTATAAACATTGTATTTTTTTAAATCAAATTTCATGTTTTTTTCCGTATCTGAAAAAGAACTGAAGTTATCATCAAATTCATACTTATTTTCACTAACCGACGTGTTTATATATTTTTTAATTGCAGAATCATTTTCAGAGTCGGATATTAACATAACGCTTTCTATTTCACCGGATATGTTTTTGCGTGAATCATGTATAATATTTGCTTTGTATACAGTAATTGCAATCAGAATTACAGCAATACTAATTATTAATATAAAAAGTATAAATTTTAAGATTTTTTTAGACATTAATTTCACCTCAACCAAAAGTAAACGAAATTACAACGATATATACAACTTTGATTCCCGATTATTACAAATTAAATTTAACAAAATTCATTTCAGATAAAACATAATGAATACAATTAATAGTAATATTACACACGATAAGTAGAACACCCAAGATTTATGCATGAAACCACCTCTCATAACATAAAATGCACACTTTACCTTTTCTTCATTAATCTGTTTGACAAATTTCGCAAGCTAATTTATGGTTAGGCAATGAGTAGTAATCCGAACCGTGGTTAAAATTGACTGATTTTCCCTTACTCAGTGTTAAAAATGCTCGGAATACTTAAGGGGTGGTTAACTCCACCCCTTATAATTCTATGCGTTATCAACTTTCAAACAAGCATACTCCCCTTCGGTGTCATCGCCTTTATTAAATATTTTGCATGTAATTTTTGTTTTGGACAAACGTTCCTTAATATCTGTTATGCTATCATCCTCATCAACAATAAAGTAACAGGAAACAACACCCTTGGCATACATGGACAGCTGAAGATTTATCAACTGATCAGATCCTGTCGAGTCCATAATCAAATCTAATGAGTCATTTTTAAGTCCTGTTGGTTCAAATTTATAAAAGCTGTAATTATGAATTTTCACATTACAATGCATTATCTTTTTTCCTGTCATATCGTATTTTACATAATCCTTGTTGTATTCCTCGTATACAGGATATGCTAAAACTTTCTTTTGCTTATTGTCATATATGATATCACATTGATAATATTCGCAGAATTCCTCTATACTGCAAAATCCGTCTGTATCGATGTCATCAATGCTCACATATACAGCTTTGTCAAAATTAAGCAAAAAAAGTATTCCAACAAATAAAACCACAACTACTAGTGCTCCGATAATTATTCCCTTTTTCTTTTCCACAATACCACCCCTTTATTAAACAAGCAAGAGAATATATACTTTCATTTTACTATGTTGCTTAAAAGCATCTTTAATAGATGCAT
>CAYXLH010000138.1:0-1702 GCA_964465835.1 uncultured Bacteroides sp. | reverse complement strand
CAATCATTTCTTTTGACTTCTTGCACTTCTTATCAAAATACTCTTCCTCATACTCTTTAAGCGCAGATCTGTTTATCGAGTAAATAGGCTTCTTGATAAGTGCATCTAACTGAGCAGTAAGCGCTGCAGCATTGGGATACTCTGAAATAGCAAATCTTGTATCCATAGGTAATTCCTCCTTAATATGTTATGTGAGTGATGACTCACCATTTTGCGTGTGAGTAGCCGCTCACTGAATTTACACTTTAAGTATATCACTTTTTCACGATTTGTCAAATCAAAAGCAAATAATTTTTAGTAATTTTTATTGCAAATGGCGGCAAATAATGTTAGTATGTTAACAGTGAGTTGTTAATTACCAAGGGGGATTTGGCAAAATTGTACAAATGGCAAAGCATAAGTTTGTGCAAGTCAACAAAATTAAAATGATTGAAAAAAGATACAAAGAAGCCTTTGAAAGAGCCACCGACGAACGAAAAGAAAAAATACTTGAGGTTGGCATTAAAGAATTTTCTTCAAAAGGCTATGAAAGCGCAAATATAAATGTAATAGCAAAAAACGCAGGCATAAGCATAGGTCTGATGTACAAATATTTTGCTACTAAAGAGGATTTATTCATCACCTGCCTTGAACATGGAATGAAAATACTTGATGACGCTCTTGAAGAAATTATGCAGAGCGATGAAAAACTACTAGTTAAAACAGAACGCCTTATCCGCACCACCTGCGCTCATTCAAAGAAAAACGCTAACTATATAAAAATGTATAATGAAATTACAAGTGAAAGAGATTCGGATTTTGTCAAAAGTCTTGCAAGAGAAATTGAAGGCTCCTCAAGCCGAAAATACATTACCAGCATTGCTCAGGCATTGGCAAAAAACGATGTAAGAGAGGATTTGGATCCAAGGCTGTTTGCATTTTTTCTTGACAATCTTCTTATGGCGCTTCAGTTTTCCTACACCTGTGACTACTATAAAGAAAGATTTAAGATTTACACCGGCGTTGATGTGGAAGAAACGGACGATGAACAAGTAATAAAACAGCTTCTTAAATTTATTGAATCAGCATTCACATTTGAAAAGAAATAATATTTGTTTTATATAAACAGGAGGATATCTATGAGCAAATTTGTTATCACCTACGACATAGGCACAACGGGAATCAAAACCTGTCTTATTGAAATTGATGAGACAATGAAGATTCTGGCGTCGGCAACATCCGGATACAATCTTTATGTTGACGAGCAAACCGGTGTAAAAGGCGGTGCCGAGCAGGACGCCGACGAATGGTGGGAGGCCATGAGCATCACCACTAAAATGGTTTTTGAAAAAATGCCGTCCGTTACGAAGGAAATGGTTGAAGGAATTAGTTTCTGTTCTGCGATGCAGGGTCTTGTGCTTGTTGACAGAGATGGCAACTGTATCCGCCGTCCTATGACATATATGGATCAGAGAGCAAGAGAAGAGCTTCAAAAAGGTATTGCACACGGTATTCAGATTGCAGGTGCGGAGATTACAAAATGCCTTAAATATCTTTACTATACACAGGCAGTATCATCTTCCGTTAAAGACCCTATCTGGAAATATAAATGGGTTGAAGCACACGAGCCGGAGAATTTCAAAAAAATTTACAAATGGCTTGATATCAAGGAGTATCTTATCTGCCGTCTTACAGGAGAATTTGTAATGACGAACGATTCTGC
>CAYXLH010000137.1:0-1852 GCA_964465835.1 uncultured Bacteroides sp. | reverse complement strand
AATTATAACAATGCTTTTGGTACATTGGCTGTTTCACAATATTCAGAAAATTTTGAATGGACAGGCGAAATGGTTGATATGGATGTATTATCAGCAGAAATGATAAAAGTAAACGGAATGGATGTTTTAATATTTGAACAAACAAATGGCTGTACTATTCAATATAAAGATAATTTAACAGAATATAGTATTTATCTAAAAAGTGATATTAAATCAGCAATTCAATTTGCAAAATCAATAAAGTAAAGGAAGGTATTTCAATGAAAAAATATTTATCAATAATCTTATCTACAGTAATTGCAATAACTTGCCTTATTCCGTTTACTGCGTTTGCAGAAGACAATACAGAATATGACGCCGAGTTTACACAAGCAGAATTTGAATCCTTAGAACATGTATATGCTGTTTCAATTCAGCCATATAGTTCAAGACTTATAACAAGTCATAGATTAGGTATTGCTAAAAACAGTAATAACTTGGTGATTAGTGGATTTACACAAGGAAATGATGAAGTAATAAAATGTGGATTTACAAAAGTAGTTATTCAAAAAAGGGCTTCTTCAAGTGCATCATGGTCAAATTATAAAACATTTAATGATTTATATTCAGAAAGCACTTATTACAAGCTATCCAAATCTGTTCCGGTAGAGTCGGGTTATCAGTATAGAGTTACAGCAATTCATTATGCAAAAAAATCTTTGTTTTCAACACAAAAAATTGACGCAACAACAGGTTATTTACAATTTTAAAAGTATGTTATTAAAGCTGTCAGATTTTACTCTGACAGCTTTTTTAATTTTTTTCAAATATTTTCCTCACACTCATTGAAAAATACACACTATATATATGAAAGGGTTAATGATTTTTATAAATCATTTATCAAAATGAATTGAAAGGGGTGTTTCCAATGGTTTTTAAAGCCTTTACAAAAACATAATTTTACTATTTTATTAAAAAGGAGTTTCAAACTATGACAAAGTCTAAAAAATTTTTATCAATTTTCTTATCATTATTAATGTGTTTATCCTGTTTTGCTACTGCTTTTACTGCTTTAGCAGCAGATACAATTGAATACGAAGAAGATATTGAGGCAGCAGTTGCACTTGCAGAATCGCAGCCTGTTGTTCCTGACAAAGGGACTAATATTTCAACATTTGCAACGAGTGGAACCTATCCGACAAGAAAAGGTGTAATACTTTCAACTAATACTAACGCAAGTTTAGGTGGAGCTACTTTCGTTGGACATGCTGCTATTATCTATAATTCAAGTACCGTTGTCGAATCTCTGAGCAAAGGTGTTACCACTGGTAAAAACAATTGGAATACAACGAAGTCAAAATGCTGGGGAGTAACTGTAAAAGGAACTACAACTGCGCAGGATGCCTCTGCTGCTAATTGGTGTTATAACAAAATAGGAAAACCATATAACTATGTTTTTACTAATGTATCAACAAGAGAAAAATTTTATTGTTCGCAATTAGTATGGGCAAGTTTCAAAGATTTGTATGGTATTGATTTAAATACCAGTACACTTGGTTCAATTGTTACACCTATGGAACTTGTAAATACAGATAAAACAAGCGTTATTTACAGTAAATCATAATTACAGAAAGGTTTTTTATGAAGGTAAAGTTTATTATATCTATATTGTTATCAATTACAATTGTTCTCACCTTTGCAGGATGTGGGAATAAAGATATACCGAATAATAAAAGTGTTCAAAAAGCAGAAATCGGTATCATTGAAACAACCGGCTATAAAAACAAATCCTATATTCATTTTTATGACAGCAATTTGAATTTCTTATATAAAGAAGAAAATAATTATGCATCATTGAGTGATTCATGGGATG
>CAYXLH010000136.1:0-1916 GCA_964465835.1 uncultured Bacteroides sp. | reverse complement strand
TTCGGCGAATGGAAAACGGTAGTTTCACCTGATTGTACAAATTCAGGCAGCAGGCAGAGAGTGTGTACCGCTTGTGGATTTACCGAAACAGAAAATCTCAATCCGAATGGACATAAATGGAATAGTGATTATACGATTGATATTCCTGCAACCTGCACAACAGATGGTTCAAAGTCAATTCACTGTGCAAACTGTGATGCGGTGAAGGATTCGCAGATAATTCCTGCAACGGGGCATAATCTTGGTGAATATAAAGTAATTGAGCCGGCAACCTGTACTGGAAACGGATTGGAAAAGCGTACTTGTGCAAATTGCGATTATTCTGAAACAAGAGAGATTCCTGCACTCGGTCACGATTATGCAGAAGAATTTACGGTTGATAAAACTTCCACCTGTACAGAAAACGGCGAAAAATCAAGACATTGTTCAAGATGTGATTCAAAAGCGGATATAACTGTTATTCCTGCTACAGGTCATAGTTATGGTGAGTGGACGGTTGTTACCGCTCCTACCTGTACGGAAAATGGAACACAGCAAAGAGTATGTTCGATTTGCGGTAATGCCGAAGTAAAAGAGATTTCAGCAACCGGTCATATTTGGAATGATGATTATACAGTTGATAGGGAGCCTGCTTGTACAACTGAAGGCGGTAAATCAATTCATTGTGCAAATTGTGATGCAACAAAAGATTCTGTTATAATTCCGGCAGTTGGTCACAGCGGCGGTAAAGCAAATTGTCACAGCGGTGCAATTTGTGATGCTTGCGGTAAAGAGTATGGTGAGCCTGATTTATCAAATCATGATGGTGAAACTGAAATTCGAGGATATATTGCTCCGACTGCTGATGATTTCGGTTACACAGGAGACATATATTGCAAATCCTGCGGAATAAAACTTGCAGATGGTGAGCGTATTGATAAGCTGCCGCCTGAAACAACTGAACCGACAAAACCATCTGATACAACAGAAAATCCAACAGATAAGGCAGAGTCAACTACACAAAAATCAGAAACAACAAATATTTCTGACAGCGTTAACAAAAACACAAGCAAAAAAAGCCCTGCTACAGGCAGTACAACTGCATTGCCTATTGCAGTAAGTACAGCTTTTGCAATCAGTTTGATTTGTGTTGTTAAGAGAAAGAAACAAGAGGATTAATTAGTAACAGCCACACTTTTGTGTGGCTGTTTACATAGGAGGATAAATGAAAAAATTTATATTATTTTTGCTGACATTAGTTATCTCTATTCAAGGCTGTATGATATGTTTTGCAGATAACAGTTCGCTTGTTTATGCAGATGAAGTATCTCTGAATGTTAATGAGATACAGTTATTGCCTGTAAACATAAAAAATAATTCAGGCATAATGGGATTTAAAATGACTGTTGAATACCCAAGTGAATATATCAATATTAAATCTATCACTAAGGGCTCTGTTACAAGCGGAGGTAATTTTAATCATAATCTTGGTTTGAAAGAAAATAAAGTGGATATTATTTGGAACAGCATTGAAGATGTAAAAATGGATGGTTCACTTTTTATTTTAGGTGTTGAACAGCTAAAAGAACTTACAGATGATATTATTATAAAGTTGTCTTTTAGTCAGGAAGATACTTTTAATGAGGCTTGGGAAGATGTAGTGCTTGATTGTGAGGATATTATAATAAACATCAATTCTGTAACTCAAGAAACAACTGTAAGCGGAACTGAGAATTCAGTAAAAATGCCAACGCAGATAGATGATTCTCAGGTTGTAGATGCTGTTGAAATAACTCTTGAACAAAATGGATATGAGAACTTAAAAGATGTTGAGGATACTGATAAATTTATAAAGGATTTTAACAAAAATCTAGAAACGATTACAGGCTCAAACGAGCACAATGTTATTGATTTTGATACAATCAAAAGTATGAACA
>CAYXLH010000135.1:0-1980 GCA_964465835.1 uncultured Bacteroides sp. | reverse complement strand
TGTCTTTATGCCATTATATCACTTAAATTTTAATCTATCAATAATTATCTGGATATATGAAACCACTTGTGGTATTGTCTGTTGATAAGGGTAACGGTTATAAACCGAACCCGTCAAAAATGCAGCATTAAAGCGATATTTGTCGCTTTCGCTGTTGCCTTGCGTCAGCAAGGCTGCCATCTCAAGACAACAAATCTCATCTTTACTCCAAGCATTTTTGATGCTTTGCAGTTTATCGTGTGCAGATTTGGTCTTAATCAAGGCACAAAACACAGGCATACTTGCCGTATGCCGAGTATTTTAACGAAGAGTAAGGGCAATATCTGCCACGATAAACCGTGGTTCAGATTATTACCGTTACCCTAAAGGAGCGTGATGCTATGCAAAGAAAACTACTAACAAACGGTAATACATTTAAAAGGACCGATGGTCGTTGGGGTGGTGTTGTATGGTATGCAGATGAAACCGGTGAGAGAAAAAGAAAAAGCTTTTCCGGTAAAACAGAAAAAGCTGTCAAAAATAAAATCACCGAATTCATTACAAACTTCAACGATGAAATTGAACTGCAAAACGAAGCAAATAATTGTCTGTACGATGGTATTAAACAATACCTTCAAGTGTTCAAATTCCCATCGGTTGAGCGTACCACATACGACAGAAACGAGCAGCTACTGAACAATCAAATAAATCCCTATCTTGGTGACAAAGTTGTATCGTGCATAACTGCCGTTGACATTAAAGGCTTAATCAATCAGCTAACCTCAATGGGATATTCGTTCTCAACAGTAAAGCAAACATACAACCTGCTAAACGAATACTTCAGGTATCTTGACAGAGAAAGAATAATTCCAAACAATCCGATGCGAAGCGTTGAAATGCTGAAAAAAGCAAAATTCTTATCGCAACAGGGTAAAGAAATTCAACCAACAAGTGAAACGATAACTGTATTTACAAATGAAGAGATTGAGCTATTCAAAAAGGAATCCTTCAAAACTTGGAGTAACGGCAATCCATACTACCAACAGCCTGCCGCCTACATACTGATTTTAAATACCGGACTGAGAACTGCCGAGGCATTAGGCTTGCATAATGCAGATATTGATTTAGAAAAAAGAGTAATGTATATCAGGCGAGGCGTAAAAGAGGTAAACAAGCGTAACGGCTACGAATCCAAGAAAGGCAAAGAGATTGAGGTTGGCAAATTAAAAACCGCATCAAGCAAGCGAACGGTTCCGCTTAATGATACAGCAATAGAAATGATTAAATTATTACAAAAGGAATACTATTCCGGCGAAGATTCACCATTGATATGTGATGAGAAAGGCAACTACACCAAGCCATCAAACTTTAGAAAAAGGTTCTATCGTATCCTAAAGGGTGCCGGTATAGAAACAAAAGGCATACACAGTCTTCGCCATACCTTCGCTACCAATCTAGTAAATGGTGTAAGGTTAGATGACGGAACTATAAGAGCATTGTCGCCAAAGCAGGTTGCCAACCTATTAGGACACTCAACATCAGAGATAACTGAGTTGTACTATGTAAAAAAGGATGATAGCCTGCTCAGTGGATTAACAGATGGGTTTCAGTTGTGATGCTCGAATGATGCTGTACGGGTTGAAATTGTAGGATTTTTTGCAAAAGGTTGGACAAGTTGAAAAGGTCATCTCAAATTTGAGATGATCTTGATTTTTGCGTAAATAAAGGAAAAAGCCCTTAACCGCGATGGTTAAAGGCTTTTCTTGTGGCAGGGGCAGAAGGACTTGGTCTCGCCTGCCGGCTCGGTCGGTGCTTCTAAACACCTGCAGTGTTTAGAGGTCTCCACCGGAGACCCGCACCCCTCGACACGCTCCGCGTGCCGAGTTTTCAAGCCAGTTTACACAAACGAAAAAGAAAAAGCACCGACTGAATCGGTGTTTTTTCTTTTGGCAGGGGCAGAAGGACTTGAACCCTCGGCACGCGGTTTTGGAGACCGCTGCT
>CAYXLH010000134.1:0-2094 GCA_964465835.1 uncultured Bacteroides sp. | reverse complement strand
CTATGAGTCCTGTTTGCGATTCATTGATGAAGACGAATGGTTCAGACTTCGTGTTATCAGAGAAAAATGTCCTAATACAAAGCTTCTTTTGCTTTTCAGAGGTCAGAATATGCTTGGCTACCGTCACTATTCTGACGAGGTCGTAGATTATTTTGTTAAAAAGAGTATTGATAACGGTATTGATATTCTTCGTATTTTTGATGCTCTTAACGACGTGCGCAATCTCCAGACTGCTATCAATGCGGCAAATAAGTACGGAGGTCACGTTCAGGCGGCTATTTCTTATACAACAGGTCCCGTATTTGATATAGGGTATTACTGCAATTATGCAAAAGAGCTTGAGGAGGCAGGTGCCGCTTCAATCTGTATTAAGGATATGGCAGGTTTGCTTACTCCTTATGGAACTTATGACCTTGTTAAAGCGCTGAAAGAAACAGTTAAAATTCCTATTCAGCTTCATACACACTATACTTCAGGTCTTGCGTCAATGGTTCTCCTTAAAGGTATTGAGGCAGGCGTAGATGTAATTGATACAGCTATGTCACCCCTTGCAATGGGTACTTCTCATCCTGCAACAGAATCAATGGTTGCCGCTTTGAAAGGTACAGAATATGATACAGGTCTTGATTTAAAAGCTCTTACAGAAGTACGTGACCACTTTGCGCCTCTGCGCCAGAAGTACCTTGAATCAGGTCTTCTTGATCCTAAGATGCTGGGTGTTGACGCAAACACACTTCTTTATCAGGTTCCAGGCGGAATGCTTTCAAACCTTAACAGCCAGCTTAAGCAGGCAGGTAAAGAGGATAAGCTTGAAGAAGTACTTGCAGAAGTTCCGAGAGTTCGTAAGGATTCCGGTTATCCTCCGCTTGTAACTCCCACATCACAGATTGTCGGCACACAGGCTGTGTTTAACGTGATTATGGGCGAACGTTACAAGATGGTAACTAAGGAATTTAAGGATATGGTTGCCGGTAAATACGGTAAAACTCCTTGTGAAATTGACCCTGAATTTCAGAAGAAAATTGTCGGCGATGACGATGTTATTACTTGCCGTCCGGCAGATTTGCTTACTGATACTATTGACCAGTTCAAGAGCGAAATTTCAGAATATTACGAGCAGGAGGAAGATGTACTTTCTTATGCTCAGTTCGGTCAGGTTGCCGTTAAATTCTTTGAAAAGAGAAGAGATAAAAAATACGGCCTTGACGGAAAACATGATGATATAGAAAATAAAGTTCATCCTGTATAAATTTGGACTGTGATAAATGAGGATTAGGCATTAAGTCTAATCCTCATTTGGCGTTCTCCGTTTCTGTCAGTCTGTCTGACTGTAAATAATAACCATATTTAACTAAAAAAGTCTGTTAAGTAATATTTTAGTTGACGTAATAATTATATAATGTTATAATAAATATTAAATAATTATAAATTAAAGGGTTTACCCTTGACGGAGGTAGTTTATGAACGTACTTATTTTCGGCGGAACAGGACTTCTCGGTTCTGCTGCAGCACAGATTTTTATTGACAGAGGACATAAGGTTAAGACTATTGCTCTTCCTCCTCTTCCGGAAGGTGCTCCTATCCCTGAAGAGATGGAAATTTCTTTCGGCAACTTTCTTGAACTTACTGATGAAGAGCTTGAAGCAGCAATGACAGGTATTGACGCTTTTGTTTATGCTGCCGGTGTTGATGAGAGAGTTGAGTTCCCTCATCCTGTATATGAAGCTTACAAGAAGTACAATATTGACCCTGTTGACCGTTGCCTTGCAATGGCTAAGAAGTGCGGAGTTAAGCGCTGTGTAGTTCTCGGTTCATACTTTGCATGGCTTGCAAAAGAGCGTCCTGATATGAAACTCTGTGAAAAGCACCCCTATATCAGATCACGTGTTGACCAGGAAGAAGTTGCTTTCAAATATGCTGACGATGATATGGGCGTTGCAGTTCTTGAACTTCCTTATATCTTCGGAACACAGCCGGGCAGACGTCCTGTTTGGGTTATTCTTATTGAACAGCTTCAGAGATTTGAGAAGATGCCTTTCACAATGTATCCTGCAGGCGGTACAGCAATGCTTACGGTTCGTCAGGTCGGCGAGG
>CAYXLH010000133.1:0-2283 GCA_964465835.1 uncultured Bacteroides sp. | reverse complement strand
CACGGATAGTATCAACCCAGCCGGACAGCATAACCCTTTCATTAAGATTATCAAAAGTAAGTTCATTACAATTATGTGTTCTATATGCCATAATACAACTTTCCTTTCAGTCATAGTACTCCACATTATTGGTTAGTATTATAACATACCTAATATATAATTTACAATATTTATTTTGTATAAATTATGACGTAACAGAAAAATATCCCGCCTAAAAAGACAGGATATTTAGTAAATACTGTTAAATTTTACGCTTTGATTTAGCTTTTTGATACAAGAAAAACATCAGACCACCGAGTGCACCGCCGAAAAAGTTAAGAATTACATCATCAATATCCGTGTTTCTCCAGATAAAAAGCTGATAAGTTTCAATAAACACAGTAATGCCTAAGCACATAGGAAGAAGCGTTACAGGACTTCTGAATATTTTCCAAAGACAGGGCAGAAGAAATCCCCACGGAATAAAAATTACCACATTTGAAACTATATTAATCAAAAACGAATCCGTACTGCTGCTTTTGAAAAATCCAGAAATAGTCCTGAACGGAATCATATTGATATATTCTCCCGTTTTCAGCCTTTCAAAAGCAGAATTAAACATATCAATAGGGCTTGCATACGTTCCTTCCAGCGTGAACACAAACAGGCACAAAAGATAAATTACAAAAATGCCCAGTGCTATTTCCCGTTTATCCTTAAACCGCCACGGACGGCGAACTATCAAATAAACAGGCACTGCAATTATGGCTATTATAATTGTTCTTATTATATATTCTTTCATATTACCAAATCCACATAATATCATACAATGTATTACTTTGAACATCATAATACATTAAATTGGAATATTCGCTGTTGTACTCATTAATTTCTTTACCTTCATTATTATATGATTTGAGAATGAAATAATCATCTTCGCTGATGTCAAATTTCAAACCATTAACGTTGGAATCTTCTATAGCCATTTCTATAAGTTCAGTATTATTTCCCACCTTATTATAGCAATCGCACAATTTGGGCTTTTCATTATATTTATACCAATATCGGTGTGAATAATCCTTGCCTGCATAACTTTCTCCGTCATATTCTGTATAACCTTTTGGTATTTCCTCAGAGCGAAGATAATCAAACCTTTGCGAGCTATAAAGGCTATACATACCTATTAACAATACAATGGTTAAAACGATGCTGATTATGATAATAAATTTCTCATTTCTTTTCATTATCTGCTTCCTCCATAAGGATATTTAGTATACTTTCCATTGCATCATTTTTAATAGGAACTCCCGTAAATGTATAATCCGTTATATCCGTCTTTAAATAGTATTTTCCGTCATAATATCCAATCAAAATATTATCAATTGAACAGACAGGCAGATTATCATACGAAAAATAGATATAAAACCACTCACCGGTATTTTTCTTAAACGATTCTGTTTCATACCGACTTGTATCGAGTTCAGATAAATATTTTGCAAAGTATATAAGATTTTTATCGTTTACAAATCGCTTTTTATCTGTATGTCCTAATTGATGAATTAAAACAGAGGTTATTTCGCCACACTTCAAATCGGCTGATTTGCTGATAGGCAAGCAGGTATAAAGATTGCTTTCGCCAAAAACACCTTGATAAATAAAATCATTGTTTTCATCGTTTTCTATGGTGTAATATGTTCGTGGAAGAATCGGATTATATTTGTAACTTATTTTTTCATCAACAATAAATTCATAATATTTAGCTCCGCCATTCATTTTGTAATACTTTTTGCCGTCATATTCAACGCTTGTGATAATTCCGCCGTCATTATTTTCCTTAACCTTGCAGCCTATTGCGTAGCTATAAGCCGAAAAAGAAGCAACAACAATCACAAGAACTATCAACAAAGAAACTACTATCTTTTTCATGAAAACAACTCAATCCTCCGTAAACTCGAGAATATCACCCGGTTGACACTGAAGCTCTCTGCATATTGCTTCAAGGGTTGAAAATCTGATTGCCTTTGCCTTACCTGTTTTTAAAATTGAAAGATTAGCCTGCGTTATGCCGATTTTATTTGCAAGCTCCAGAGAGCTCATTTTTCTTTTAGCCAGCATAACATCCAAATTAACTATAATACTCATTATGCCTCCTAGGGTAACGGTAATAATCAGAACCACGGTTTATCGTGGCAGATTTGCCCTTACTCTTCGTTAAAATACTCGGCATACGGCAAGTATGCCTGTGTTTTGTGCCTTACAATGACGAAAAGCGAAAAGATGCCGAAATCAAGCCGCTTTAGGCTT
>CAYXLH010000132.1:0-2305 GCA_964465835.1 uncultured Bacteroides sp. | reverse complement strand
CTTTTAATGCAAATAAAGCTATATTTGTGTATTAAAAGTATTGTTTTGTTATTTTGATATTTTTTGCACCGTTTGCATTAACAACATTAATTAAAACTTAGTTTTCATTAAATTTATTTCCTAAATACATAATAGGTTGGTTCACATCCACCGTAGATATAGTTTCCCATTCGCCATTCCATAAAAAGATATTCTACATCATCAATTTTTTGAATAAAGTATGGAGAAGCTGTTGTTCTGTGCAAACAAATAACAAATCCCTTGGTCCATCTTTCTTTCCAGACCTCATCCATATATTCTTGGATAAGTATGCCATCGTTATTGAACTCCAAAGATTTCAAATAGTATTCAGATTTATCGCTGTTAGGAACAAAATCTCCTGCATTTTCCACATAACCAACAGCGTGCCATTTACCTCTTACTCTTATGTCATCTACAAATGGATAATCAATATTGTCATGTCTGCCAAGTGTTGCTTTATCATATATTTTATTGTCTTTTTTTACAAAGACTTCTGTCCTATCTTCAATATAAAAGAACAAATATTCCTTTCTGTCAATAACGGATATTTTATATTTATATGTACTTATGGGTTCATCTCCGCCATAATGAATTAGTAAATATCCCTTTGTCCAGCCTTCAAATATCCAATATGGTTCTCCTTGCGGTAAAAAGTATATTTCGTTATAACCGTTAGTGCCTTTGATAAGATTGTCTAATGAATTATGGTTAGGATTGCAACTCCATCCTAATAATTCCCATTTACCAATGACATTTTCATCATTTACAAACTCCATCCCATTTGCAATCTTCATTTTATTACCTCGTAAACTCCATACAGCTACAATTTATATGCTTTTTGATAATATCACAAAAATAGTGTTGCTTCAATTAAAGGCGGCATTTTCCATTCCGCCTGATTTTGTAATTTCTTATTATTATATAAACCAACAGATGCTATTCTTACCCAACTCAAATATCATTTATTATGAGTGTTTGGTACTATATACAGTGTTTTTATTCCTGGTGAATATCGTTCTTCAAATAAATATAGTCAAAAACACAGTCACAAAGGTCAAAAGTTTTTCCAACATTTTGATTTCAAGAAATCTGATATTTCACCATTATCTTTGTCCTCATAATAAGACACAAGAAGCCTTTTAAATTCATGAACATCAGTTTCGGGAATAGCAATAAATCCTTCGCCCTTTGAAATAAGATAATGGTTTGCAAAAATCACTGCTGCTCTTTTGTTACCGTCATTAAAAATCTGAGTTTTCATAGTATAAAGGCAAAGGCTTATTGCATTATCAACAGCCGAATTACCATTTTTGATAATTTTGTCAATATGCTCCATAACAACAGTTTCAATCGGCAGGGGCGGAATATAGCTTGTTCCGCCTATTGTTACAGGTACGCCTCTAATACGACCGCCATCACTGTAAAAACCTTCATTAACAAGCTTTGCAATGTGACAGAGAATATGGTAATTACTTTCGCATTGAATTACATCATTATCAAGAATAAACTCCCAAGCGTGTTTTAAAATAAGAATTTTCTGAACATCAGATGCCGTTACACGATTTACATTTCCGTTATCAATAATTTCTTCGGTCTGAGCAAAGGTGGTAGCAACACCCTCTAAAACTGCCTGTGAATAAATATTTGCTTTCATATTTGCCCTTGCAAAATCAAGGTTGAGAATCACTCTGTTTGGTAATTCACCGGAAGTAAAGCCGAGCGTTGCCAGCTCCTTATCAATACGACGAATATTCTTTCGTAACTCTCTTGCTTCTCTGTTGTTGCGCAAAAGTACTTGATGCAGTTCTTCTGAATATACATCGACATAGGTTGATGTTACTCTGCTTCCGACCCTTTTTCTTACATACAGATATTTGTTGCCGTTTCTGTCCTTTATTTCAGGTGTTCCGTCATATGCAATAAGATTTAAACGAGCCTGAAAATCGGCTTTCTGCTGTAAAAGTTCCTGTATTTCATTAAAAGTATTTGTCATAAAAACTCCTTTGGGGAACATTTTCAAATTCATTATACTATTTTGTTCCCCAATTTGCAATATATGTTTTATTATACCCACTAAAAACAAAAAAGAAAGTCAAGTTTACTCTTGCTTTTACATCTTCTTGTTATTAAAGCCCATTTGTTACAGATGTTGATTTATTCTTCCTCGTCTTTATCAGAAAGTTCAGTGGGATTTTTTTTTTGCGGAATGGTGGAGATTATGCATATGACGCCGGCAAAGGCAACGATGCAGGCAAGTATTATCAAAGCTTTTGCATAATTTGAC
>CAYXLH010000131.1:0-2358 GCA_964465835.1 uncultured Bacteroides sp. | reverse complement strand
GTTATTATTACGAAAACAGTGTGGGTATGTATTATCTGCAAAGCCGTTATTACTACGCAACAGCCGGAAGATTCATCAATGCCGATGATCCGCAGATAGCACTTGATTCTAAGGAGGACACTGACGGCACAAACCTGTTTGCTTATTGCTGTAACGACCCGGTTAATAATGTGGATCATACAGGATATTGGAACAGTAAGGTTCATTACGGATACGATAAAAAAAATAAAAAAAATCACTATTATAAATTTGAAAATTCAAAAAAGTACTATGGTACATATTATTGGGCGAAAGCAAAGGTCGGATATAGTAAATATAATGCGGAGAAAATTGGATATTATTGCAATCAGGTAGATGACATATTTGGTTCTACCGGTAGTAACTGGAAAATATATGACAAATGGCATTTTTTTGACGAAAAAGGTAATGATGTTAGAAGTAAGATTTCAAATACAGAGCAAAATTATGCAACTAATTGTTTTAATACTGCACAGACATATTATGATATGTGGCAAAGTTATATAAAAAAATACGGAGAAAACGCTAAAAAAACAAAAGATGCCAAAAAGAAATATGATGAGAATTTGAAGTATGGATTAATGCATTTAGGTTATTCGCTTCATCCTATACAGGATAAATATTCGCATAAAAAATCAGTATGTTATAAGTTGCGTAATGGACGATGGATGCATCCGCCCGGTGTTGGAATTGATAATCCGAATAAGCATCAAAAGGCTGTATCCGGAAATACTGCTGATAAAACAATTAAAATCTTAAAAAAATTCTTTAACAAATATTAATTTTTAAGACCAAAAAAATAGTAGTAAATAATTATTGAAGAATTTAAATATTGATTATTACTTATTCTTGCGATATTAGAAATTATTGTTACTGCTTTGTGGCCGATAGTTATATATGCAATTATACGTATTATTTTGAAGCATAAGAATAAAAGCAAGAAATCATTTGCAATTCTAAATTCTATCTTAATTTTCATGCTGATTTTTAATTGCTATTTTTCATACATTTTCGCCGCTACAGCAAAAACGCCGTTGCAAGTGATAGATAAAAATATTGCAATAAGCTATGCAGAACAAAATAAAGATGAGCTTCCTATTGATGCAAATTACGCAGACGGAACGCAAATTGAATTTTATATTGACCAATATACTAAAGAAGAATATGACTCGTTTTTGGACGAATATGAAAATAATATGACATATTTTGAGAAAATAGAGAATAGAAAATCAAAGTATGACTTTGACGAAAACGGTATACATTACTCACAGATGTATAAAGCAGTTCCGAACTTTCTTTCTGCTTTAAGCAACGGAAGTTGGTATAATGGGTATTTTGTTATCAATGATAACGATAATTATATAGTTGGTGAATATTCTCTTTCGTATAAAAATATATTAAAAAAATATTTTTATGTGAACAATAGCGAAATCAGATATGTAATTGATGATTATATTTATGTATGAGAAAGAATACAATATTGATGATTTTTTGCATTAATTAGAGATGAGGTATATCCACCATTATTAACGCAATATAAAAAATACTTCCGATACCTTTACAGCCGTACTATATTTGTAATTACCAGACGTATTATCAAAAAAATAAAATTATAGGAGAAGTTAAATATGTAAAATCGTTGTCTTATACAAAGCAACTTAAAGATTATTATGCCTATGCTGTAAAAAAAGGATATACTTTCATTCTCTATGTTAGACCAGAAACAAAATTATCAAAAACTTTGCAAAAAATGGTTGATAGTGGAAAAATATTTTTATACTATATTACAAAAAAGTAGGCATAGCGATGAAGAAAAATCTTAATTTTTTACAAGAAGACAAAAATTTTTTGGAATTATTAAATAAGCAGCAACAAAATGCAGGCGAATTAAGTATTTTACCGCTGCTTGATGATGTTTTAAAACAGCATAATATAAATCTTAAACATAATTTTTTTCTTGAGTCTTATATAACTTCCCATAAGAATTGCGAATTTTTAAACGAAGACTTTTTGGAATTGTTTAATAAAGCAGTATATCTTAATGAAAAAGAAGGGCTGTTGGATGATTTACTTTTAAATAATTATGATAAAGTAAATCTTTGCGAAATTATTTTCGGTGAATTGGACAAGAAATATAATGCTTTTTCTGAAACCGAAGTTGAGCTTTATAAATGGGGTTTGTGTGATATGTTATATTCAATGGGTTTAAAACAATTTGAAGATAAATACATTGAGTTGTTGCTTGACTCTTCTTTAGGCTCGTCCAGAGAAATGCTTGTACCTTTGCTGAAAAAAATTAAATGCAGCAAACGCAAACAATTATTTGAAATTTTAAAAAGT
>CAYXLH010000130.1:0-2387 GCA_964465835.1 uncultured Bacteroides sp. | reverse complement strand
CTCTTAAGTCATCAAGATACTTTTCGAATTTTTTATATTTTCGTCTGCTATGTGTTATAGAAATTAAGAATCTCAAAAATTGGAAAAATCTCATACTATCCCCATCTGCATTTATTATATTTTTTTACCAACCGTATTTTGATATGTGATGGATTTTGGCAAAATCTTTTGCGTTGATAAAATCATCATTAACAACATCAAATATATATCCGTGAGTCATAAAATCGGGTTTCTCATTAATAGGCAGATAGTCGTACCACATTTGTTCAATAATATCAACCGGCATTGAACATTGTTTTCCGTCTGATGTGGAATAAATAAAACTATTTTCATCAAATGCACTAAAACTTAAATCTTCGCTCGGAATAAATGTGAGACCATATTTGTTAGCCCATTTTGCCGCATATGAGCCTTCAGGAGCAACTATTTTTGTACTACTGTAATCTCTTGGAAAATCATCAATATATTCCGTTTTTTCTGACAGATATAACGTAGCGTTCCATTTTGAAGTCATAGTTGGTATATATTTTATATTTGGCAAATATGCCCATTCTAATTTATGGCACAATCCAAAGCCATTACTGTACTGATAATTGGTATATATTGCTTTCGGAGCATAAATGTAACGCAATGAAAGTTCATTGTCGTCATCAGCAGTAACAGCGGTAGAAGTAAGAATATCCGGCAAATAGATAGCGTTAGGAATATATAATTCTTCAAGTGCAAAGCAATCAACAAAAATATTCTCATAATCCGTTCGGGATGCATCTACAAAATTAGGCATATTGATATGTTTGAGATTCTTACAGCCATTAAAAGTGAGCGTTGAAATGTAAGTAACATTAGGAATATCTATAAATTCAGCCTGACAATACTGAAAAGTACCCGAACCGTTTATTTGAGTTATCTCTGGCAAATAAATCCCTTTGAAACACGAATGAGCAAATGCCTGTGCTTCAACAACTTTAAGCTTTGTTAAATCATATTCTCCATCTTTCACGAATTCAGTTAGTTTTATGCAGTTAGCAAACGCACCGTTAGCAAGTTCTTCAAGTTCCGGTGCATAAAGATGTTCGAGAGAATAACAGTTACTAATCGGTGCAATCACAAAACTCGATTGTATGCAATTTGAGAGCCGATTGTGACGAACCTTTGGCAAGCGTAATAGGCTCAATTATTACCTATATTTTGCCATAGGAATTGTATCATTTTTGCTCAGCTTTAGCTGAGGCAAGCAGAGCGTTCGGCGTTCCGTCGAACACCTTTATAACGGGCAGAAGCCCGCACCCACTTTTTAATAATAAGGAGGTAATAAACACATTAGAAAACGAGATAAACAGTTAGTCATTAGGCTGACTGAAAATGAAAAACTGAATATTTTGGATAAAGTCGCTAAGTCGGGATTACCAACAAATGAATTCATTATCAAATGCACGAGTAGAGCAAAGATAAAGGCACCTATTGATTTAAAGCCTGTTGTTCGTGAATTGAAACGCATCGGTACAAATCTAAATCAGCTAACTGTCAAAGCAAACAGTGGTGTGATAAGAGTGGTTGATTTATCTAACACATACAAAGAATTGGCTGAAATATATAAATTGCTAAACGAGATTTACGATGCCAATAGTTAGATTCAGTAACAACTCATATCAATGTGCAAATGGCTTAAAGCAAATCCTTGATTACTGTACTGATGATAAGAAGGTTGTAGATAGCAGTGGCAGAAAATATGTTTCAGGCGTTAACTGTACTACTGCTAATCCATACAGTGAATTTATGTTAACCAAGAAAGCATATCCTTCCGACAATCGCAACGGTCAAAAGGACAGATATTTCTATCACTACTAAGGACATTAAAATTGCATTGCAGACCTGTCTACAAAAAGCAGAGGACGAAGGCTTGATAGACTCAAATCCCTGCCGAAAGGTACAACTGCCAAAGGACACACCAAAGGAAATGCAAACGCTGAAAGCAAATGAGCTTGGAGCGTTCCTACAAGAAACAAAGGACTCAGGTTGTTATGAATTCTACATTCTTGAAATTACAACAGGACTAAGGCTCGGCGAAATACTTGCACTGACTTGGGATGACCTTGATATTAAAAACAAAACAATATCAGTAAACAAGCAGGTGCAAAGGATTAAAAGTGAACTTAAAATAACCACACCCAAAACCGCATCATCAATACGAACAGTTGCATTATGTGATGAATGCTTCAATCAACTGATATTGCTACGGAGCAGACAGAGGATTGACACAAAAATGATATTTCCGTCACCCATAACAGGTGGGCTTCGTGATCCGTCATCGGTAACCCGTAAACTACATCGTATGCAAAAGCGAGCAGGAGTTCCGCAAATACGCTTCCACGATTTACGGCACAGCT
>CAYXLH010000129.1:0-2398 GCA_964465835.1 uncultured Bacteroides sp. | reverse complement strand
TTACCCGTCATATATAAATATCCGTCTTCAACATCTTTAAAATATTTCATTTTTAAGCTCCTTTAGTATCCACATCATTACCCATGTTATTGCAAAGATAGGAAAACGGCTGTTTTCACTCTATTACCGGTCGCAATCAATAATTTTAAAGCTGAATTAAGTTCGTGCAGACGAAACAAATCACACGCTTGTTTTAGTCAACTCAAAGATTTGTCACCATATATTCTTAACTTATCCTTCATCATTGACCGGCAGAATTGTTCGTTTAATTAATTCACCTACAAACTCTGTTTGATTATCTACTGAAAAACAAAACTGTTTACCGCCCTTTAATGTTAATTCAACATAATTTGTATAATCACCGGCAATAAATGAATTTTTCATTTTTGCTTTATCATTTTTGAGATTGTAGGTACTTTCGCTAACGCCTGCAATATCACTGTAATTTATTTTAATTTTAGGACTTTTTCCTTTAGATAAAATTCCGCCTGTTACAATTTCAAGATATTCGCTAAACAGACAAACTTTTTTTGGCAACACACTGTAAATCACTACCATAACAACGCCTAAAATAACAGAAGTGTAAAACAATAATATGCCTAATTGGGGCAGCATAGACTTTTCAGTGCCCGTAAAGACCATACAAAAGAATGTAATGAGACAGAGGATTATAGGCGTAAAAAAGTTTTTGCACGCTTCTGTTAACCACTTTGCAAGCTTTTTGCCCTTACTGTTATATCTGAATTTATAGGTCCTGTTTTCCATAATCAATCTTCCTCATTTCCGGGCAGATTTGCACGTTTTACTATTTCCTCTACAAAATCTTTTTGATTTTCTATTGAAAACAGAAACATCCTACCTCCTCGTATTGTAAGTTCAATATAATTTTTACAGTCCCCGAAATACAACAAAGATTTTCTTGCTTTGGCCCGGTCAGCACGTAAATTATAATAGCTGTTATATACGCTTGTTATTTCATTATAGTCAATTTTAATAACCATTTTAGGAACATTATTTACTAAAGTATATCTGCATATTTCCAAATGATCATCATACAAAATTACACCTTTAAATTTAACGGTATAAATTATTGCAAAAACAAACCCGACAAAAAAGGAAAATACTGTTAGATAAAACATAGAATCAACCGTTACGTACTGTGAAAGACCTAACAATGATATAATCATTTGCAAAGCAAAACTCAACAGCACCGGTAAAAAAATATTTACAACAGTAGACACATGATATTGTAAGACTTTACCTAATCCGTTTTCATATCTAAATTTATAAGATTTATATTTACTTGTCATAATATTACCCCCAAAAATGCCAATTTTCCAAATCTATTTCTAAATCCATACATATGTTAGCAACAATGGAATAAATTCCTAATATTAAACTAGCTTCTGGACAAGTAATTTGAGCTGCAACTATTGCAACATTTAGTAAAAACTTAGATGTTGCTTGTATATCAGTATATTCTCCTGACTGTATCATCTCAAAAACATCACAAAAATTGCTCCATAAGCTCATAGCGTTTCCGCCCATTTTACTATTTGTTAAATAATTAATTACTTCCTCTGCAATTTTTGAAATTGATTTATTTTTAATCATTTCAGCTATATTGTCAAAAAGTGTTCTGAGTTCTAAATTATCAACAGCCATAGTCCACATTTTGTTTATCGCAGTAGTTATACCTAAAACGATATTATTAAATGAGTTCTTAAAAAAGCCTGATAAATTGTCATACCATTTATTAAAGTCAAAAGACTTATTAAATGTTCTAATAATTGCTTCAAAAAAGTCCGTTATACCGTCTATTCCAATACCTAAAACTAAGCCCTTTAATACAGCAGTAAACCAATTATCAGTTTTTTCACTTTCAGAAGGTGCTGACTTATAAGTTTCTGACCTTACTGCATATGTATTAGCATAAGTTTCAGATAAATTATTCGTTTCTTGTGATTCACCTGATTCTGAACTTTCGCTGTCATTTTCGGCATTATCCTCTGCATATTTTCTTAGTGCCTCTATAAACCAAAACCTAAGTTTTACTTCCCTGCCGAATATTTTTGACAGGGTATTATTTATTAATTCATCTGGGTTTATCAGATAATACTTTGCTTTTTCAATAAATGCATTGAATTTAATTTGCAGTTTTTCTATATGCTCGGAAAACTTTTGCAAAGCCTTATCATTGGCATTTTTGAAAAAAGATACAACCTTTTGCATATCAATTGATATCTGAGGTGTAGTACCCTCAATATCATCAAAGGCAACAGGGTTATTCCAGCAATAGGCATATGCATTTGAACTGAATAAATTTGATGTGTTAATATAATCAAAACCATCGGCTGAAATGAAGCGGCACAAATCGGGATTATAATATCTTGACTGA
>CAYXLH010000128.1:0-2407 GCA_964465835.1 uncultured Bacteroides sp. | reverse complement strand
CTATACTAAAACCATCCCTCTCAATATTTTCATATTCTCCGGAGTCATAATTAAAACACCATTTTGACATGTTACATTTCCTCCAATACATATTCAAGCATTTTAAATGCACAAGACTTTTTTGCATTTTTCTTCGAGGATGATTTTGATTTGAATGATTTTTTACATTCTTTTATACTGCACTCACACTTCCATATCGGGTTACCATCCTTATCATAATTCTGCTTAAAATCGTATTCAGGTATAGAAAAATAACCTCGTCTTGCCAATATTTCAAGTTGATTTATAGCATCATCTTTATTAGGGTTATTTATTTCATCAAGTATTGACCAAAGCAAGCCTTCTTGTTCCAGCCACTCATAAGCAAGCTTACAAGCCTGCTTTCTTGCATCATTTTTTGATGTGCCAAAAGCTACAAATTGAGGAATATCTGTCAACAGTTTCAAAAAGCATGTATAACGAAGGCCATTAACATTTGTTTTTGATTGGTCAATGCTTTGTATAATTCCATCATAAGCAAGATACCAACTTGTAGTATAATGTACTTTCTCAATCTTAAACCAAGGAACAACGTGCCATTTTTTAGTTTCGTGTTCAATAATCAAATCAACATAATTTTTTTCACTATCCGACTCATCAAAAGTATCAGGATTAAGCATAATCTCTACAATCTCAAACAATTTGTCGTAATCCCAATTACAGTCAATTGCAACAGCACCTAAAATTGCTTCAAATAAGTCTTCTTTAACAGACAGTTCTTGATTTATGTTGTTTTGAGTATCCCCCTTACCCATTCTGATAAAATCAGAAAAACCTAATTCATCAATTCTTTTAGCAAGGTTTTTCTTTTCAACCATTTTTGCTTTTAATCGAGTAAGCTCCCCCTCATCAAGATGAGAACAAAAACCATCTTTCTCAACATTGCCATACTTATTTGCAAGATAATTAACAACTGCAATATCAAGCACCTTGTCTCCTATAAACTCCAAAACCTCATTGTTTGTGCCACCATTTTCCTGCGAATAAGATCTACGAGTCAAAGCCTGAGTAAGTAAATTTAGGTCTTTGAATTCGTAGCTTATTTGCCCTTGTATCACAAGATACATTAATTCTTTTTCCATAATAAAAAATCCTTTCTGTAAATATATTTTTACAAAAAGGCATAAAAAGAGCCTGACAAAAAACACCTATGCCGGCACAAGGTGTTAATAAGCCAGACAACATACGATAAATTAAATTCTTTGTTTTCACTTGTTTACTAAAAGTTCACTTGCATAAACAGTAATAAACACTCATAAACAATGTCTCAAATTTAAAGCATTATGCCCTTTGCATCTGTATTATACAACATCTTTAAGTTGATTTCAATAACTTTTTTATATTGTTCATTTTTAAACTTATAGCATTAAGAACGCGTGTGTCTAAATGGCACACGCTTTACTAATATTATATGAATCTTGTATTACAAATATTGAGTTTTCCTTAACCAAGTATTTGACTCTCAATAAATCTCTCAATTCTATACTTGGCAAGTGCAATTTCATCCTGATTAGGCAACTAAATCCACTCCTTCTTTTTCAATATTTTTAAAGAAAGGATAAGTAGCCTTGTATCTGTCATACGTTGCCTTATCCTGAAGCACAAGAGATAAAACTATGTCATACTTTAAATCAATATCAAGCGAGTAGTCGTAAAAAGTTTTTGTAAATGCTTTGATTTCATCATTAGATATATCAGCAATAATCATTACATCAATATCAGACTCTTCATCATAATCGCCACGAGCATACGAACCATAAAGGATAACCGCATCAAGTGCAGTCCCAAATTCATTTTTAGCACGCTTGCAAACATCATCAAGAATAATCTTCAATGTATTTTCAGTACACATAATCTCACCTCACCTTTTGCTAATATTATTATAAACAAATAAAATCAAGTTTGTAATAAATACGTATTCTTACTCAATAAGCAATCAAATTATATTATAAAATCTTCTATTCTTTTCTGTCCATTCAAAACGAACCTAATAATAAATTCTTTATCAACCTTAACAGGAATTTTATCCATACATTCAATAATCATTTCTTTTGTTATAACAGGTATATCAAGCGACTTAAATAATGCTTTTGCCTCACTGTTATTATCAAGAAATTCAAAGAAAAATCGGAGAATACCGTCCTTCTCTCTGCTGACATCCTTTGGATATCCATTAGCAATAAGAGCAATGTTATTATCATAATTCGGTGCAAGAGAAATGATCTCGCCTGCTTCAATATTCCTTAGCAAACCATAATTATTTGTATGCCTATCCATATTATAGCAAATCGAATCGAGATAAAGCATTTTAAGATAATCAACCGCAATATCCTTTGACAAAGTCATAAAATAATCAAAATTATCACTG
>CAYXLH010000127.1:0-2459 GCA_964465835.1 uncultured Bacteroides sp. | reverse complement strand
GTGGCGTCCTTATACTGTTATAAATTATACTAATGATATTACTGCTCCTACCGCAAAAAGCGTGACAGGCAACAAAACGGAATGGACTAATAAAAGTATAACATTAACAGTAAATGGCGCTATGGATAATGACGGTGGCAGCGGACTCGCCGACAAAGCTTATTCATTTTCAACTACAAAGGGCAGTTATGCTTGGCAAACTTCAAATACGTTTTCTGTAAGTTCAAACAAAACAATTTATGTATATGTTAAAGATAAAGCAGGAAATATTAGATTAGTATCTACTGAAAATATAACTTGTATTGATGTTCAGGCTCCTGTAATTAATAATGTAAACGGTAATCCAACTGAATGGCAGTCGGATGATGTGACATTAACTGTTGACGATGCAGATGATGACGCTAGTGGATTGGCAAACGAAGCATATAGCTTTTCAAAGATAAAGGATTCATATTCATGGCAGGAATCAAATAGTTTCGTATTTTGTGAAAATGATATTGTTTATGTTAGTGTAAGGGATAAAGCAAACAATATAACCACTAAAACAATTACAGTATCAAAAATTGATAAAACACCTCCATCTGCCCCGGAAATAGTATCATCGCAAAACGATGAAGATAACAGCGTTACTGTTAAAGCATATTCAACAGACGATATATCAGGTGTTTCAAAATATAGTTTTAGTAAAAAAGCAGGCGTGTATAATTGGACTGATTCCGATACTGCGGTGTTTGATGATACTTATAGAATATATGCATACAGTATGGATAATGCCGGTAATATTTCTGAAATGACAGTATCTGATATCAAAGATGATAATAATGCACCGAGTGGCGGAATCGTTACTGGTAACAGTAATACTTGGACAAAAAGTATAACACTCACAGTAGGAAATGTTCAAGATGAAGAATCAGGGTTAAATGAAACTGCTTATAGTTTTAGTACTGTTGCAGGCGAATATGATTGGCAGGAATCAAACAGTAAAACTTTCACATCAAATGCTACAGTATATGTTTATGTTAGGGATACACTTGAAAACATACAGCTTGTAGATACTGTTACTATAGATAAAATTGATAGAGGAACTCCGACAATCAAAAATGTTACAATTGATGATGATGGCGATACGTCAACTGCAGTAATTGATGCAACAGATTCCATATCCGGGATTGAAGCTTACAGTTTTGATAATGGTAAAACGTGGCAGGAAAGCAATACATATACGTACAGTAAAGGTAAACATAATTATTTTTTAGTTAAAGTAAGGGATAAAGCAGGAAACGTATCTTTAATAAAGAAAATTGAAATAAACACCCCGAAAGTTTATTACGAAAATAACCTTGTAGGATTATATAATCCAAATCCAAAGTGCCCATCAAATATTTATTATAGGTATGGCAGTCTTGATTCTTGGAAATTATACGATAAACCGTTTAAACCTACGCAAAAAACAATTCAGGTTTCATTTTCAAACGATCCACTTTATATTAATAATCAAAAATCTGTCAGAATATCTGATTTTGAAACTGAAATAAACGGTAAATACAGCGAAAATAATATTGACGCAAACTTAACGTATAACAATATTAGCTTTGATATAGCAAGAATTTATGATAATAAAAACAATAATTGGTTTTATTCATTTAATAGTAATTTAACCATAAATGAAGAACAAAGTATTATTACTGCTATAATGCCTACGGGTGAAAAGCGTTCATTTGTAACAAAAGATATTAATAAGTATGAAAATGAACTTACAGGTTATGTTATAAATGTTGAAAGGGCAGACGACGATACTATTAACGCCTATAAAATGTCTGTTGGCGAAAGTATATATACTTATAACAGCAGCGGTGAATTAGTATCTGTTTCTAATAAATATGATGATAACATTTCTATATCAAGAGTTGATAAAAATATTATCATTTCTGACGAAACCGGAAGACGTTATATTGTAAATCTTAATGCCGATGATGATATTTCTTATATTTTGGATCCTGCAGGAAATTATATAAACTATTGCTATGAAAACGGTTTGTTAGCGTCTGTATTAGACCAATCAAATACAATTATCGGAAAATATGAATATGTCAACGGCTTTTTAAGTAAAAGTATGGATAAAACCATATACTATAACGAAGCCGGTCAGGTTTCCAAATTCGTTTATGATAGCGGCGCCTATTGCATATTTACTTATGACGGCAATAGTGTATCGGTAGAAAATTCCGACGGTGAAAACTATACTGTTAAGTACGACGAGTATAACAGAATCTCATCATATACTGATTCAAACAGCGATACGACATCATATTCTTATGATGAATTTGATAATATTAAATCAACTTCGGTTAACGGTCAAACAAAAAGCGAGTGTACATATTACTATAATTATGATATAAATAAGCCCACATATTTTTGTTCAACCGAGGACAATATAAAACACTACTATTATTATGACG
>CAYXLH010000126.1:0-2498 GCA_964465835.1 uncultured Bacteroides sp. | reverse complement strand
AGTCATAAGTGGTTTTGCGCATAGTATCGTAATCAATTTTTGCGCTGTTATAATATTCAGGTTCTGCGCTTTCGGTCTCAGCTTCTTCGTCTTCTGTTGATTCCTGAGCAGGGACAGCTGAATATGTAAGTACAATATACGGATTAGTATCATTATTTCTGTACTGTTTTACAAGATTGCCATTGCTGTCATACTCATAACGGATTTTGTCGCCGTTTGCGTAGGTTAGAGATACAGCCTGATTATCATCATTATATGTATATTCGGCATATTTGGTATCTTTTATGTATATTGTATCAACATTTCCGTCGGTATTATAATTATATGTATAATCATTAAATTTTTCCGTCAGTGTTCTGCTGTATTGGTCGTAGGTGTACTCGGTTTCAACGCCCTTGGTATTTACCTCTTTTTCAACCAAATCGTTTACATAATAATCATAAGTGGCTGTACCCTCTTCGGTTGTCTGCGATACAACACGGTTAAGCGTATCGTACTGAGATTCACTTTCCACCGTGCCGTTAATATTATCAGCAGAGGCGTTAACAGTTTTTGCGCTGTTTCCGTACTCGTCATAATAATATTTTGTAACGTCTGCATTGCTTGAGGATGTGTCGGTTACACAGTCCAAAAGTCCATCAGTATATGTACTGATAATCGGATCGGAATAATCGGAGGATGGACTTTGAACAACAGATGTCATACCGCCGTTTTCGTCATAATTATATTTTGTATATGACGGTGTAAGGGTGCCGTCCTCTTCTTTAGCGCTGTCTGTTTCCTGTATAAGATTGCCGTTTGGGTCATACTCATACTCGGTAACCGATTCAGAGGACTCAACACGTACAAGTTTTTTATTCTCATATGTATATGATGTTGTACCACTGTCGCTTATTTCACTTACAATATCATAATTTGAATCATACTTGTACTCTGTTGTACCGTCGTCACCTTCACTGCAAAGCGGCAGCATTGCAAGACTGTATGTTGCAACAGATTCGTTTTCGCCGCCTTCGTTTGCAGTCACGATGATAGCAGGAACGGCATTTTCGCCCTCTTCGTCGTCACTGTAAATATATTCGGAATCATCGTATGAATATGTTGTACTTTCACCGTCGGCGGTGATTTTTGAAAGCTTGCCGTCGCTGTTATATTCAATATCCGTCAGCGAACTTTTAACGAGCTTACCATTAGATGTATATGAATAATTTCCTGCCAGTATATCTTTATCAGCGTCATAAGAGAGGGATGCGCTCTTATTCCAATACACACGGATTAAATTTGAATTATCATAATCAAAATACAGCTTATCATTATTGGGTGCAGTAATTGAAGATACAAGAGAATCAACATATTCAATTTGATACTTTCTTCCGGTGTCGTCCTGCACCTGCGTAATTTTACCGCTGTCATCGGCTGTAAAATTAATTGTATGGCTGTATTTGTCAGAAATACTGCTTAGAACACCGTCAGCGTCATAAGTATATAGCGTTCCTTCAATATTAATTATATATTCACTGTCAGTTTTAGTCAATACAACGCCTGTGAACTTGTTTGTATAAGTATTTGTGTCTGTTTTTTCAAAATAAAGCGGTGTATTGTCAGTTAAAACTGCACAGATAACATTATCAGTTGAAATTGTTTTATCAATTTTACTTTCAAAGGAATAACGCCAGCCGTTACTGCTTGAATTATAGTAACCTGTGAAATCAAATGAGGCGCCGTAATATGAAAGATTTGCATAAGCGTTGCTTTCCTTATAATCACCTACTGAGTTTTTAAATGTTTTTGACGTTTGAACAGTATTATCTTTATATTTTGCATATACTGTTACATTTTCATTTACAGGAATTTCAACAGGATTAGTATAGCCCTGCCAATCAGTGCCGGTGAAACTATATTCAATATCAGAGGTTCCGTAAATATACACAAGGTTGTTGTCCTTGTATATTTCAGGAACAACGGAATTAACTTTACCGTAAGCAGTTTTATTATTTGCTTTATCCTTTACAACAACAGAATATTGTTCACCATCCTGAACATTTACAGATGACGAAGTGCCCCATGTTGCGCCGCCGTCAAAGCTGTAACCTGCAATTCCGGAGCCTGTATCACTTGCGGTAACTTTAAGCACCTTATCGCCGCTGTCATTTGTCTGATATGTTACTGCGGAAATATTCGGATATGTTTTATCTATTTTTATAGTTATCGGACTGCCCGCTGAAGCAGCTACATTACCTGCCTTATCCCTTACATAAACATATACCTTGCAGCTTGAAGTGAATTTCTTAGATTTAGATTTCTGCCAGCTGTAAGAGCCGCTTTTAGTGCTGAATGAATATGCAAGGTCGGCAAGACCTGATTGTGAATCCGACGCTCCGCTGACGGTAATTGTAACGTCCTTATTTGACCATTCAGTTGAGGTCGCTTTTGTTGCAGTACCTGCGGTAGGAGCAGTAATATCATTAGTATAATTTATAACAGTATAAGGACGCCAC
>CAYXLH010000125.1:0-2563 GCA_964465835.1 uncultured Bacteroides sp. | reverse complement strand
AAAACAGTGTGGGTATGTATTATCTGCAAAGCCGTTATTACTATGCAACAGCCGGAAGATTCATCAATGCCGATGATCCGCAGATTGCACTTGAAAGCAAGGAAGATACCGACGGCACAAACCTCTTTGCTTATTGCTGTAACGACCCGGTTAATAATGTGGATCCGACGGGATATTGGGTTGGATATATTGGAATATCTGGCAACGCAAGTTTTTGTCTTGGAATTAATGGATCAATCAGTCTTTTGTTTGACGGAAAAACATTAGCTATAGTTTTCTCATTCAGCTACAAGACTGTAGGTATTGGTCTAGGAGTAGGTATTAGTGGTGGATTTTATCCTAATTATAAAAATGTAGATAAATTTTATAAAGATAAGTTGGGAACAATTTCAATTTATATCGTAGATATTTTCAAGCAGCCTAAAGGTACTAAAGGTAAAATTAAAGGCGCTGGTATAACAATTTCCGCATTAGGTCAAACATTATGCTCTATATCTGTCCCCACACATACAAAAATGTATAAGATTAAACTAAAAAAGAGCAAAAAATTTATAAAATCACTTATAACTAAAAAAAGTGTTAAAAAAATTAAAATTAAAATCAAGCTCCGTCGCAGATAAAGGATAGCATATGTTTATAAAAAAATATTCATACAGCGGTACTGAATTATACGAAAATCTATTAAGGATAACTAAATTTAAAAGGATTGTTTTTGGGTATTTTATATTCGGTGAAAATGATTTTTGCGGTATAAATGAAAACGGAATATTGAAAATCTTTTGCAGTGAAATTTTGTTGCGTACATTAAATCCGATGATTATTGTGGAAAAAGGCACCGATTCTACAAATGTAACTATAAAGTATAATTTGTTTCATTATTACCTGATGGCTTCTCCCATCCTATTATGTGCGTTGATGATTCTTCTTTTTATGTCGGATTATCCGGAGGTAATAGTATATTGTATTATTGCGATTGTAGTATTCCTTATCGGATATAAACTCAATTTTGAGTATTGTGTTAAGAGAATAAATAATTGTGTAAAAACCTATTTGTAATTAACCTTGTGTACAAATGAGGTAATAACATGAAAAAATTTATAAAATATTTTTTTACTGCAATCTCTGTTTTACTGATTATATTTGTTCTGAATTTTACTTTTGGTACATATACAACTCATAGCATATATAACTATATGCGTAATATATACTACTCGGACGAGTATGCGCAAACTTTTATGCCAGAATTAGATTCCTTAGAAGACTATGATGATATTTCATTTACCTACAAAAGGAAGAATAAAGATTTCAGTACAATTTGCGCCTATGTTTTAAAAGTACAATATAATAGTGACAATTATAGCTCCTATCGTGACGAGGCAATGCAAAATCACCGTCTTGATAACGAATATACAACTGTCGGCAGTGCAAATGTTTATCTGTGCTATGACGATTTGTATGACTATCCTTATACTTTCGGAATGATGGGATTTGATGATTCACAAAATACGATTATATATATGTACTTTGTTGATGAGTCTAACCAAAATTCAGATTTATCATATCTTTTAGATACGTATTTTAAAGATAATGATGGAAAACTGTTATAACAAAACATACAAATTACAACGTTTGTGCCGTTATATTATTAAAAGCCACGCCGTCGTTCATTTCAGTAAAAAGCAAAAGAATGAAATGTGTGTAAATAAGTATGAAGGAGTAATTAATGAGCAAAAGTATTCCTAAACATAATAAAAAAGCATATAAATTTTTGATAAGTATAATAGTAATTATTGCTGCATTATGTATTGCAGGAGCTGTATTTCACAACTATTCATTTATTGACGGCAGGCTTCATTTCAATACGTATGACTGTGCATATATTATGGACGGCGAATCCAAAAAAATATCAAAAGCAAAAATCAACGGTTATGACTGTGTCGGGGCGCAGTATTTTGACGGTGAACGTACTGTCTCTTATGTCTATAATGTCAAACCCGGTACTTATGAAAAAACCAGTTGTGCGCTTATTATTTCTCAGGATAATAGTACTGATACAATAGTGCTTCCCAATGATACTACACGAACTGATTACAGCGAAGGTATATTTGAATATGAAACAACAGACGGAAAAACTGCCTGTATTAACACAGCAAACGGTGATAAATCAACAAAGCCGACGGACGAAAATATTGAATACGGTGACGGAGCTTCGCTGTATAAGTTAGAACATTTGGAAAGTTTTGATTACAAAGGCAAGGAATGTAATGCATACTATCTGCGTATAGGATATTGCTATGAGGAAGATATCGAAGGAGACGGCACTTTAGACGCAAGCATATATAATGGAATTATTTTAAAATGCGGCGGAAAGATTATGACTGTTCCTGTTAAAAATGCTACCGATTTTTACTATGAAAATGCAGTGTAATACAGAAGTACAATTCTTTTGTGTTGACTATTAAGGGGTTATTTGTCTTGCTACACAGACTTAATCTTTTATTAAATTATTGATTACGACCGGTAACGGGGGAGAAACAGCCGGCAGAGGAATATTCCTCTGCCG
>CAYXLH010000124.1:0-2636 GCA_964465835.1 uncultured Bacteroides sp. | reverse complement strand
ACATAAGCACATCGCGGATTGAATACATGTCCTTAATAAGCATAACAAGTCTGTCAATACCCATACCAAAACCGCCTGTAGGAGGCATACCGTATTCAAGAGCAGTTACAAAATCGTGGTCTATCATATTAGCCTCATCATCGCCTGCCTCTCGCAGCTTCATCTGTGCCTCAAAACGCTGCATCTGGTCAATAGGGTCATTAAGCTCAGTATAAGCGTTGCCGTATTCAGCTCCCAAAATAAACAGTTCAAATCGTTCTGTAAGGGCTGGACAGTCCGGCTTTCTCTTTGTGAGAGGACTAACCTCAACAGGATAATCCATAATGAATGTAGGCTGTGTAAGATTGCTTTCCACAAATTCCTCAAAGAAGGAATTGAGAATATCACCCCAGGTAGCTTTGCCCGGCTGAATTTCAACCTCTTTTTCTTTTGCAATTTCAACTGCCTTTTCGTCATCACTCATAAACTGAGCAAAATCAACACCGCTGTACTGCTTAACTGCATCAATCATAGTCAGGCGTGCAAAAGGTGATTCCAAATCAATTTCAGTACCGTTAAATACAATATGCAGGCTGTCGCACACTTCTGTTGCTGCATTTCTTATAATGTTTTCGGCAATATCCATCATACCATGATAATCGGTAAATGCCTGATAAAGTTCAATACAGGTAAACTCTGGATTATGTCTTACGTCCATACCCTCGTTTCTGAAATTTCTGCCGATTTCATATACCCTTTCCATACCGCCGACAATAAGACGTTTAAGATAAAGTTCAGTAGCAATACGCAGATACATATCCATGTCAAGGGTATTGTGATGTGTAATGAAAGGTCTTGCCGCTGCACCGCCGGGAATGGTGTTAAGCATAGGCGTTTCAACCTCAATAAATCCAAGATTATCAAGATAGGAACGTATTGAAGAAATAATCTTTGAACGCTTGATGAAAGTATCTTTAACATTAGGATTCATTATCATATCAAGATATCTTTTGCGGTATCTTGTATCAGTGTCGGTTAAACCGTGGAATTTTTCCGGCAGAGGCAAAAGCGACTTTGATATCAGTCGGACTTCCTTTGCGTGAACAGAAACTTCACCTGTTCTTGTTTTAAAAACAAATCCCGAAAGTTCAACAATATCGCCCAAATCCCATGATTTAAACTCTTTGAATTCTTCCTCACCCACATCGTTCATACGAACATAGCACTGGATTCTTCCGTTTCGATCCTGTACGTCAATAAAATTAGCCTTGCCCATATCACGCCAGGTCATAATTCTTCCGCATACGGTAACGTCTTTTTCCTCAAGCTCGTCAAAATTATTTTTTATTTCGTCGCTGTGATGAGTCTGCTCGGCAAGAGTTATTTCAAAGGGGTCTTTGCCCTGCTGCTGAAGTGCCTTGAGCTTATCAACTCTGATTTGCTTCTGCTCATTTTCGGAAAGGACAACCTGCGCCATTTTCATTTGAGCAGCGTTAGCGTTATTTCCGATTTTCTCAATAATATCAAGAACTTCCTGCTGGGTATCAGCCTCACCCTCAAGGGCAGCGGCACCTGTCTGGAGAAACAGAGTATATTTTACCTTTTCGCCGTTTTGCTCAACAAGATATTTCGGATTTGTTTTTTCCTCATCACCGGCAATTACATTCTGTACTTTCATACGGCTGTTTTTCTTAACAGCTTTTACGCCTCTTTTACAAGCGTCCTCTTTATCAAATACCGGTGATTTTCCCACTGCATTGTCGTCTATGAATAATTCAAAACTGAAAGTTCCGTCCCCTGCTTTGGTGATTTCAAACCTTCCTGCCATAATTTTAGTACCTCTTAATTAATCTATTGTCTTGATTTCAAATTCAAGGTTGCCGATAGGCGCTTCAACGATAACTGTTTCACCTGTTTTAGCACCCACGAGGGCAGAGCCTACCGGGCTTTCGTCGGAAATTTTACCGTTTGACGGGTCGCTCTGTGAAAAGCCGACAATCTCATATACAAGCTCTTTATTATCGGACTTGCGTATAAGAGTTACCTTTGAACCCATGCTTACTGTGTCCTTGTCTGTTGAATCAATAATAACTGCATTGTCAAGCTGATATTCAAGTTCGTTAATACGTGCCTCAATTTTAGCCTGCTCTGACTTAGCCTCGTCGTATTCGCTGTTTTCGCTCAAGTCACCATAGGAACGAGCAATTTTAAGTTTCTCCGCAATATCATCACGGCCCTGAGTTTTAAGTTGTTCAAGTTCCGCCTCAAGTTCAGCCTTACCGGCCTGAGTCATTTTAAATACCTTTGCTGCCATTATAAAAACTCCTTTGGAAATATTTTATTATTTATCACTTAATTATATATTATATATTATATAAAGTCAAATATAAATATTTGATTTAATGTTAATATTAAATAAATAATAAAACGGGGTGTCTCTTTTGAGCACCCCGTCAGGTAAGATACTGTAAATTACAGAGCAGCCTTTGCAGTCTCTGTGAGAGCTGTAAATGCTTCAGGATCTGAAACGGCAATTTCAGAAAGCATTTTTCTGTTAAGGTCAACGCCTGCTTTCTTAAGGCCGTTCATAAATGTTGAATAGTTCATTCCATTCATTTTGCAGGCAGCGGAAATACGAGTAATCCACATACGTCTGA
>CAYXLH010000123.1:0-2670 GCA_964465835.1 uncultured Bacteroides sp. | reverse complement strand
TTTTTCGACCGCTTGCGTAAGATACGGTATAATTACTTGATGAAATTGCTTTGCCGTTGCTTCCAACAACTTTTACGCTCGGCTTTTTAACCTTGCCGTCATATGTATAAGAAGTTGCTGAAAGGGAGATTGTCTTAGGATAGTAAATTGTTGATTTACTCTTTACCTCACCACAAAGAGCACACTTTGTTTCAACGCTTCCGTTTTTGCTTACAGTGGCTTTTGCTGTTGTGGTTTTGTAGGTGTGTTGTGTGTGGCGCACGCCCCAGATTGTTGAGTTATCGTTGCCTGCACCGGCAAAGGTCATAACCTCATTCGCCTGGGAAGTTTCCTCTTTTTGTTTGCAGAAAACGCCGCTGTATGTTACGCTTCCTATTTTAAATGTTGCCGTATATCCATTTTCATCCGCATTCCATGTTCCGCTTACCGATTTGCAGCCGGTGTTTGCTTTTTCTGCGGTGCTGCTGTAATCCTTTGCATTACTTATTGTTCCATCGGCATTCAGCGTAATTGCCTGTGTGGGCAGAACAATGTCGGATAAATTCGTACTGTCCGAATCAAGTCTGTGGGTAATATTTGTACTGTCAATAAATTCATAAGTGCCTGTAATTTCGCTTTTGTCATAACCTGCGTCACTTACCCGTTCTCCCTGGTATTCGTAAGGGAGCATTATTGCCCAGCCGTCAGCAGTGCGGAGCATCTGATGTATTCTTATCTGATGTCCCCAACCGTTGTCACTTTGAAATCTTGTGTGATATGCCTGATACATTGTGCCGTCATCGTTAATTAGGGCAGAGGAGTGTCCGCCTGATAAATACGCTGTCGGCTGACAAGTGAATCTGTAATTTCCGTCGAGCTTCAGTCCTGTGTTTTTTGCATCAAGAGCGTTGTTTCCCATAGCGTCAAGATACGGTCCGTCAGGGCTTTTGCTGCGGTATTCACGGATGTTGTAACCGCCGTCGCCGGCAAGTCCGCCGTAGGTCAGAAAATAGTAATAATATCCACTTTTTTTATCATAAGCAATGTACGGCCCTTCGCCGGTTCCCTCGGTTTCGGCGTTAGTGGCGGAAATGCGCTTGCCGAAATATACGTCGTAACCGTTTTCGCTGTTTGCATACATATAGCCGTAGTCGGGTAATCCTGTGCTCTCATCTAAGGGCATAACAAAACAGCCGCCGCTGTAAGAGCCGTAAACAAGCCACATATCGCCTTTTTCATCTGTAAATGCCGTAGGGTCAATGGCATTGGGATATTTGCCGTAGGAGCAGTCATAATTGTTTTTAGAATCAAACCATTTGTACGGTGTTCTGCGGTTTTTCAAATCATTGTTGTCAAGATAACCCATATTAACTAATTCGGGTATATTTGTATTTGTGTAACAAATTTTATTGCTGTTTTCAAGCACAGAGGTCTGATTGTTAAATCCCGAATATACAATGCAGGAGGCGTATGTATAAGGTCCCTCAATATCATCAGAAACGGCAAGAAAAATTACGGACGCGGTTGTGCCAAATATGGAACAGCATGCATACATACAGTATTTTGACATTGTTTCATTATAAATAACATCAGCGGCCCAGCAGGCATATTCCAGTTTGTCATCGGAAATTCCCTGATATTTTTGATAAGCAGTTGTCCACGCTAAAGGTTCGGCAAGATTCTCTTTCCAGGATTTTCCGTCAACGGACAGAATATTAGAAAATTCATTATCTATTGAAGAGTCAAAATTTGTCCAGTTAATTAAATCGTCGGATTTTGCGCCCGCAATATGGGAGCCGAAGATATAGTATTTGCCATCATTTGATTTGACAACAGATGGGTCGTGTACACATCCATGAATAACGTTAGAGTTTGAATAATTGTCGGCAGCAGTAACCGTCCATGGCATAGCAGCACAGCAAGATATGGCTATAACTGCTGATAAAATTAAAGATAATAGCTTTTTCATAATCTGACTCCGTATTTATTTTGTGGTAGAACCGAAACCGCCGTCACGAATGCCATCGGCACAGTCATCTTCGGTTATTCCGAAAGGAAAGAAAATGCCCTGCGAAAAGCCGTCGCCGGCAGAAATCGTAACGCTGTGTCCCTCGTCGTGAGCGTCGCAGGAGAGTTTAACCATAATGTGGCCCTCATTTGAAGAATTGTAGTAGTCGGCGTCAATTATTCCTACAGTGTTGTCAAGCTGAATTCGGTGTTTAAATCCAAGACCGGAGCGTGGAAAAATGCTGAGTACCCAGCCGTCGCTGATTTTTGCTCTGATTCCGGTAGGAATAAGGGTGGATTTACCCTTTTTAACAGTTATGTCTGCCGGTGCGTAAAAATCATATCCTGCACTGCCTGTTGTGGCACGTACAGGCAGCTTTATTGCATCATAAATAGCTTTTACATCTTCGCTTTCGGGAAAATTCTTTTTCCAGTCCTTTTCAAATTGTTCAAAAGATACTTTTTCAAATTTTGCTATTCTTTCCATAATAATACTACCTTTCTTTTAGTTCTATACAATTTTATCATAAATCGCCTGTTTTAACAATAATATTTTAATTCAATAACACAGCGTTTTATAATATTTAAAAAAACACTTGCATTTAGCCGGAAAATTTGATATAGTATTACCGTTGTTTAAAATGAATATAGGGGTATAGCTCAGTTGGTAGAGCAGCGGTCTCC
>CAYXLH010000122.1:0-2809 GCA_964465835.1 uncultured Bacteroides sp. | reverse complement strand
CTGTTGTTAATATTTTAAAAATAAATTATATAAAAGACGCATTATTGAATATAACATTATCCACAAAAACATATCCGTATCTGACAGAATAACTTAAAAGAAGTCCTACAGCCGACAATACGGTAAATACCGACAAAGCTGCTTTGCTAAACAAAAGTTTATTTAATCTCTCTTTCATATAATACATCCTTTCGCAATTACTGAATTTATTATACACAAAACACATTATTTAATCAATACAGATATTTTTCAGCTTGATATTGCAAAAAGCTTTTAATTATGTTATTTTATTAACACTATAATTCAAGGATGTTTTTATGGAAAGAGAAAAATTCGCAAGCCGTTTAGGCTTTATATTAATAAGTGCAGGCTGTGCAATAGGCATAGGAAATGTTTGGAAATTCCCGTATATGGTAGGACAATACGGAGGAGGAGCATTTGTACTCATTTATTTGTTTTTCCTTCTGATATTGGGAATACCTGTTATGACTATGGAATTTTCAATGGGGCGTGCAAGCCAGAAAAGCCCTGCAAAGCTCTATCAAGAATTGGAACCAAAGGGAAGCAAATGGCACCTTCACGGTTATGCTGCAATCGCCGGAAACTATATTTTAATGATGTTTTACACCACTGTTGCCGGGTGGATGCTCAATTACTTTGTTTCAACCACAGCAGGAAAATTTGAGGGCGCAAATCCGCAGCAGGTAGAAAATCTATTTAATGGAATGCTTTCTAATCCTGCTGAAATGGTCGTATATATGGCAATCATAGTTGCGGCAGGATTTTTGGTTTGCTCTTTCAGTCTGCAAAAGGGTCTTGAACGTATAACAAAAGTAATGATGCTTGCACTGCTTGGAATTATGATTATACTGGCGATAAACAGCATTTTTACCGATTCATCAAACGAAGGATTAAAGTTTTATCTTCTGCCTGATTTTAACAGAGTTAAAAAAATAGGCGTAGGAAATGTTATTGTCGGCGCTATGAACCAGGCATTTTTCACGCTAAGCTTAGGCATAGGCGCAATGGCAATTTTTGGAAGCTACATAGACAAGAAAAGATCTCTGATGGGCGAATCTGTTAATGTTGCTATTCTTGATACATTGGTAGCAATCTGCTCAGGTCTTATTATTTTCCCTGCGTGCTTTGCTTATAATGTTGAGGTAGACAGCGGTCCGAGCCTGATATTTATTACTCTACCGAACATATTTAACAATATGCCTTTAGGCCGTTTGTGGGGCAGTCTGTTCTTTATTTTTATGACCTTTGCCGCACTGTCTACGGTGCTTGCGGTTTTTGAAAACATTATTTCCTGCAATATGGACTTATTCGGATGGAGCAGAAAAAAGGCCTGTGTCGTTAATGCAGTTTTAATGTTTGCTCTTTCTCTGCCATGCGCATTAGGCTTCAACGTTTTATCAGGATTCCAGCCTATGGGGGCAGGTACAACAGTTCTGGATTTAGAGGACTTTATAGTCAGCAATTTACTTCTACCAGGCGGCTCGCTGATTTTTGTTATTTTCTGCGTAAGCCGTTACGGCTGGGGATGGGACAACTTTGTCAGTGAAGCCAATACAGGCAAAGGCTTAAAGGTGAAAAAATGGATGCGTCCTTATATGACCTTTGTTCTGCCTGTAATCGTTGTAATAATCCTTATTTTAGGACTTGTTAAATAATTATTCAAAAAACTAATGGTCTGTCTCATTTACACTTTGTGAGGCAGACCATTGATTTATTATTAAATCCATATGTTAATTCACTTTTAGAGGTTTTGTTTGCGCTTTTTTCTAAAGTATCTTTTTAATCCATTCTCCGCTTTCCTGTTTCCATTGAAATTCCTGTAAATCATCGTTTTTGAAAATCTCGTACATTTCTTCAAAATCACTTGATAATTTATAATTTCTCAATTCCTCCGGCTTTATCCAGAAAACATCGCCCTCTGCCGAAGATTTTAATTCTCCGCTAAACTCATTTGTCTTATAAAAAAACACAATATAGCGAACCTTTTTATTTACCTGCCATTGCTTAATTCCGCATATTTTAGGCTTTTTGATATCAAGACCTGTTTCCTCTTTAACCTCTCGTATTACGGATTCAACAATGCTTTCGCCTTTTTCAATATGTCCGCCCGGAAATGTTACACCGCCCCATAATTTGCTCACTCTGTCCTGAACTAAAATATTACCGTCATTATCATATATCATACACATATTTGTAAGTTCGGTTTTTTCATAATTTCTGTGCATATGCTCCCCCAGAATTCACTAATATTTTATTAGTTTAGCATATTACAGTAACAAAAGCAAGAAAACAAAGCATCTCAAATGATATGTTCTAATTATTTAATGGTTAATGCAAAATTTATTTGTGAAATATTATATTTTTCGTTTCAATACTGTTTTTGTGAAACGCAGAAATCATTTTATCAAGGAGAAAAGAACAACTGCCGTTTGTCCTTGCACTTCCGTTAAACAATGTAATTTTCATTATACACCTCCTGCTTTTACCAGCCTTATAGAATTATATTTTTCAATTCATCGACTGTTTTTGCTATATAAGTTGCATCTGCAGTTTTGAGCTCATTATAGTCACCGTAACCATATTCAACGCTGATTGAGTCAATGCCGGCAGCCTTTGCTCCTATAATATCGTGCTTTCTGTCGCCAACCATAACCACCTTTGATTTATCTGTAATTTGGCATTTATTCAATGCATATTCAATAACCTCTGCTTTTTTAGAGCGTGTACCGTCCATATTTGACCCTGCAACAAATTCAAAATACCTTGTCAGGTTAAAATGCTCCATAAT
>CAYXLH010000121.1:0-2816 GCA_964465835.1 uncultured Bacteroides sp. | reverse complement strand
AGACTGTATGCTGCTTTCTCAAGATGTCATAAGGAGAGAGGTATTACATACTAATGACGGCTATGACAGTGTTGCAATAGAATTACTTTCAAAGCTTGTGTTGTTTGGAAAAGAACACAGTAAAATAGTAATTATTGAGGGTATTCTTAATTTCACATGGTACAAGCCTTTGTTTGATACTATTATAAATAGCTTTTCAAATATTTACTCATACTATTATGACATTCCGTTTGACGAAACAGTTAAAAGGTTCCAAACGAAAAATAATATTGATTTCACCGAAGAAGATATGAAGCGTTGGTGGAAAGAAAAAGATATTTTAGGATTTAATAACGAGAAAATGATAACTAAAGAAATGTCGGTTGATGATGTAGTGGAAATGATATTAACTGATATAAGAGAGGAATTGTAATGAGATTTAATGAAAAGAAATTAATAGAATTTGTAACTCCGTATTATGCTGATAAGGATATAATGCATAACATGTGGCACATTGAATTAGTTAAAAAGAAAATTGATAAGATATTGGAAATCAGCAGTTATAAAATTAATTATGAGTTTCTTATTCTTGCAATGCATTTTCATGGTTTTATATATAGCGATGAAAAAAGAATAAGAGCTTGGCTGAACAATCAAGGTTATACAGATAGAGAAATTGATATGATAACCAAAATTGCTTGGGAATCGCAAATAAGCGAAATCCCGGAAACTATTGAAGGTAAAATTTTACACGATGCCCATGTGCTTGAAGGCGGCAAAACTTACACTGTTGTTAAAACACTTATTACCGGTTCTGTCAGAGGTCAAACACTTGAAGAAACATTAGAATTTATGAAAAAGAATGTTTTAAATGCAAATAAATGCTACTTACCGGAAACAGAACCATTGTGTAGCGAAATGAATGATTATACAAATCAGTTTTATAAAGAATTGATAAAGGGAATATTATAAAATCACAAATTACATATTAGCAAAAACTGCGTCGCTTGCAAGGGTGGAACAAGAAAGCAGATATTTGGTAAAGAATATGATAATGTTTGCCATACAACTTTTAGATTTATTAATCCTAATTTGGATGAACTGAAATGTTTGAAAGAGCTATTATTGAGAAAAAAGAATATTGAAAAAATATAATTAAAACCGAGCTTTGAAGAATTTTTGATTTCTCAAAGCTCGGTTTTTGTTTAGTGCTCCTGTTCGTCGGCGATAGCCTTTGTTGCCTGCACGGTGCCGTGAGGATGGTGGGGCGGAGCATATACAGTATAAAGTTTCAGTGGTGTTCTGCCGGTATTAAGTATATTGTGCCAAGTGCCTGCCGGAACAAATACAGCAAAGCCACCCTTGACAGGCCTCTGATAATTCAAACTGTTCTTTTCACTGCCCATCATAGCAAGGCCATAGCCGTTTTCAATTCTTATAAACTGGTCGGTGTCCGGATGTACCTCAAGACCGATTTCTCCTCCCACGGGAATACTCATAAGCGTTAACTGCAAATATTTTCCCGTCCACAATGCCCGGCGGTAGTTGTTGTTACGCATTACCGCAGAGTCAATATTGACGACAAACGGTTCAGATCCATAGTCGGTTACATCGCCCATATTCGGGCGGTTATTGTTTTTGTTCATCATATCACCTCTTTATTGCGTTACCCTAATATTCTATGATTGTGAGTGTCGTTTGTTGAGGGCTTTTGTTGACTAATTGTGAGTTATGCCTTATAATAAATACCATATTTTTACAAATAGGTTTAATTTTATGAAAGATAATATGAATTTAATCGTTATGCTGACATATAACGACAAAACCGTAGAAAACGCCTGTGAAATTTTTGAAGCGTGCAAAAATTCAAAGGCGCAGTGCTGGGGATTTAAGGAAGAGGGTCTTGAACCTGACAAGATGAAAAAATTGTTTGCATATATGAAAGAATGCGGAAAGACAGTTTTTCTTGAGGTTGTTGCATATACGGAAAAAGAGTGCCTTGCCGGCGCAGAAATGGCTGCCGAATGTGGCTGCGACGTGCTTATGGGAACAATGTACTTTGATTCAATAAATAAATTCTGCAAAGAACACGGTTTAAAATATATGCCTTTTGTCGGTACTGTTGAGGAACGTCCGTCGGTGCTTAAGGGCACGGCTGACGAAATTATCAGTGAAGCAAAATTATGTATGGAAAAAGGCGTTGACGGGTTTGACCTTTTGGGTTACAGATTTGTTGACGACCCTTTTGTATTGAATAAAAGGTTTGTAAAAGAGGTTAGCGCCCCTGTATGCATAGCAGGAAGCGTTAACAGTTATGACAGACTTGATGAGCTTAAATCAATTAAACCCTGGGCGTTTACAATAGGCAGTGCGTTTTTTGATAATGTTTACGGTGATGATTTTTGCCGCCAGATTGACAATGTGTGTGAGTATATAGAAAATGATTAGATTGCTGTACCCATATGAATGTGCAAAAAGTGTTTTTGCAGTTGATTATGAGAAACTGTATGAAAACGGATTCAGAGGATTGATTTTTGATATTGACAATACCCTCGTTCACCACGGTGATGATTCAACGCCTGGAATTGACAGTTTGTTTAAACATTTACACGAAATCGGTTTTAAGACGCTTTTGCTTAGCAATAACGGAGAGGAACGTGTTAAAAGGTTCCTTAAAAATATAGATTCATATTATATCTGCAACGCTTCAAAGCCAAATCCGAGAGGGTATAAGAAAGCCGCCGAAATGATGAATCTAAAAAAAGAGCAGATTGTTTTTTTAGGCGACCAGATTTTTACCGACAATGCCAACAACTGGGCGAGCGGCAGTAATCTGG
>CAYXLH010000120.1:0-3017 GCA_964465835.1 uncultured Bacteroides sp. | reverse complement strand
CTCACTTATGTATTTCAGTGCATTGCCGGGAGTCATCATCGGTGCTTCGCCTACGGTAAAGCAATCATATTGATCGGTAACCTCTCTGTATTCACGCAGATATTTATGAATGTTGGGACCGTCCATATAATGTTCAATTCCTGTACCAACAGGGAGGGGGAATCCATTTGGAAGACCTTCACGCTTTGAAATAAACGTAATAACATCTTCTCGGAAACCATCAACACCCATATCAAGCCAGAACTTCATAATATCTTTTACTTCCTGACGAACTTTAGGATTATCGTGATTTAAGTCAGGCTGTTTTTTAGCAAATGCGTGGAAATAGTATTCATCAATATCCTTGTTGTATTCCCATCCGTTGCCCTCAAAGCACGAAAGCCAGTTGTTAGGTGGTCTTTTACCTCTGCCTTTACGCCATAAATAGTAATCGTGATACGGTGAATCTGGATTTTTTGATTCAATAAACCACTGATGTTCGTCAGAAGTATGATTTACAACCAAATCCATAATTACTTTTATATCACGTTTATGCGCTTCATCGAGTACTTTTTTGAATAAATCAAGGGTGCCGTAGTCAGGATGAATATTTCTGTAATCAGCAATATCATATCCGTAATCCGCATTTGGGGAGGGATAAAGAGGGGAAAACCATATGCAGTTTATACCTAAATCCTTAAGATAATCAAGCTTTGATAAAACACCCTCAAGGTCGCCGATACCGTCTCCGTTTCCATCACAGAATGACCTTGGCCAAATCTGATATACAACTAATTCCTTATACCAATCTTTCATATTAAGCTCCTTTTTGTACAACTTGAATTAATATTATTAACAATATTATACATTATTTATCAATAATATACAAGTCAATATTTGTTCTTGTTATGGATAATTGCTTATGATATAATAATTTTGGTGATTTTTTGAGCAGTATAGTTAAAATTGCCCTTACGGGCGGTCCTTGCTCCGGTAAAACGGAAATAATAGGTAAAATTAAATCAATTTACGAAGCTAAAGGATATAAAATATATTTATGCCCTGAAACGGCAGGTAAGCTGATTGATGACGGCTTTTCACGCGACGATATGTTTGAATTTGAAAAAGCCGTTGCTCTTAAACAAATTGAGACTGAAAATCATATTTTATGTAAAATCAAAGACGAGGACAATGTAATCCTTATCTGTGACAGAGGACTAACAGATTGTTTTTCATATGTAGACTATGAAAAAAGAGCGATTTACGCCGAGACAATAGGTGTTGACTGCGTAAAATCCTGGGAAAGGTATGATGCAGTAATTTTTCTTGAAACTGCTGCTATTAATGGAAATTATGTTTCATCCGTCCAACGAACAGAATCCCAGATACAGGCAGTACAGTGCCACGAAAGACTGCTTGAAGTTTGGACAGGGCACCCGCATTTAAGGTATATAGAATACAGTGCGGTTATTGAAGACAAAATCAACGACGTATGCCGTGAAATTGATTGTATAATAAATAATATTGAGAATGAAATCAAGCTGCTTATTGAGGTTCCTAAAGACGAATTTTTCAAAAAGTATAAGGCTGTAAAATGTGATATTGAACAGGCGTATCTTTTAAGCAGCAACGGCTCCCACAGAATACGCAAAAGGGGAGTAAACGGCTCATATTTATACTATGAAACTGTTAAGCAGAGAATTACCGTTTCAAAATGCTATGAGTATGAAAATACAATTAGTGAAAGCAGATATAATGAACTACTGAAATTGCGTAATCCAAAGAAGAATATTATCAAGAAAAGCAGATATTGTTTTCTCTATAAGGGGCAGTATTTTGAACTTGATATTTACACTTTTTGGAATGATAAGGCAACTCTTGAACTAGAGATTAACTGTGACAGTCAAAAGTACCAATTACCGCCGGAAATTGTTGTAATCAAAGACGTTACAAATGATAAAAAATATAAAAATAATTATCTCGCAGGTTTAAAATTATGAAAACTGTTTATCCGGAATATTATGAAGAATTCAAATGTATAGCAGGGGATTGCCCCGATTCCTGTTGTCAGGGATGGGAGGTTGACGCTGACAAAGACTCTCTTGAATACTACAAAACCCTTAATCCCGACCTTGAAATTAAGCAGAGAATTGACCGTGTGCTCGATAAAGACGAATTTGGCAATGCCATTTTTACTCTGGTTTCAAAAAAACGCTGCCCTTTTTTGAACAGCGACAATCTTTGTGATATGCACATTGCAATAGGTCAGGAGCACACACCCTTTACCTGCCGTAATTTTCCGCGTTTTACTCACTCGTTTGGTGCGGTTAAGGAGATAGGAATTTCATTTTCCTGTCCAGTTGCCGCCGATTTAATCTATAATATCAATTCTCATTTAAAATTTAAGGAGATTACCGACAGCAATCCACCGGAGCTTAACGATATTGATGCACTTACATTTTATAAATTAAAGAATTATCGCAGCAAAGCTATTGGTATTATGCAAAATGATGACTTGCATATCTACGAACGTCTTAATTCACTGCTTGATTTAGCAGTAAAAGTACAAAATGAGATACAGCCTTATGAGGACGGAACGCAAAATATAGTTGATTTTTTGGGAGTATTTAATAATCCAGAAATTATTAACAAGGAATGGGTGGAAAAAATAAATAAGCACCGCAGTTTTGATACCTGCATTGATGATAATTATTTTAATGAAAACACAGCAGTTTACTTTATCTATAAATATCTTATGGATGCTCTTGAGGATTATGATGTGCTCTCAAAAATCAAAATGGCAGTTGTAGGAGTGCTTATTAACACATATTTCGGCGGTGACAGCTGGACTATCCATTTGTGGAGCAAGGAAACCGAACACTCGCAGTATAATATGGACAGATATAAAAAATTACTGAAAGAAGAAAAGTGTCTTTCTGTAACTGAACTTAAAAAAATGTTGAAATGAATAAGCGGTAGAGTGTAAACAAAACACTCTGCCGCTTAATATATGCTTTATTCCAAATTTGAGGCTGCGT
>CAYXLH010000119.1:0-3019 GCA_964465835.1 uncultured Bacteroides sp. | reverse complement strand
ATGTTATGAAATATCAGTACGGAGCCTCCTCAAACGCACACAGAAATGTTTATCCCAACTATGCGCTTCAATGGGCAATGATTAAATGGGGTATGGAGTGCGGCTGCAAGGTATATGATTTCGGCGGTATCAGCGGTGACTGTCAGAATCCCAGCAATCCGCATTACGGACTTTGGAGATTTAAGCACGGTTTCGGTGGATATATGAAGGAATTTGTAGGCGAATTTGACTATGTAATAAACAAACCCATATATAAACTTTACAATGTGGGCACCGAGGTGCTGAAAAAGATAAGATAATATGAGCAGATATGTAATTGACAAAGCAAAGCTTGATGAAAACATTGAAATAATTAAGAAAAAAGCAGGAGTTCCCCTTATCGGCGTTGTAAAAGGCAATGGTTACGGCTTCGGTGTATGCGAGCTTACAAAAATTCTTTGGGAGCACGGTGTTAATACTTTTGCCGTTACGGAGGTTACGGATATTCCTGTTTTAAGAGAAATTGTACCCGACGCTGACATTCTTGTTATGCGCTCCACCTGTATTAAAGAAGAGGCGTTAACCGTTGCACAAAACGTCTGCATTGCAACAATAGGCTCTCTTGAAGCGGCAAAAGTGATGAACGATACCGCAGTTAAGTTAGGCATAACGGTAAAATGCCATTTAAAGATTGACACAGGAATGGGAAGATACGGATTTATGCCGTCACAGGTTGAAGACGCCATAAAATGCTATGAATTTTCAAATTTAAAATTCATTGGAGCATATACTCATTTTTCCTCTGCATTTCGCAACAGTGAGCTTACAAAGATACAGCTTGAAATGTTTAAAGACACAATGAATCAGATTAAAAAAGAAGTGGGTGAAATCGGCATTATCCACGCAGCCAACTCCCCCGCTCTGCTGAACGTTGAGGATGTTTGTCTTGACAGTGTGCGCATAGGCAGTGCATTTACAGGCAGAGTTATTACACGAAGCAAATCCGGTTTAAACAGATTAGGTTCTCTTGAAGCTGAGGTAGTTGATGTGAAAACAGTTCCCGCAGGTTACAGTATAGGTTACAACGGACTTTACAAAACAAAGAGAGAAACAAAAATCGCCATAGTACCCATTGGACATTACGACGGTTTCGGTCTTGCAAAAGAAAAAGAAATATATGATTTTCACTACGTATTAAGCGTATTCAAGCGATTTTTAAAAAAGCAGCAGATGTATGTACGTATAAACGGCAGAATGTTTCACGTTATCGGTGAAATCGGTCTTTCGCACACTGCAGTTGATATTACAGGCAGTGATATAAAAGCCGGCGACCTTGCCACCGTTGATATATCCCCGCTGATGGTTAACCCGAGAATAGAAAGAGTATACAAATAATATATGTATAAAGGTAAAAGGCATCCGAAATCGGATGCCTTTTGTTGTGCTTATTTTGTTGTAACATTCTTTGCAGAAGACCAAGCTCCATAAACCTTTTGTCCATTTACTGTTTTATAAGAACGAACACGTACATAATACTTTTTCTTTGCAGAAAGCTTTGTAGCTTTATATGACGTTGTTGAGTTCTTGGTTACAGTCTTTGTAGTTGGCTTTGTAAACTTACTGCTTCTGGAATACTGAACTTGATATCCGCTTGCAGATTTATTCTTCTTATAATTTACAGTAAATGATTTACTGCCTGCTTTGAGAGAAGAAATAGTCTGCTTTGACGGAACGTATACCGACAGAGTTGATGAATAAGCTCCGTAATAATTTTTTGAATTATAAACCGAATATGCTCTTACCCTGTACTTGGTTGTACCGGCGCTCTGTTTTGAGATTTTGTAAGTTGTTGTATTTGCAGATTTAATTGTTTTAACAGTAGTCCATTTGCCCTTTGAATACTTCTGCACCTGATATCCTACAGCACGTGACGGCTTGCTCCAGGAAAGCGTATAGGTGTTTGATGTAGCTGATTTAACTTTAAGGGAAGTTACCTTATTAGGAGCTACCTTTTTAACTTTTGCAGAAATTTCAAGACTGTCTGTTACAAGTACCCTTGCTCTGTTTTTACTGTCAACAGAATAGGTTTTAACCTTTCCTGCACTGTCGGTAGCAGTAATTGCAGTAACAACATAACCGCTTGCAGGATATGCGGTAACTGTCATATAGTTACCCCATGCCTCGTAAATATTGTCCGAGCCTTCAACTTCGCAGTTATCCATAAAGTAATCATATTTAATTTCAGGATATGAAGCTAAAACATTAATGTTAAATGCATTTTTACTATCATATCCCTCAATGATATCAGGGTCGTCTAAATCGCCGGCGGTGCCGGAAGCAGATTTTGAGAAAATGTCGTCATTATCATCAGGAAGCGGCGCATAATATTCCTGCATTATTCCATAGAAAATGCCGTATCTTCCGCCTGTAACATTAGGCAAAGTTGTACCAACAAGCTTGCTTTCACCAATTTTTGATGAATAGCTGTAACCGGAAGCGGCAACAGTATCAGCAGAAATGTTATAAGTAAATGTATCGCCTAAACCGTAAACATATGCGCCGTTGCAGATAATACCGTTAGCAGCATATCCTACATTACCCTCGTAACAATTAAGTTTAGAACCGTCGGAGAGATATACTAAAGAATAATCTTCACTGTTAAATGCAACCTTTGATTCAGTCCATTTTGTTCCGTCAAAGATAAGGAATGACGGCATTGTTCCTTCTTTATCAGCACCGTATGCGTAAACAAGTTTATCTTTAAACTGAACACATTTACCGTATGCTCTTGAAGAAGGAAGATTATATGATGTTTTAACTAGTTTTCCTGAAGAATACTTGTAAACTGTATCAGAGAGACAACTGTTGAAACTGTCATAACCGCCGATAAGATAAATTGAACCGTTGTATGTGGCGAGAGTATAACCCTCAAGATTAGAGATATTTACAGGAATTTCACAAATGAGTTTAGTGGTTTCGGTTTCAATATTAACACTGCCGAACACCTTTTCATAACCAAGCACAGAGCCGGTATTTGAAG
>CAYXLH010000118.1:0-3233 GCA_964465835.1 uncultured Bacteroides sp. | reverse complement strand
ATAATCATATTTTCCAACACCTCTAAAAAGCATATGCTCAAGCAAATGAGTAATGCCATATTTATTCTTAGACTCATATATTAAGCCTGCTTTGAAGCAGATCTTAAAGTCTATATATCCAATATCCTTTATCCTTTGCGTATATATTGTAAAAGAGTTTTGTAGTTTAATTATAATCGCCTCTTATTCCAAAACCAACCCAATTATTGGTATTATTAGAGTGTTATCAACAACACCACTTTTATAGTCTTTTAATTTGTATCAATTCTGCGTCTTTACCTTCACAGCCGTACTTATACACAACTATAAAATTTTCATCTGCTGCAATTCCATAGCATTTGTCACTGTCATCAATATCAACCTGATTGGCATAATACTTTTTGCCCTCATCAAGAAGCTTTGCCTTAATACCATTTGGCAGTTCAACTTCCAAATTAAGATAACTTCCGTCGAGCAAATTAAGTGAATTAAGCTTATCAAATTCCTTAATTCCAAGTTTTTTAATTTCGTTTAATAACTTTTCTTTCATATCCATTCTCCTTATGAAACTAATCACTTCTTCAGCATTATCAAAATTATCATAAGCACCGATTATCGCTCACACAAATTATTTTAATCAGTGCATTTATTATACCCTTCTATAATTTTTAATACGGGCGTTTTATTTATATTGCCGCCCAATACATCGCCGTTTGCTGAAAAACTGATGGTTCGTACGTCTTTCGGATTTTCTTCATACGGATTATAATAATCAACATTTTCACTGAAGTACTCACCTAAATGCTTCAGTGCATTTCCGCTTGGAAAAATAACATTTCCCTCAGACTGCTCAATTCCTATATTACTGAACTCTTTCAGCAATTCTCTTGTTTTGAGGTTATATAAATTATTATCATCAGCACTGACAAGCCATGCAGGATGTGTATAGATTGGAATTTTTTCTTCAAGTACTGCTTTTGCAAAGTCCATTACATATTCAATGGGAATCGTTTCCTGATGGAATGCATCGACGGACAGGCTGATACTTCCAACTCCGCTTTCAGCCAGCATATTAACAACTTCTTTAATTCTGTTTATATCTTTGCTGAAATATCCATTTGTGATTATCTCTCTTTTTTGTATATTCATTTTTCTTGCCGCAGAATGGATTTTGCAAACAATTTCGGGATAAAGCAACGGCTCTCCACCGAAAGTCATAAGTGATTGTATTTTATATTGACTGCAAACATCATAAATTGCCTGCTCAGCTGTATCTGCGTCAATGTGATCATTTGAAATATGGCTGCCCTGTGAACAGTGCTTACACCTGCCGCTGCACGCCATAGTTACAACAAATTCAATCCTGTTTAGATTTTTCAAATAGTCATTCATTTTTTACCTTTCTGACATCATCTACCAATGTGTTTTTATTTTTACTATTTCATAATACCACAAACAATAAGCAAATGTCTATAAAAAACAAGGGTATCGCTAAAATACCCTTGCATAACTTTAATATACGTTTACTTTACTGATTCAAAATATTGTTTTCCAGCAGGACGGCGTGTGCAATTCCCGGTATTGGCTGACCCTGCTTTGAACTTGTGGGGCTCATCAGCGCACCGGTTGCCAAAAATAACACTTTATTTAGCTTACCTTCGTTCATCTTTTTGAGTATGTGAGAACAAAGCACGCTGGCACTGCAGCCACAGCCTGAGCCGCCAGAATTAACGTCCTGTTCTTTCAGATTGTAAATCATCAGTCCGCAGTCGTTGTGCATCTTTGAAATGTCCCTGTTATACTCAATTTTCATAATTTCATTCAATAGCTTTGAACCGGTGAAGCCCAAATCACCTGTCAAAATCATATCGTAGTCATAAGGCGAAGTATTAGTGTCAGTCAAAAAATCATTTATAGTCCGTGCTGCCGCCGGTGCCATTGTCAAGGGTAGACTATAATTTTTTATATTTCAAATAAAAAAAGATTATTTCTGCTTATAGACATTACATTTGCAAAGGTTACTATCCTTTTCAAATCACCAGCACTATGATAACTTATATACCATTTTATTTCTTTAGAATTTCTGTTTTGTTTTATTATTTCACTGAAATAATCCCAATCAACCTCTGATAAAGAATGCCCAATTACTACAACCATATCAATTTTATTAGTATTACTGAAGAAATCGTTATGGGCTTTAATAATTTCTTTGCAATTCTTTGTTGTTGCTTCATCATACCAAATCAAACGTTCGGAGGCAATATCCATTGCTATATAGTCAATAAATTCTGATTTGCCTTTGTCCAAATGTAGTGGTGGTTTTTCCATTTCGTCGTCATATTCATTTTCAAAATTTTTAGGAATGTGTCCAAGTATAAGATCTTCTTTTGGCTTGTATTTTTCTTTACATCTGCAACCATGAATATAACAAACGTTTTCTCTGGAAACATGATAAATATTCTCTATAAATTCTGTATAGTTAAAGCATAAAACCTTCGAATTTACTATTAAATTTTCAAAAGGAGTTTCATTACAATTTACCTTTAAACTCTCAACCCACATACGAAATCTTCGTGGTAATTCACTGGTAATTACATCTAATGGTCCCATCGCCATGTCAATAGCTGCATACAAATTACCAATTGTTGAATCTTCTTCATACGCATCAAAATTATCCAACCATAAATCTAAAACATCATAGTTCATCATTGCACTTGAATTGATTCTAGCAAGATTATTTTCAAAATCCCCCCATAAATCATCTGTCATTATATAAGTCTCAAGTGCATTTCTAAGAGAATTTCTCTTTCCGAGAGTCGAAGCAAAATTATAATAGCTTGATTTCACTCCATGAGCTAAATCAAAACCATTTCCTATTACAAATAAAGTTTTTTCATTTGTAATAATTTCATTTTTCTCAATTGTGCAATTTCTTATTTGGTTATTATTGAGAAATTCTTCGATACTCTTTTTTCTCTTAAATTCACTATATTGTATTTTATTCTTTTCTCTGCAATCCACGCAGCGTTTAGGTAATGGAAATCCTTTTGACTTGTAAAACTTTTGTTCTCCATCGGATATCGAAAACTCCGTTCCACAATCTATACACTTAATGCTTATATCTTTTGACATATTATTTTCCTTATTGCGATGTTATAGATTCATATAAAAATATTATCTTATAATAATTCTAATTAGTCATCTTCATCCTTTTCGTTTCGGTATTCACTGTCATCCCAGTTATAGACATACTC
>CAYXLH010000117.1:0-3272 GCA_964465835.1 uncultured Bacteroides sp. | reverse complement strand
AGGCAGAGCTCTGCAAAAGCTTTATGCCCCAGTTCAAATCTGGGTGGTGCCTCCACAAAACCCTCAGTTTATTGAGGGTTTTATTTTTTGCAAAAAAACTGCTGTGCTAAAAACACAGCAGTTTTAATTTATTTATTTTCAATATACACACTGTTTGACGGAAAAGCAAAAGATGCGCCATTGCTTTCAACAATTTCTTTTACTTTATAATTTACTTTACCTAGTATCTGATAATATCTGTCTAAATCCGATGTATTTGCATAACAAGTAATTGATAAATTCAGCGAGGAATCATCAAGTTTTGTAAAATTAACACGAACAGGAGCGGGGAGTATGTTCTCATCATCAATAAGATACTGGCGTATTTGGTCCTCACACCTTTTTAAAAGTTCATTTGTGCAGGAATAAGTCAGTCCTATATCAAAACTAATCATCCGCTTATTCATACGGCTTATATTAATTATTGCATCATCTGTCAATGTTGAATTAGGTACGGTTATTTCGCTGTCCTCAAGAGTTCTTATCCTTGTAGAACGCATAGTAACCTCTTCAACAATTCCCATTACGGTAGATGTCTGAATAAAATCTCCTACAATAAAAGGTTTGTCAAACAAAATAATAAATCCGCTTATTAAATTTGATACGGCATCCTGAGCAGCCAGAGAAATTGCAAGGCCTCCGACACCAATACCTGTCAGCAATCCGTTAATGTTATAACCCAATTCGCTGATTATCATAACTACCGCAAATGCAATTATAATTATTTTCAGAATATTTGAAATAAATTTCATTGCGGTAGTGTTCATATTATCGTCAGCGTCTTTACCGAAGTGGAAAAGAATAAATAAGTTATTTGACAGATAATTCACAAGCGCCCAGCAGATAACCAGTATTGTCGCAATTTTAAATGATTTAATAACAAAAGCTGTTTTGCAGTTTATGTATAAACAAAGGAAAACACCTACAACTATAAAATATGCAGACAACGGCTTTTTCAAAGATTCCTTAAATGGTTTTACAAATTCAGGCTTTTTTGCTGCAAATATTTTAGAAAATATATTTAAAATTAAATTTGCCAGCTTGTTTCTCAGTAAAATAAAAACCAGCTGAAGAACAACGCCCACAATAACATTAATAAGATTATCAAAATCAGAAAATATTTTTTCTACATTCTCAATAAACGACTGGAGATAATTAATTATATTCTTCACGTTGCACATCCTTTCATAATTTGATATAATATTATTACATAAAATAGAAAAATTCAAGTATATTATGTTAACTATTAATATAAAACAACAAGATAGTGTGTAAAAATATTAACATTATCCGTATTGTTTACAATTTATTAACAAAAAAATACAAATATCTTTAAATTTATTATTGAATTTTATTTTTATAAATGTTATACTACACCTATACTTATAAGGAGGGGACTGCTTTGAGTAACGAGACAAAACTTGCTAAAAAAGAAGCTAAGGCCGCCAAGAAAGAAGCTAAAGCAGAAAAGAAGGCAGTAAAAACTGAAAAGAAACAAGCTGCCGCTTATGCTAAATTAGTTAAAAAGATTGATAAAAAGAATGTAAAGTTGGAAAAGAAATCCAACAAAAAGGGTAAGCCTTTTGTTCCGATTGCTGTTCCTACTCAGGAAGAGGCTTTTGCCGCTGACAACGGACACAAGGTAAGAAGAATAATTCTTATGATTATACTTATTCTCCTTATTTGGTATCTTATCTACTTTATGGTAATGTGGTTTAGTTATGTTGCACCTATTCCAGAAGCTGAGCCGGACGAACCTTCAGTAGTTCAGGAATATGAGAGATATTCTAATCCTCATGAAATTACAACGACTCCTGATTACAGCGTTTCAGAAGCAAAGACCTTGCTTAAGCAGGTTCTTCATGATAACTGGAAGCGTTTAAATTACAGTTCCGATCCTTCAGGCGGTTCTATTAACTATACTTCAAATGTTATTAATGTTAACAATGCTGATTGTTATGTATTTACTGCAGGCAGCAGAACATACGCAGTATCAGTAAAACTTCAGTCTGTATATGTTGAAAAAGACGGCAAGTACATACCTGTAACATTTGAAAGAACAAATTATCTTTTTAACGAATAACTTTCTTACAAACAAAAAGGTCCGAATAAATCGGACCTTTTTAATTTTGTAATAAAAAAACATCGGCAGATTTAGCTGAAAAGATAATGATTTTAAGCAATACTTCGTTATCGCACCTCAGTTTTTACCGCCGATGTTTAAATTTTAGTTTTTGAGTGAGTGAAGCGGTGCAGGAATTTTGCCGCCTCTATTAATGAATTTTGCAGGAGATTTTGTATTAACTTCCATAACCGGTCCGCTTCCGAGCAAACCGCCGAATTCAAGCTCCTCGCCAACATCTTTGCCTATTGCAGGAATAACTCTTACCGCAGTAGTTTTATTGTTAACCATACCGATTGCAGCCTCATCAGCAATGATACCGCTTATTACCTCAGGTGTTGTGTCACCGGGTATTACAATCATATCAAGACCAACAGAACATACGGCTGTCATAGCTTCAAGCTTTTCAATACAAAGTGTGCCTGAACGTGCCGCATCAATCATTCCTGCGTCTTCTGAGACAGGAATAAATGCACCTGACAGACCGCCTACACTTGAAGATGCCATTACGCCGCCTTTTTTAACTGCGTCGTTAAGCATTGCAAGGCATGCGGTAGTTCCTGCTGCACCGCACTGTTCCAGACCTATTTCTTCAAGTATATGAGCAACCGAATCACCGACAGCAGGAGTAGGTGCAAGAGAAAGGTCAACAATTCCAAAAGGTACTCCTAAACGCTGTGATGCAAGTGTTCCCACCAACTGACCCATACGTGTTACTTTAAATGCAGTTTTCTTAATAAGCTCTGCAATTTCATTAATAGAGTAATCTGGATATTTTGAAACCGCCGCTCTTACAACACCGGGTCCTGATACGCCTACATTAATAACACAGTCCGGCTCAGATACGCCGTGAAATGCGCCTGCCATAAACGGATTATCCTCCGGTGCGTTACAGAATACAACAAGCTTTCCGGCTCCAACACAGTCGTTGTCTTTTGTAAGCTCTGACGCCTCTTTAACATTCTGACCCATAATCTTAACCGCATCAAGGTTTATACCGGCTTTTGTAGAACCAATATTTACAGAAGAACAAATATGCTCTGTTCTCGCAAGTGCTTCGGGAATTGAATTAATCAGCTCCAAATCTCCTGCCGAAAAACCTTTTTGAACA
>CAYXLH010000116.1:0-3446 GCA_964465835.1 uncultured Bacteroides sp. | reverse complement strand
ACAGCTAAGGGCTTTATAATATGGATTTATTTTGTCATACAAAACCAACTCTAAATCATTCTGTAACCCGTAAACCACTGGATTACAAGAATAATGGCTCTTATATGACTGTTATCAAATTGTTATCAAAAGACCTCTCGAAATGCCGTAAACCCGCATAAACACTGGGCTTTTACGACTTCTCAATTTATTCCCACTCCACAGTGCCGGGGGGTTTAGAGGTAATGTCATAGACTACTCTATTGACGTGGTTAACCTCATTGGTGATGCGGTTTGACACTTTTGCAAGGATATCGTAGGGGATTTTTGCCCAATCAGCGGTCATAAAATCGTCGGTGGTGACGGCTCTAATAGCTACAAGGTTATCATACGTTCTGTGGTCGCCCATAACTCCGACGGTATTTACGCCGGGGAGGACGCAGAAGAACTGAGCCAAATTTTTCTCATATCCGTTCTTTGCCATTTCATCACGGAGAACCCAGTCTGCCTCCTGCAAAATTTTAAGTTTTTCTGCAGTGATTTCACCGATAATTCTAACTCCGAGGCCGGGACCCGGGAACGGCTGGCGCCATACCAATTCCTTGGGTATTCCCAATTTTTCACCAACTCTGCGAACCTCGTCTTTAAACAAGTCGCACAGCGGCTCTATGATACCCAAAAATTCCACGTCGTCAGGAACATTAACTCTGTTATGGTGCGTTTTGATTACATCGGCGTCGCCCTTGCCGGATTCAATACAATCGGGATAAATTGTTCCCTGGGCAAAATAGCCCAGTTCTCCTTGCTTTCTAATTTCATTCCAGAAAACATTGAAAAATTCAGTGCCTATAATTTTACGCTTCTGCTCCGGGTCGATTACGCCTTTAAGCGCCGTCATAAAATGGTCTTTGCAGTTTACACGTACAAAGTTCATATCAAACATTGTTGTAAATGTATTTTCAACGAAGTCGCCCTCGTTCTTTCTCATAAGTCCCTGGTCAACAAAAACACAGGTAAGCTGCTTACCTACCGCTCTTGAAAGCAGACCTGCTGCAACAGAGGAATCAACGCCGCCGGAAAGGCCAAGAATAACTTTTTTATCGCCGATTTTTTCACGCAGTGAGGCAACGGTATTATCAATAAAATCGTCCATAACCCAGTCGCCCTTACAGCCGCAGATTTCGTACAGAAAATTATAAAGCATCTGAGAGCCGAAAACAGAATGAGTTACCTCGGGATGAAACTGCACTGCATAGATTTTTTTGTTTTTATTTTCCATAGCGGCGCAGGGGCAGTCGGCAGTAAAGCCGATAATTTCAAAGCCCTCGGGCGGTTTGGAAATATAGTCGGTATGGCTCATCCATACTGTTGATTTTTCATCAACATCTTTGAAAAGCAGTGAGTTTTTCGCTGTAAATTCAATTTTTCCGTACTCACTGACAGGTGCAGTTTTAACCTCGCCGCCACCCATCCATGCGATAATTTGACAGCCGTAGCAAATGCCGAGAACGGGCACGCCCAAATCAAGAATGTCCTTTGTATAATGGGGCGATGACATATCATAAACAGAATTCGGTCCGCCGGTGAATATGATTCCCTTATAATTGTTTGCTTTTATCTTGTCAAGCGGTACAGTATAAGGCAAAATCTCCGCATAGACATGATGGTCACGGACACGTCTTGCGATAAGCTGGTTATATTGACCGCCAAAGTCAAGAACAAGAATTTTTTCCATATTCGTCCTCCTGAAGTATAAAACACTAAAACCGCTTTAATGAATAATAGAAATATTATATACAATTAATTATTTCATTTCAAGAGTGTATTCATCAATGATGATAAAAAAGTGTGTATGTTTACGATTTTTTGATGGTTAGTATTGTTATTTATTTAAAGCTTTTATATAATAAATTTGCAAAAAAGATTATAAATATTATTTTGTTGTTATCAAAAGTGATAACAATTTGATAACGGAGCATCGGTAATGTTATTTCATATTTTTAATAGTTTTATCAACATTCAGAAATATACGGCAATCGCAGCTATATTGGCGTTTGTAATTTGTTTTGTATTGCTGAAATTAAAATTACCGTTTTTACCAAAAGACAAAGGCAGAGCTTTTGCTGTCAATGGTGAAGTGTCAAAAGGCAAATTAAGAGGAGTAGGCTTAATAATGATTGGTGCATTTGTGCTTTGCTCTGTTTTTCTTTTGCCGGTTACCAAAGAACTTATGTGCTACGATGTGTTGCTCTTTCTTGAAATGCTCATTGGGTTGGAATTAATGTTACAAATTGCTCCGACGGCGTTGACGGCTTATGCACAACATTAAGCACAATAACCCTTTTGAGTATTTCTTTAATATTTTTCAACCAAATCGGGAAACAATACACTGTTTACAGCTTTATTATGGTTGGGGTTCTAATTGCATATCTGTGCTTCAATACCAGCCCCAGCTCACAGCTTATGGGTGACGCAGGGTCAAGACCTGTTGGATTGCTTATTGTAATAATGGTTTTGAAATCATCACACCCTATGAGCTATTTACTGCTGTCAGCAGTGTTGCTTGTTGATGGTATCGCAGGGCTAATCAAAATCTTTTTGAAAAGATTTTTGAAAATAGAAGTGCTGAAAAATGTACGTACTCCTATTCACGATGAAATGAGAAAAAACCATGGTTGGTCCGATACACATGTTGTGGTTAGATTTTCTATAATTCAAATGCTTTTATCGGCATTTCAATATATCATTTGCAGATAGAAATTATTTTTACTGTGTTAATGCCGATCTCATTAAATTGCAGATAAATTGTAATTATGCTGAAGGAATTAAACAATGAGAAATTATGAAAAAATTGAACTCACAAATATGTGCATGATATATGGCGATGACGGAAATGTTATTGTACAGGAAAAAGTGAATAAAAGGTGGGGCGGAATAACTTTTCCGGGCGGACATGTTGAAAAAAGAGAATCATTTGTTGATTCTGTAATCAGAGAAGTTAAAGAAGAAACAGGGCTTGATATAAAGAATCCTAAGCTCTGCGGCATAAAATGGTGGGAAGTCAGTAAAAATAAGCGATATATAGTTTTGCTTTTTAAGACAAATAAGTATTCCGGAACACTAAAATCTTCTGTTGAAGGCAAAGTGTATTAGACAAAGCTTGATGAAATCAAATCTATGAATCTCGCCGAAAGCTTTGATAAAATGCTTAATGTATTTACTGACGACAGCATACAAGAACACATTTAGCTTAAAGATGATAACAAATGGGTTGATATACTAAAGTAAATTATAATTTGCAGGATGAGCCTGCACCCACACGAGAAGTTAGTCAATGAAAATAAATAATATTCTTGCCCGACAATAAATTTATTTAAATAATAATTTATGTTTTAGTTGTGCCGTTAGTACAAAAATAACAAAACAATACTTTTAATACACAAATATAGCTTTATTTGCATTAAAAG
>CAYXLH010000115.1:0-3460 GCA_964465835.1 uncultured Bacteroides sp. | reverse complement strand
TTTAAAATGACACCAATTCACCACCATTTTGAATTATCTGGTTGGAATGAAAATAAAATTGTATCAGTATTTAGTTTTATTACACTTATTTGTTGTGTTATAGGGTTAGCTGCTATCTAGAAGCTTGAAAGAAGGGAATGAATGATACAAATGCAAAAAAAAGTAAAAAAAATATCCAAATTTGTGAATCAGCCACTCGATTTTATCCTTTGTGCTATTGTTTTTATATTAATGGCCTTAGGAATTGTTATGGTACTTTCAGCCTCTGCACCATCTGCTTTAGCTGAAGGTGGAGAGCCATATGAATATGCAGGAAGACAGCTATTATTTGGAATATTAGGTATAATTGCTATGTTTTTTATATCATTTCTTTTGCTCAACTCATCACCCTCAATATTAATCTGTTATATAAAATAATCGTTTGTATTTTACCACTTAGCCGGACGCTTGGCAAGTGTTTATATAAGACTTTTGAAAAAAGCAACAGTTTGCTTTACAAATTATCGCCGTTTTGTTAAAATTAAAATAATAGATTTTGAAAAATACGGAGAGAGGATATGAAAAAATTTTTTATTGCGTCTTCGCTTGAGAAGATTTTTCCGGGCAGCCGAGATATTGCGGAGCTTGAAAAACTGTCTTTACTGAAAAATGAGAAAAAGGCATTTCAACTTGTTTTTAGTGCAAAAAAAGGAGAGCGTATCTCATTTGATGTTGAATCCGAGCTTTTTAAATATATGAATTTTTCTGTTGTCAAAATGATAAAAGGCGGTTATGTTAAGAGTAAAAACGCTGATGATTATTACATTAATGAATCCCACGAGTATTACCCCGATTTGCTTGTCCCTATGGACGGTACCTGCTTTACTGCAAATGATAACGGTTTGAATTGTGTGTGGGTGCAGATTTCATCCGATTCTCTTCCGGCAGGAAATCACATTATAAATATAAAATACGGCGATGAGGAGCGCAGCATTGAAGTCCGTGTAATTGACGCACTTCTGCCAAAGCAGTCGTTGATTTATACCAACTGGTTTCATACCGACTGCCTTATGAGTGTGTACGGATTTGAAGCTTTTTCAGACGAGTACTGGGAAACGGTGGAAAAATTTCTCCGCCATGCGGCTGATTACGGTATGAACTGCGTACTTACTCCTCTTTTTACACCTCCCCTTGACACAAAGGTCGGAGGCGAACGCCCCACAGTTCAGCTTGTTGATGTTAAGGTTGTGGGCAGAAACAAATACAGCTTTTCATTTGATAAACTTGATAAATGGATTGAAATGTGTCAGCACTGCAACATTGAATATTACGAAATGAGCCACCTGTTTACACAATGGGGAGCACGTCACGCACCTAAAATTATAGCCGAAAAAAAAGGAGTAAAAAAACGCATCTTCGGATGGAGAACAAGGGCATGCGGTAAAAGATACCGCTTGTTCATTGAGCAATTTGCAAAAGCAATTACTAAATATATTGATGAAAAAGGCATACGTGAAAAATGTCTTTTCCACGTTTCCGATGAGCCTGCCGATTCAATGAAAAGAGCATATTCAAAGGCTGCAAAAATCGTCAGGGATAATTTTAAAGGCTTCAAGATTATTGATGCCTTGTCCTCTTTTGATTTTTATAAAAACGGACTTATTGAGCAGCCCATACCGGCAAACGACCATATTGAGCCGTTTATCGGCAATGTCCCTGAGCTTTGGACATATTACTGCTGCGCACAGGGCAGTAATTATGTTTCAAACCGATTTTTTGCAATGCCCTCACAGCGTAACAGAGTGCTGGGACTTCAGCTTTATAAATTCAATGTAAAAGGCTTTTTGCACTGGGGATATAATTTCTACTATACTCAGTATTCAAAGGCAGTTATCAATCCCTTTGAGGTTTCGGATGCAGGCGGTAAATTTCAGTCAGGCGACAGCTTTGTGGTTTATCCCGGAGAAAACAAAGAACCCCTTAGTTCTCTTCGGCTTCACGTATTTTATGATGCTTTTCAGGATATTAGAGCTTTACAGCTTCTTGAAAGTAAAATAGGCTATGATAAAACACTTGCACTGGTTGAACAGGGACTTGAAAAGCCATTGTCATTTACCCAATACCCTCACGGTGCACGCTGGCTTGAAAATGTACGTGAACGTGTAAATCAGGAAATTGAAATAAATATATAATGGTATAAATAGAACCCGGCTCATTTCTATATAATGAGCCGGGTTTTTGTTATAAATTATTATTTGTTTTTCTTATTAAAACTGTCACGCAGGGCAACTGTTCTGTTAAAGATAATATTATCCGCCTTTGACAGAGTATCAGTGCAGAAATAGCCGATTCTCATAAACTGATATTTGTCACCGGGCTGAGTACCTTTAAGTGATTTTTCACAGTACGCTGTTTTTGTAATCAAAGAATCGGGGTTAAGGTTGTCCTCAAAAGAAGAAACGCCCTCCTCATCGCTTGGATTTTCCACATCAAACAGTCTGTCATACAGATTAACCTGCGCCTTAACATTATCCTTTGCATATACCCAATGGATTGTGCCCTTTACCTTTCTGCCGTCAGGAGCGTCGCCGCCGAAGGTTTCCGGGTCATAGGTGCAGTGAACGCAGGTAACATTGCCCTCATCGTCCAAATCATAGCCTGTACAAGTTACAAAATATGCTTTGTACAGTCTTACCTCATTGCCGGGATAAAGACGTCTGTATTTTTTTACAGGCTCAATCATAAAGTCTTCACGTTCAATCCACAACTCTCTGCCGAAAGGCACACTGCGGCTGCCGTATTCGGGATGGTCGGGATGATATTCAACATTAAGTTCCTCTGTTTTATCCTCAGGATAATTATCAATTACAAGCTTTACAGGGTCAACAACCGCCATGGCACGCTTTGAATTTTTGTTAAGGCTGTCTCTTACACAACTTTCAAGCAGTGCAAAATCAATTACGGAATAAGCCTTTGACACTCCTATTTTTTCGCAGAAATCACGGATAGCGTCCGCAGGATAACCACGTCTTCTCATACCGCTGATTGTAGCCATTCTCGGGTCGTCCCAGCCGTCAACAATACCGTCCTGAACCAGTTTAAGACACTTTCTCTTAGAGGTCAGAGTATAATTAAGATTCATTCTTGCAAACTCAATCTGACGTGGCTTTTCTCCCTCAATGCACTCGTTTACAACCCAGTCATAAAGCGGTCTGTGATTTTCAAATTCAAGGGAGCACAGAGAATGAGTAACATTTTCGCAGGCGTCGGAAAGGGGATGGGCAAAATCGTACATAGGATACACACACCATTTGTCACCTGTACGGTGATGATGAGCGTACATAATACGGTAAATTATCGGGTCACGCATATTTAGATTCGGCGAAGCCATATCAATTTTTGCACGCAGAACCTTAGAGCCTGCCTCAAATTCCCCCTTAGTCATACGCTCAAACAAATCAAGATTTTCTTCAATACTTCT
>CAYXLH010000114.1:0-3678 GCA_964465835.1 uncultured Bacteroides sp. | reverse complement strand
TTTAGAACGATATAAACAATACCACTTTCATCATCAACAAAAGTTTTACAGGTATTTTTCTTTACGCTGTCATCGCACAGCCATTTTACAATATCCTGGCTGAAAGAATCGGAATTTTCGGTAACATCCGTTTCACTGCTTTGAGCAAGGAACTCTATGCACTCTTTTTCGGATGCAAAATAGCCTGCATCAATATACTGCTTAACAGTGTCTTTATAAACCTGAGGAATAAGCTTTTTAAGCGAATCTGTATCCTTCACCTTTGCAGCAAGCTCGTTTGCTTCTTTAACAGCCTTTTCTTTTGCACCTTTGTCGGAGCTGTCATAGCTTACCTGAAGATAAGCCATAGGAACGCTCATAAATTCCTCTTTGTGCTTTGAAAAATAAGCCTTAGCGTCTTTGTCGCTCACCTTATCCTCAACCTGCTTTTGCTGATAGTAATTCTCTGCTATATAACACTGCTCCAGCATCTTTTTAAGAGTGGCATAACCACAGTAATCACCGTAGGTTGAGCTGATATATTCATCAACGGAAACATCGGATTCACTGGCGCTTTCTTTAAGAGATTTAAGATTTTCTTTAATAGTAGATTTCTGCTCTTTGGTAAGAGTAACGCCGGCTTTTAACGCTTCTTCATAATAAGAGGTAATATACTGAATCTGGTCAATAGTGGAATTAACAAAAAGCTGAGCCCAGGTAACGGTGTTGCCGTCATCATCGGTGGTCTTCTGCTTTGAAAAATCCTTGGTGGTATCAAGGTCATACTGACCGTAAGATGCATAAGAAATATAGTTATTTGCAATACAGGAATAATAATAATTATACATACCGATGCTTACTGGTGTATCGCCTACTGTCATGGCAACATTTCCAGGATTCATCTTTTCATCCGAGTTAGGCACTGTATAATACCTTACGCCAAATACAGCAAGAACTGCAATAACAGCGGCAATTACAACGGCTGCAAATGCAAACTTTATTGTATCGGTTTTAACGACAATTCCATTTTGCTGAGCAGGCGCACTGACAGGAGCAGGAGCCGCCGGTTTAGGTGATGGCTTTTGGGCAGGAATACTAATCTCAAACTCGTCATTTTCAAGAATATTGTTATCAATAGTGGGAGCCTGAGCGTCAAATACCCAGTTGTCGTTTTCCTCGTAAGTTACTTTTCCTGCTTCTTCTCCGGCTTCTGGTGACAAAATATTTTCTTCAGCGGTATTATCACCGCTGCTATTAACAGACTGGTTCTCTTCGCCGGGGATGAGCTCTTTATCGTCTTTATTCATATTTACACTCCTTAACGAAATATAATCTAAGTATTCCTACAAATTATACTATATAATGTGTTTCAATGCAACAATTAAATTGTTATTAAATTATAAATAATAGTATACAAAATATTAACACAAGGCAAAGAAATTATTATGATAAATAATATATCTTGCAATATATCTGCGAATATGGTATTATTGAGCCAAACTCAGATACTTTTTTGCAGTATTATCAAGGAAGTGAATCCATGGCGTTGACAGTCAACGACACCACGGATAAAAAACTGTGCAGCGGTCTTTTTATCACCCTCGGCGTATCTATGCTTACTCCGGAATACATAGCACCGTTTTTTATTTTTGGACTTTTTATATACTTTAAGCGTCTATTTTCAAAAACTCACCGTAAAGCTCTTATGGGCGAAATGGGAAAAATATTTTTCATTTATATGTGCTATATGATGGTATCAGCAATATGGAGCGACACACATCTGCTGTCTGTTCTGATACCGCTTATGTGGATGGGATGTTTCTTATGCTATATAGCCACGGCGAACATTATCAACACTCAAAGCAAGCTTGACAAGGCCATATTCTGTGTTGTAATAAGCGCAGGAATTATAGGTGCAATGGCGGTAATATCAGGATTATCGTTTAATATATGCAAGTATTTTAACAATTACACGCTTTTATTCCCTAACCCGTTCTATTACGAACTGAACGATTTACTGTACGATTTAATGTCGGATAATCTGGTGGGAATTACGAATTACAGATTCCGCTCACGTGCGTCGGCAACCTTTGACAATCCTCTTATTCTTGCCACTTATCTGTCGGCTGTTACGCCCTTCTGCGCATTTGCAAGCGTTAATTTCAGCGATAAAAAACAAAAGAAAATCAGTATTTTCTGCTTTGTTATGGCTTTGGGCGGAATTATTTTCACCTCTTCAAGAGGTGCATATCTTGCGGCTGCAATATCAATATTTATATTCCTTTTAAGCAATAAAAAAGTATTTAAAAAATTACTTCCATTTGTAGCAGGACTTGTTATTGCAGTTCCTTTAGGACTGTTTCTGCGGTACAGAAATACGCCAATCGGCGACTTTTTCCAGTCGGACAGTCAGCGTATGAACATATGGAAATACAGTTTTAAAATGTTCCTTGACCATCCTATTCTAGGTCTTGGCGCCGGCACGGAAAACATACACGTTATTCTCAGAGATACCTACGGAATCGACAGGCATCACGCGCACAATCTATTTATTCAAATGCTGGCAGAGGGCGGAATTATCGGCGGCATTTTTGTAACCGCCATAATTGTGCTTATTGTTAAAAACATCATTGCAATTTTCCGTGAAAAAGATAAGCAGTACAGAAATTACGGCGTACTTTACACATCGTCACTTGTTGGATTTACGGTAATGTCCATATTTGAATATACTCTGCAAAGTCCGAAAGAACTTATGACACTGTTCTTTGTATTAGGATTTATAGATGCAACAAAGCGTCTCGTAAAAAATGAAGCACAGTTTCCTGACGGAGAAGTTCAACAAAAAGAAACCGTCACAGCGGCAAAGTAAAACAACTTGAATAATCACAAAAAGCTTCTCAGCTAAGCGCAGGTGCAACAACGAAGTAAACCACGAACAACAAATGTTCGTGGTTTTTTATATGGATTTTGTATAGCAAAATCCGATGCTCGCTACAGTATTACATTTATGATTACTTCAATAAACTGTAAATTATAGAAAAGATATGATGCTACATAACCACAAATATAAATCATTCTAATTTGTCAATTTGACCGGACTGTATAATTTCAAGATTGGCTTTAATTCGTTCCTCCGGCCAATCCCACCATTTCAGTTCATACAATTTTGCAATAGTTTTGTCATCAAACCTCTTGCGTATTGGTTTTGCAGGTACGCCACCGACAATTGTATTTGGAGGTACATCCTTTGTAACCACTGCACGGGCTCCAATGATTGCTCCATCTCCAATCGTTACTCCGGAAAGAATTACAGCTTCATAACCAATCCACACATCATTGCCAATGATAATATCGCCCTTATTATCCCATGCATTCGCAATATTTGTAACATCCAAATCCCATTCTTCAAAGAAAATAGGAAACGGATAAGTTGACAGGGATTTCAGAGAATGATTAGCACTTGTGAATATAAATTTTGCACCGCAGGCAATAGAACAAAACTTTCCAATTATAAGCCGGTCGTGATTAATCGGATAATGATAAAGTACATTATTCTTTTGAAAATCCATAGGATCGTGATAAAAATCGTTATACATCGTATAATCACCAATCACAATGTACGGATCAGTAATTACATTTTTAAGGTAAACTGTTTGCATATCACCCGTACGGGGATATATTTTATTTTTCGATATAGTC
>CAYXLH010000113.1:0-3711 GCA_964465835.1 uncultured Bacteroides sp. | reverse complement strand
CTAAAGTATCATAATTTGTAGTAACACCATTTACAATTTTTGATGTTCTTATACCATTTGAATCATACTGATATGTATATGAATTTTCTCCGTCGGTGATTGAGCTAAGCTGTTTGCCTCGGCTCCAAGAATATTGCGTATTACCGTAGGCAGTTAAATTACCGTTTAAATCATACGTTAACGGCGCACCATTTCTTCTACAAATTTTGCAGTGAAGTTGGTTTCTTGCCGGCAGAGGTTATATTCCTCTGCCGGCTGTTTCTCCCCCGTTACCGGTCGTAATCAATTATTTTCAAGCTGAATTAAGTTCGTGCAGGTGAAACAAATAACCCCTTAATAGTTAACAACAACAGAATTGTTCCACGCATTTGTTCTCACTTGATAGTTTTACCGTAAATATCCAGCAAATTTCCGTCCTTGTCCCAAGAAATATTTGATGCCCAATAATATATTTTTCCTGATGAATCTTTATACGTCCGCACATTTTCTATATCTTCCTGCCGCTCAAAGTTGTGCTCTTCATCGTGCACAAAATATCCGTCTTCATCAACAAAAGAATATTCATTTTCATAGGTTTTTTGTGTTGAAATATTTGTATAGTATCCTTTTTGTGATTTTGAATCAAAGGAATACAAATATTTATTCCCCTTTTTGTCATAGTATGGAACATTCTCGTATGTGTAAGCTTTTCCTAATCTGTCATAGCTGAAATTTGATGTATTTAATGTGCATTTGATTGTTCCGTCTCTATAATATTTAACATATTTAACAGGGTAATAAATATATCCCTTTTTATCGGTACACTGATTTTCATTTTCAGCAGTAATTGTTATATTTTTATCATAATAGAGAAAGTTGTTTTTATCTATATAGCACAAATCGGCATTTAAGGCCTCATTAGAAGAATTTTTATACAAATAGTCATATCCTGTTTTGTCCAAATCAAATTCATATGAATTTCCCTCACTATCTTTAAATGTCATATCTGACTGAACAATTAATGTGTCTGTCTTTGAGTATGCATATCCGGTTAATACGAGAGAAAATGTTACGGTAAGAAGTAAAATTAATACGGCAAGCGAATCCTTTTTACTTTTACTGTATTTTAAACAAAACACTATGCCTGTAATTATCGGAAACAGTATTGACAAACAGGTAAGGGCTTTACGTGTTTTAATTTTGTAATCATTAAATTTATGATATATTATCGCAGGATAAATCACTTTTAACATAATTGCTAATACGACAATACTGAATTTTAATGTTATACTTAACATCTTTAATCCTTTCGTTGTTTATTGGTTTATGATACAGCTAAGCATTTTGCCCTATTATATTCCAAAAATCCCATCGAATCGGCGGGCAATTATTCCATGCCCAATGACCTTCTTCTATCCACATTATGCTGTAATATTCTTTATTTGAATACATTAAAATTATTAGTACTAAACTTACTGCCAATACTGCTGTGGATATAATTATATTTTTGTAATCCCATAGACTTTCGCGGTATTCTTTTTTAAATAACGGAAAAATCAGTATCAAAAACGGAATTAAAACACCTGCAATTTCCCCACCGCTGAATGCACTTCCTGTATAATGGGGATATGTACCCATCCTTTCGTATATAACTTTACCTATTACAGCAATAAAGGCTACAGCATTCAATGAATTAACAGAAATTTTGAAAGGTTGTTCTTTATTATTCTTCATATTGTACTCCAATACACAAACCAAAAATAAAACCAATTATAAAATTGAAACTGTTTTTCTTAATCTGATATATGGTTTTGAGAGAAATCATTTAAGTCTTTTATTTATTTCTTCTATAAATATTTCTGCATTTTTAACCGGAACTAAATATTGTTTTGTACTTGTTGATATTTCCAGCAAATCATTCCAATTCAAAGGATAAACAGAATAAGGTGCTAAAGGATTTAAAAAACTTCTTTTACCATGATATATTTCACATTTGCATATATCTTTGATAACAATTTTATCATTAAATCCACGAGCAATGAAAAATAGATTCAGGCTGTATCTTTTTATTTTGATAATATCTTTCTTTACTATCACACGTTTGGGAAGAAATATTGTTAAAAAAAACAAAATAAAATCACATATAACTGCTATATAAAATACAGCCGTAACAAACTTAACCAATTTCAAATTATTTTCAATATAGTGACCTGTGATACTGAACAAATAAAATTCTACAGATAATAACAAAAATAACATAAGCAAATTTTTTAATATCAAAATCAGATTATGTATAAAGCAATTAAATTTGCTTCCATATGACATTTTATAACTTTGCTTCATAAAATCTCCTTCAATTATCGGTTTCATAGCTGTTTCTTGTAATTTTGCCGTTTTCGGTTTTATCAATAATACATATATACATATATGATTTTGTTCCGTCATAATTTGTAATCTCAATTTCAGAATAAATCGGCTTACAACCCTGAAAATCAACATTTTCAATATCTCTTTCGTATTGGACACAAATATAACTGAGATTTTTATTAACCTCATAAACCTCTTGGCTGTAAACATCAGGCTCTATGTTATCGCCATATCTCATTTTGTATTTTGTATTTCCAAGGATTTTTTTCTTGACAATATGATATTTATAAAATCCGGTTTTTGGCGAATCATACAATAATATTTCTGCATCACTGTTTTCGTATGAAAATAATATATTTTCCTCTAATTGCGCTTCATCTAAATTATGTACTCCTATACATTCTGTATCTTTGTAGGCATAATAACCTAAGCTTGTTGAATTAACAAAAAAGTACAGCAACAAAATAGCACAAATAATAATTATTACAGCACATATAACTTTTTTTGCTTTTATACTATTACGATTATACAAGACAAACTAACCCTCCCGTTGCAAGAATAATTAATGCCATTATTGCGGAATAAGCAGCCACAGCCGTGTATTCCGTATTTACAGCAGCGCCGGGATTAGGTGGATAGAAATCTATAAAATTCCCTTCCAATTCGATAGTTAATGAAGCAAAAAAATCATTTGCTATTTCTTTTTGATGGTCTATATACACTCCTAAATCCGGACCTAAAATAGTACCTAAATCCACACCACCTATTGTTATAAGCTTTAAATGTCTATCAACAATATCTTGAATAAGTGCATAAAAGTCATCAGCTACTCCATAGCCAAAAGTTATAGTTATATTTTTATCTATACTAATTTGAACTAAGTCCGAATGTTCTTTTACACTTTTTTTAAAAAATTCAAGGAAAAAGTTAGGCTTTAGTGCCTTTACTACCTTATAGAAAGCAGTTTTTGTAAGTTTTATAAAATCATCTACTAATGATTCAAAAATCTTATCAAATTTTGCGCGTCCTTTCCTTTTGTTAGCTTGATCTTTCTTTTTGTTTTTATCACGTTTGTAGTATAAATCATCAACGTGATTAGTAAAATAACTGGCAATTAAATATACAAAATCTTCACCTAAACCTCTGGCTTCTGCTTCTAATGAAACAAAAATAATAGCAATTAAATCAGATATTGCTTTGCCTGCCTTAGAAACATATGAATTCCCAAATGGATCAATATAATTAACAGGGCTATTGATGCAATACAAATAGGCATTTACATTCAATTTGGTTTTATTACTAATATATCTAAAACCATCGGCTGAAATGAAGCGGCACAAATCGGGATTATAATATCTTGACTGA
>CAYXLH010000112.1:0-3713 GCA_964465835.1 uncultured Bacteroides sp. | reverse complement strand
TTTACCTAATCGTTGACATAATTCTTTTGCGACAGTAGTTTTACCACTACCGGAATTCCCTCTGATGATAACAATTTTATTTGTCATTATTAAACCTCAATATCGTTTGCGAAATTCTTTATTTGACAATTCAAAAAATCTATTTGGTGTTGTTTCAACAGGCAAGCCTATTCTTTCAGCCGTTGAATACCAAATTAAATATTTATCAAGTGGAATTTCATTTTTTACTTTTATATGCTGACCGTCTCTTAACAGTAAACCGTCATTTGCTAATTTCTTTGCATCTAAATAAAATCTGCAACCGGCTTGATATGTTTGATTAGGATTCGTATTAATTGCACCTTTCTGCTTTGAAGCAACAATTATTTCGTTGTTTACATCAATGGGAGATAGCATTACATAGTTTGAAAAATCCTCTATATCTCCAAGCAAACTGCCTATCGGTTTATCTTCAAAACTTTCTTTTTGTTGCTTGAGCAGATTCCAACACTTAATTGAACCATCAGCAATTATTTTTTTGTATGATTCAAGGGTTGTTGTATGCACCATAACAGTTGGTTCGTATTCTCTTAAAAGACTTTCATTGTAGCTATGATTACCATAAAGTGTTTTTGCTAATTCTATATCATCATCTAACACATCAAGAATTAGTTCAACACATGAATCACTATAAAAATCAATCATGTCGCATAAATAATAGTACCAATATTTATATTGCTTACTTATCTTGACGGTATATATTGAATTTTCTAAACTGCAAAAAAATTTATAATCTTTTGAATTTGTCAATATACATTTAATCTTCATAACTATCTTATCTTTGAAATTATGTCAAATGCACCCGCATAAGTCTTTTCTAAAAATTCTTCTGTGTCCTTATATTGTGAATATGTTTTCATTACTTCCATTAAGAAAGGGAAATCAAAATTTGTTGTCCGCAATAGCTCAACCATTTCATCAAAATAGATAAAACCTTCGCCAATGGTGACATGGTCAGTAAATGGTTTGATTCTGTCAGAAATATGCACTGCAATTAGTCTGTGCTTCCATCTTTCTAATAGTGACATTGAGCGTGGGCCGTCAACTTGGTCATGTGATGAATCATAGCAGAAGCCAATATAATTCTCATCTACCAACTCTAACATTTGCTCCATCACATCTGTCGCTTTGCCCGGACAAAGATTTTCAAGTGCAACTTTGACATTGTATTTTTTACACAGTGCTGTTAAATCAACAACCGATGATTTGAGTTTTTCAATATCTTCATCACTTTGAATTTCTTTTCCCATAAATGATGTACAGTGTGCCACAACCACAGGACAGTTAAGCTCATTTGCAATCTGCATAGTCTTTCCCATTACCGGTTGCCAATTATCCGCACTTAAACTTTGAGAGAAATGAATTGTGTCAATGCTCAGATTATTTTCGGCAAGAGAATTTTTGATTTGCTCAATCCGTCCTTTTTCAAAAATCTTGCTGTGTTTCAAATTGGAACCAAGTGAAATATGCGTAAACCCTGTTTTGGAAATATACTTCATTTGTTCTTCCAACGGAATATCGTAATCAAAACAACTTGATATTGAAATCAAATATGACATAATTATTTAACCTCATAAACTAATTTGTAAAATCAAAATTTAACATTACTGCAACCAATATTATTTCTGTTATTATCTATATAAATTGTTGTTACGGTGATTCATTTTGTTCAACTATTTTTAGTTAATATATGCCAAATGTCCTTTCCCTCAAATCCGCACTTTCTGTAAAGCGCTTGTGGATTTGTGGAATTATTAACTTGTCCGGATACAGTAACAAATGAAGCCTTGCCTTTCATTCTTTGCAATAGTTCATTAACAATAAATTTTCCTATGCCATTACCACGATATTTTTTAGATACTTGTATCCATTCTAAAATGCCTTCACCGATTTCCGTATCCAACTCAGCAATACCTGTGCCAACAATCTCATTATTTTTACAATCTTTAACAGCAATCCATAGTTCTTGATAATAAACCGTTCTTTTGCAATAACTTTCAAGCTCGTCAACAGTTAATTCACTACCCTTATAGCATTTGTTGATGTGTTTTGCAAAGTCGGATAATGTAGCCTTGCATAGCCCAAAACCGTTTGGCATAACAGGCTGATTTACCTCTGTTAAATTATGTTTTAATCTAAAATAAGGCTCATCGCTAGAATCAATTAGATAGCTTTTATCAAAATCCTTGTCGTGCAAAATAACTATATTTTTAGGTAAAACAATTTGATTTTCTTTCCAAAAAGGTAACGAAGAAGTGCCGCAAGGATTCGCCATATATATTTCTTTACTTATCATTTTTAATCTTTTCAATATCCTTTTTTCTCAATAGTAATAGCTTTTTCAAACATTTCAGTTCATCACAATTAGGATTGATAAATCTAAAAGTTGTACGGCAAACATTATCATATTTCTTACCGAATATTTGCTTTCTTGTTCCACCCATGCAGGCTCCACAGTTTTCGCAAATATCTATATGCCTGGCAGCAATATTTTTAATGTTATCTTCTAAATCACATTCACTATACCAAGCAATGCCGCTGTCATCTGTCCAAACGGTTAACGGCGAAAATTTTTCTTCATCACCTGTACCGTTAAACAAAATATAACAAACAAATTTATTGTTGTATTTGACATACCAATAGGACTGTTTTTTCCAATATCCGCCTGCTCGTTCAAAAGTCATATCATTGTCAATTAGGAAATCCAACAAATCTATCGCTATTTTGTCTGACTCGTTGTCATCAATGATTATACTTTCGGAATTTTGCACCTGCTCTCCAATTCGTTTAAGCTCGCCAAATATGTAGTTTGTAATATCATTTATATCGGTCATTTTTTATTTTCTTACACTTTCTAAATAATATTTCTTTTCAAACCTTCCGTTTTTCTTTGCTTTAGTCTCTTTGATTTTTAACACATCATCAAGAGTGCTCCCTTGCGCAACGGCAATAGCATCAACAACCTCAAGAATATCTGCAAGCTCTTCAATATCATTGCTTCTAATATACTCTTTTGTTTCCTCTTTGAGTTTCTTGTTAAGAGCTATTTTGTATTCATTATCGTTAAGCACTCTGTACTTTGGCTTTTGATTATTTGCAATGCAAATTTCAGGAATATTATCTCTAACCAATTTTTTATATATCAGTTTCATATTATATTTCTCTTTTCTAATTCTGCAAGAAGGAATGGCTGAATTGTTGGGTAGGTCCAGTTTGTTGGTAACTTATCAGTTATAACAATTCTTTCAATCTCACTATTTATTTCACCGAATGATGAAACCTCTGCGTAGCATAACAAGCCAAAGGTTTCTTCTCCATTAAAATTATTATCTTCCGTAACAGAGTAAACACAAACCGGCTTTAAGTTGAAATCAATCGCGCCTGTTTCTTCAATGAGTTCTCGCTTAGCAGTATCAATAATATTCTCGTTTGGCTCACGATGACCTCCCGGAACCTCTAAAGTATCTCTGTCCTTAGGGTAACGGTAATAATCGGAACCACGGTTTATCGTGTGCAGATTTGCCCTTACTCTTCGTTAAAATACTCGTTAATCCGAAAGGATTAACTGTGTTTTGTGCCTTGATTAAGACCAAATCTGCACACGATAAACTGCAAAGCATCAAAAATGCTTGGAGTAAAGATGAGATTTGGTGTCTTGAGATGGCAGCCTTGCT
>CAYXLH010000111.1:0-3763 GCA_964465835.1 uncultured Bacteroides sp. | reverse complement strand
AGGAAGTTCTGATGCGTCAGCCTTTGCATAAATCTTAATTTCTTTTCCGTCAACAATGATTGAGTCGTCAGTAGCAGAAACTGTATCAGCAAGAGCATACTTACCCTGTGATGAATCATACTTGAGAAGATGAGCAAGCATTTTAGGGCTTGTAAGGTCGTTGATAGCAACTACTTCGTAACCTTCTGCGCCGAACATCTGGCGGAAAGCAAGACGTCCGATACGGCCAAAACCGTTAATAGCAACTTTTACCATTGGAAATTACCTCCGAAAAATTTATTTATAAAATTGCTTTAAACATTTTTATACGATATTATTTTATACTGTTTGTCCGCGATAATCAAGAAAAAAACAATAAATTTTACACTTTATACAAAAAGACGGCGGTCATTTGTTATTTTTTTAACTAATATAATAGCGAGCAGACAAATTCCGTTTTATTTTTCAATGTCTGTTCTGTTTTTTTGCTTTAGATAAATCAGACAGCATATTACAAGTGTAACAGGAAAAACGATTCCCGACAGGATACCGGTCTTAAGATTATCCCCTGCCGCTGAAGCAATCTGACCCACCAATGTAGGTCCTGCGCTGCAACCCAAATCCCCTGCCAGTGCAAGCAGGGCAAACATTGCAGTACCGCCTTTCGGAAAACGCTCTCCGGCAAGGCTGAAGGTGCCGGGCCACATAACTCCTACTGTCAGACCGCACAGAGCACAACCGGCAAGACCGATTAACGGCTGCGAGCAAAGGGAAGCGGCAATATACGTTACGATACAGGCGCATCCGCTGACTGTAATAAGAATGTGAAGGCTAACTTTTTTGGCGATTTTTGCATTAACTGCCCTTGAAATTCCCATAAGCAGAGCAAACATACACGGCCCTGCCAAATCACCGGCAGTTTTTGAAATACCTAAACCGCTTTCAGCAAAAGAGGACGCCCACTGGCTCATTGATTGCTCCGAGGCACCTGCCGTAATCATAAGAATTATGAAAAGCCAGAAAGCTTTGTTTGAAAACAATTCTTTAATCGTCATTCCCTCACCATCATCGGTAAGCGTATTAATGGGAACGAAATAAAAATATACTGCATTAACGAGAGGGAAAACCGCCCAGAAAAGTGCAAGTATTCTCCAGTTTTCTCTGCCGGCAAAACTCAGAAACAATGTTGAAAGGGCAATTACAAAAACAGTTCCCCAGCAGTAAAAGGAGTGGAGCAGGCTCATTGCAGAGGCTTTATTGTCGGTGGGACAAGCCTCAACGATAGGGCTTATCAGCACCTCAATAAGACCGCCTCCCAGTGCATAAATCACCACTGCACACATAAGTCCTGCGTAGGCGTTTGAGACGATATACGGAAAGATGCTCATACCCGCCAGACCCAAAGCACAGAAAATATGCGCCGCCATTATACAGGGTTTGTACCCGATTTTATCCACAAATTTTGTTGACGCCAAATCAACAAGAAGCTGCACGGCAAAATTCACCGTAACAATAAAGGTAATTTTTTCCAGTGAAAGGCCAAGCTCACTGCGAAAAACTGTAAACAAAAGGGGTGCAAGATTATTTACCACCGCCTGTGTGATATATCCGCCGTAACTTGCAAAAATCGTATGTTTATAACTTAATTTACTCATATAAAACAGCCCTGAATCTGTAATGTATTGATTTGTCTAACCAACAAATTTCGGATATTATACTACAAATTATTTACTAAGTAAAGCAATATATCATAGGCTTTTCATTTATATGAACCGTCAATCTCAGTTATAATGTAAATAATCAAGTATAAGAATTAAATTCAATACAATCAACCAACTTATATTTTTCTCCTAATTTCTAATAAATCGGAAATTTTCATCAGGTTCTTGACATCACCGTCAACAAGCTTCCCGTTTTTATCGGGCGGAAGATTGATTACCATTACATTGTTTGTCTTTTCAAGAATATGGTAATTACTAATAATTTCGTTAGCATCCATGCGGAATTGCTCTGATATTCTCCGCTGGTATTCCACGGGGATTTTGTTTTGCCCTCCACATCGGCAACGCCGACAACAAGCGTTATTTCGTCACATTGTGAATACTTTGTTATATCTATATCCCAGGCAGTAAAACTGCCGATATGCGATGTGCAGAATTCGTTATTAATCCACACCCTTGCATTTGAATAAACACCCTCAAAGCGAAGATAAACATTTTTATCCTTATAATCCTTCGACACTTTAACAGTTCTTTTATAATAGTATTCCGTATTATTTTGAATATCAAAGCCCTGCATCACAAGCGAAGACGGCACAACCACACTTTGCCACTTTTCCTCATCAATTACACTGAAATCATAATCCTGATTGTAAGCAAAAATATTGGGAATGTCTTTTATTTCTTCAAACAAAAATTCCCAGCAATTTTTACATCTGTCTGTCAATAATTTCGTGCATTCTTCTACTTTACTGACATTCTGAGGAAACTGTGGTAAATACATTTCATTGATTACAGTGTTTTGATTATAACTCATTTTTTATATCCTTTCTTTACATTTACTTATATTGCGGATAGACAGCGAAATAATACGGGCGTTTTTGAAATATATTGCAAGAAGTAAACAACAGAACATACTGCAAACAAAGAATGGGTCATCAAAAGAAAATATATTAACAGACTACGGCATCACTAAAAAAGAAGAAAAAAGCGATCTTCTTCGCCATAATTTTCATCCGACTATCTATATTATTTTTCCATTTAAAAACATTTAATAAGACTATTATATATTTACAGTTATAAAAATAATTTAGAAAACCTACTAAACTATTTAGAAAATCTGCTATTCTGGATTTTATGGATAATTTCTAAAGTTTTAAGCAAGTTTACAAAAAACATTTCACTGAATTTATTCTTAAACTGTTCCGTAAAATAACGGCGTTTCAACAGAAGTGAAGGTACAACAAGCAATTGTAAAAACGGAAAGACTCGCACAAGCAACAACCGATATTACATAATGTCTTTTGAAGACGCTTGGCACTACGCCTTTCGCTTCAACCCTTCAACATCAAGTGAATAGCCCTTTACTTTAGGCGCTGGGGATATGTAATAACAAGATGAATGGTAACAAAAATAAAAAGCCTGTCGCAGACACCTTACCAACTAGGCAAAGGTAATTGCCCGCACAATAAAAAACGAATACAAACGATTTGTGGTTGTTACAAAACTTATTAAGAAGAAAAACGGAGGTAAAATATGAGTTATAAACCAATCGGTGTTTCAATGAACACAAAACTATTAAACGCAATAGATTCTGCAATGCCAAAGGTAGATGCAGTCTCAAGAAGTCAATTCATTTGCAAAGCAGTTGAATATTACTTGGCATCATTAAATGTGAAGGACATATCAAATATACTTAGCCCTGCTGTCGAATCCTCAATAAGAGCAAGTGTTCGACTAAGCGAAATGAACATTAGCAGCATACTTTTCAAGTTAGCGGTTGAAACGGATATGATGATGCATATAACCGCAGCGACAAATGAAATTGATAAAGAAACATTGAAAAACCTAAGAGAAATGTGTGTCGAAGAGGTTAAGTCAACCATCGGCAGAATCAATTTTGATAGTGCGGTAAGAACACAAAAAGGATAATAAATTTACCAAAAATAAAAAATCACCTCTAAATGAATACTAATTCTTTAGAGGTGATGAGAAATTCTACAAATTGAAATTTATATTTTTTTCTGCAAATAAATCATATCTACCAGTTGAGTGCCTGCTTCATA
>CAYXLH010000110.1:0-3932 GCA_964465835.1 uncultured Bacteroides sp. | reverse complement strand
TTTAAATGATTGAAATTGATAAGCCGAATATCGAAATAGTAGAATTATCTACTCAGGGAAGCAGAAGCGTAGGTAAGTTTGTTGTTGAACCTCTTGAAAGAGGTTTCGGCACAACTCTTGGTAACTCAATGAGAAGAGTTCTTCTCTCATCACTTCCGGGTTATGCTATAACTTCCGTTAAGATTGACGGTGTGTTACACGAATTTTCAACAATTCCTCATGTTAAGGAAGATGTAACAGAGATTGTACTCAACCTCAAAAATGTTATCCTTAAAATTCATGATGAAAACCCAAAGACCCTTTATATTGAAGCTTCGGGTGAGGGCGAAATCACCGCAGGTGATATCAAGCACGACTCAGATGTAGAGATACTTAACCCAGAACTGCATATCGCTTACCTTGATGAAGGCGCAAGCGTTAATATGGAGCTTACTGCCGATAATGGCAGAGGTTATGTACCCTGTGACCGAAATAAGCAGATTATGGACCTTCCAATCGGTACAATTGCTATTGACTCAATATATACACCGGTTCTCAAGGTTAACTACACTGTTGAAAATACTCGTGTCGGACAGCAAACTGACCTTGATAAGCTTATTCTTGATGTTGAAACTGACGGCACTATCCCGGCAGATGAAGCAGCTTCTCTGGCTGCCAAGATTCTCAACGACCATCTCAAGTTATTTGTTGACCTTTCAGAAGAAGTAGGCAGCAAAGAAATCATGGTTGAAAAAGACGATGACGGCAAGGAAAAAGTCCTTGAGATGACTATTGAGGAGCTTGACCTTTCTGTTCGCTCATTCAATTGCTTGAAGAGAGCAGGAATTAATACAGTAGAGGATTTGATTGGCAAATCCGAAGAAGATATGATGAAAGTTAGAAACCTCGGACGTAAGTCACTTGATGAAGTTGTAGGCAAACTTGCTTCACTCGGTTTCAAACTTAGCAAGGAAGAGGACTAAAGGAGGGAATTTCTATGCCAGGTAGCAGAAAACTGGGCCGCCCAACTGACCACAGAAAGGCTATGCTCAGAGGAATGGTTACTTTTCTTTTAGAAAACGGCAAGATTGAAACAACCGTTACAAGAGCAAAGGAAGTTCGTGCAATTACTGAGAGAATGATTACTCTCGGAAAGAACGATACCCTTCATTCAAAAAGACAGGTGCTTTCTTATGTTACTAAGGAAGATGTTGTTAAAAAACTTTTTGATGAAATCGCTCCAAAGTATGCAGATAGAAACGGTGGTTATACTCGTATTATCAAAACAGGCCCTCGCCGCGGCGACGCAGCAGAGATGTGCATCATCGAGCTTGTTGATTAATATTTGATAAAATCAAACACCCAAGTGATTAATTTCACCTGGGTGTTTTTCTTCGCTTTGCTTATCTCTGTGGTAATTATTTATTGTTCATAAACTCATTTGCTAAACGTATGTAACCGTATTCGTTGTAACATATACCTAAATCATCTAAAATTGCACAAATTATGAAAACAGGATCAAATGATGATTCACCAATGCTTTTACCATAAAGTTTTGTTGCGATATAATAGCATAAAGTACCTTCATAGCAATTTCCGTAACCAACTTTACTGTTTCGGCAACTGCCTTTTTTTACTATTCCGCCATTTTGCTCTATAAAATCTACAATACCATCAAACCAATCAAGATAAAGAACATTATTATTTTTATTATTCCTAAGTCCCGTATAGCTATATAAATATTTGCTGTTATCAGACAGGTAAATTTCGTGTGGTTTACCTCTAAGAGTGGTTAACACAACACAATTTCCGTTTGAGGTATAATAATCTTTTAAATACTCGCTTATTTTCATTACACTTTATTCCTTTCTCTAAATATATTGTTTAATAAATTAAATACGACATAACCGTTTGCAACGTAAATCGTATCAATGTTTTTGCCTGAATTAATAACAATTTTATTATCGTAAGGTGTGAATGTTATTATGCAGGAAAGGGGAATAATCAGCGAATAATCATCGCAGTTAAAAATTACTCTGTGATTAGTAATTATTAAGTCTCCGTTGTATTTTCGGGTTACAGTTGTAGTTACAGGATAGATTGTTGAAACGTTTGTCCTGTGAAAATTTGATTTTCCTTTTGATGAAATTCCCGTAGAAAATCGCTGATAGTACTTTGAATTGCTTTGTACAAAGTATCTGGCATTATCAATGTAATGACATTCTTCACCATTTTCATAATTCATATACGGATAATTGAAACGAGGAATTTTACCGTAGGTTATTTCATTAATAAGTGCATTTGAAATATTGCCGATAACAATTTTTTCATTACGTTTGGCAATTTCTTTTTTCTTTTTTGATTTTTTGCCATAACAGATTAAAATAATTGAAATTAAAAGCAATAATGTAATCATTTCATCATCTCATATTTCTCATAAACAGATAACAGCTTGGATGTTGTCATATCCTTTGTTTTTAAATAATTAATATGCAGTTTAGTTGCATTCAGCGCCTTGCTTAAACCTTCTTTGCCGAATTCTTGATATATCATTTTAAGACATAAATCAAGAGAATCAGCACTTAAAAGTCTGTTGTATTCTTCACCTTTTAGCATTTGCACCATTGAGTAAATGTTCATTTTTGCAGTATTAAAATTCATACCTGTTTGGTTAGATACTTCCTCAGCTAAATCATTTGTATCAAGATATTGATTGCTATATGCAAGTTTGGCTTTTTCGTAGCAGAGACGTGTCATTTCAGGAGTTACTTTAACATTCCTTTTAGGATGTATTTCTCTTTGTTCAAAATTGCTTGATGGTATTGAGTTTTTCAACTGTTCAACTTCTTCCTCAAGCTTTTGTATTCTTGACATCATTTCTAAAATTATGGTTTCATACTGCATATAAATCACCTTCTTATCATTTATTGCAAATTTATAATAGCATAAATAGAATTTAATGTCAACAATAAATTATATAAATGTTGATAAATAGTAATAAATCCGCTTTATGACCACATATTAAAATCTTTTTAATTATAATAAATAAAAAAAGTGACCCCGGTAAAAATATAACCGAGGTGTTTTTTATGCATATAAACGGAAAAACAGTAACCTTTGATAATCCGCCTGTAATTATCGGTAGTGCAGGCGTTGTTGGCAAAAAAGAGGGAGAAGGACCTTTGCGTGAAGATTTTGATGCGATTTTTGATGATACGTCAATGGGTCAGCCTTCTTATGAGTTAGCTGAATCGGCAATGATGCACGATGCAATTATTCGTGCATTGAGCAACGCCGGGGTAAGTCCGTCGGAAGTGAATTTTATTATGTGCGGTGATTTGCTTGACCAGTGCGTTGGATCCTGCTTTGCATTGAAAGATCTAAACATTCCTTTTATCGGAATGTTCGGCGCATGTTCAACTATGGCGCTGACATTGGTTAATGCAACAATGCTTGTGGATGCCGGCGCAGATTATTGCACAGCAGGAGCGTCAAGCCATTTTTGCTCCAGCGAAAGACAGTTTCGCTTTCCTCTTGAATACGGCGGTCAAAGACCGCCTACAGCCCAGTGGACGGTAACCGGCGCCGGTGCCGCAGTAGTAGCAAGACAGGGTAAGGGTATAAAAATTAAAGCAGTCCATATCGGTACTATTACCGACCTAGGCATCAAGGATGCCAATAATATGGGTGCCGCCATGGCACCTGTAGATGGTATACTTAGACCATAAGATATTTCAGACTTTGATAAATGGCGATAAACACGCCGAGTAAAATGTGATGTGTCACTTCTTTATAGGTACAATCAGATTTTTAAAAGTGGTTTGTGAATGAACAGCTTTATAAAATGATTAACGGCATCGAGCCGTCAATCATTTTGGCGTTTTCTGTTTTTTGCGATAAAGCAGTACCTATGTACAGCAATTATCGCAAGAAAACAGAATTCTCATCCATTT
>CAYXLH010000109.1:0-4023 GCA_964465835.1 uncultured Bacteroides sp. | reverse complement strand
GTTCGAATCCTTATACCTCTGCCAAAGTTGGACAGTTCATCTTGAACTGTCCATTATTTTTCGCCTTTTGGCACATTTTTGCACCATTTCAGGTGCTTTTTTAGTTTGTTTTTATATAAAATGAGACACTTGTGTGACACTAATGTGCCACTAAATTAAAATCTCAAATGCACAAAATAGCCAAATATAGCCAATCCAAATGCAGACACTTAACAGACATTGCCGCTTTTAATTAATTCAATTATTTTTATAACCATGTAACGATTTTTTATCTTGTATGGTATAATAAGTTAAATGAAAAAAGAGGAGAAGATTAATATGGAAAATGAAGCTATTTTTGAAATAATTCAGGATTTTATATTTCTATATTTTTTAGTCATGATAGAAAGTGAAACTGATGATGCAGAATTAAGATCTCTGTTTGATTCTGTTAATGGATTTCTTATTTCTGTATTTTCACATGAATTAATTAATTCAAAATATTGCAATAAAGAAGAATTTGAGGCTGCCGATTTAGCTGTTGTCAGATCAATAAGGACTTTTTATTTGAAAAATCCTCCGAAAGCGAATGGTAAATTGATTAATGAATTAAAGGATTCTACAGGAGTTGATTTTAAATATTTTGCATTTGATTGTGTTGTTACTGTAGATAAAAGTAATTCAAATGATTTAATCTGTATTAACTTTAGTGATTTTGTAGTTCACAAATTTTATAAAAGTAATACCAATGTATTTAATCAGATTTCAAGACTTCCTGCGACAGTTATAAATGCATTTTTTAAAGGACTTGGTGTAGATTATTCCGAATTATATGATAGAATTAAACCTATTAGTAAGAACGCTATTGATAGCTGGAATCAAAAGTTTTCGTTTAAACGCTATGCATATTCAACATTTTTGATGTTTAAGAACAGTAAACTTACAAACGAGGAGAAGTACTTTATTTTATATAGGTACAATTTGATAAAATTTGCATTAATAATAAAAGAATTACAACCATTATCAATAAATATTAGAGAAGCCATTCCCATCAATACAAATATAACATATAGAAAAATAAAAGCACTTGCTATTGAAACAATTTATAATGATATGAAAGCATTAGATTCACCCATTATCAAAAAAATCAAGAAAACTCTTTCTCATAATATTAAAGATGTGCTATTTTTTTCAACTAATAGAAAAATGAGAAATAATATTCATTATAATAAAATAGACGAGATTTCCGAAGAAGAATTAGCATTATTAGATAAATATCAGGATGTATATTTAAATACAGTATTAGATGTTTTTAATGAAAATATAAATGTATCTATCAATAAAAATTATAGATTTTGGAAATGGATATCTGAAAAAACGGATTCTAATTTTAAGGAAAAGGCAAAGAAAAGTGGATACAATTTTATGAAATTCAAAGATATATTTAACGATAATTATTAAGAAAAATACCACCTTTGAAATTTCAAAGATACCATACTTGCTTCACAAAGTTCAGACTAACATTGAATTAAATTTATCTTGTGTTATAATTTAGGTAAGTTAAAAATACAGTTTATATGAAGGCGTTATTATGAAATATAAAGAAACCGATTTTTTAGACACTGCTGATCCAGTAAATAAAGAGCTGAGCATTAGGTGCAGAGAGCTTACAAGAGAATATTATCTTTGTGATTATCGTGATGAGAAAAAGAAGTTATCTATCTTAAAAGAACTTTTGGGCGGTATTGGTGAGAATGTCGGCGTCGGTGTGCCGTTTTACTGCGACCATGGAAAGAGCATTTTTATTGGAAATGATGTAGTTATCGGATTGAACTGTACATTTGTGGATAATCAGGAAATACATATAGGTAATCAGGTAATGATTGCACCTAATGTTCAAATTTACACAGCTTCACATCCGACTCTTCCTCAAGAGAGGTTGATTGAAAACTGGAAAGAAACCAGTCCGACTTTCTTTAGGACATACGCACAGCCGGTAATTATTGAAGACAATGCTTGGATTGGCGGTGGTACAATCATTCTGCCCGGTGTAACGATTGGAAAGAATACTGTAATCGGTGCAGGTAGTGTTGTAACACATTCTATCCCGGAGAATTGTGTAGCAGCAGGAAACCCTTGTCGGATAATCAGGCAAGGTAATTACCGTTGAGGAACACAATATTATCGGCAGTCTCAGCGCAGAGCACATTGTTGAAGCCGCAGAAAACTTTTGGTTGGTGTTAAATCTTATATCTAACAAAAATAACCGCAGGGGGTGCATATCACTTTTCCCTGCGGTATTATTATGAGGTTATATGAAATTTGTCATAATTCGCTTTTCTGTTTTCGGTTTTTCAACGTTCTTGGCGGCGTCAAGACATTTCAAAAGGTATGCCATATTTCGTGCAAGTACACGCATTGTCTGCATACCCTCGCCATCCTGCATAACATCCTCGGGAGTAAAGCCGTGGACCATATTCCAGTACTGCGACGATACAACAAACATCTGTGAAATGGTAAGGTATTTCATCAAATCGTCAATGGCGCAGGTGGTACCTGCACGGCGTGCGGAGGTAATTACCGCTCCCGGTTTGTGCTTAAATATTCTGTTTCCGGAGAAAAATGCCCTGTCAAGAACCGACAAAATTCTGCCGTCGGCGTGACCGTAATAAACAGGGGAGCCGAACACAAAGCCGTCGCATTCTTCTGCTTTTTCCAGCAGGCGGTTAACAATATCGTTATCAAAAACGCATCGGTTTTTGCGAAGCCTTGCACAACCGCCGCAGTTGATACAGTCATTAACCGGGGTTTTACCCAGCCACATAATCTCCGACTCAACGCCCTCCTCAGTCAGAGTTTTCGCAATTTCGCTCAGGGCGGTATACGTGCAGCCTTTCTCCTCGGGACTGCCGTTTACAAGTAAGACTTTCATATTTTGTTTTCCTCTTTTAGTATTTTGTTAAGATAATTTTGCAGTTCTGACAGCCTTGTTTTATCCATAGGTTTGGTATCTTTCAGCGGATTGTCAATTTTAAGGTTGTCATATTTGAAAAATCCCATTGTATGAAATGCCAGAAGCTCGTACTTTTCAAAATCAAACTGCTTTACAAACTGTGCATACTTGCCCATATCCTCCTCGGTGTCGTTAACTCCGGGTACAATAACGGTGCGAAGCCACATACGCTTACCCTTTTCGGTGCAGTATCTGCCGATTTCAACAAATTTATCAAAGTCACCTTTTGCGTATTTCTTGTAATCCTCGGGGTCATAAAATTTTATATCAAGAATTACCATATCTGCATTGTCAAGGGCAGTTTTTACCTTGTCCGTCAGCGCTACACTGCCCGATGTGTCAAGGCAGTAGCCGATGTCCTCGCTTTTAAGTAAAGGATAAATTTCGTTTATAAAATCAGCGTTCAGCAAGGGTTCTCCGCCGGAAAATGTTACGCCTCCGCCGTTTTTAAAATACGGCTTGTAACGCTTAACTTTTTTTGCAAGTTCCTCGGCGGTGTATTCAGTACCGTTGATGAACCAAGTGTCAGGGTTGTGACAGTAGGCGCATCTCAGCGGACAGCCGGTGAAGAAAATATCGTATCTGATACCCTCGCCGTCCAGTGCTGCCATGGATTCAAAGGAATGTATATTAGCCATTTGTATCATCTCTCTTATTGTAAAATTTATCGTCCTGCCATTTTTATGCATTTTGTACATATCATTATAAAATATGCACCGTTTTGGTTTCAATCAAACTTATTTAACCTGTTTGGATTTCGTTTTGACAGTTTTTTATAGTAATAGGATAACACAAAACCCATTGAAATACAATGACTTCAATGGGTTTATGATTATTAGGACATTCTTACATTGATTTGTGGAACGTTCTTGCGATAACCTCTTCCTGCTTATCTCTTGTAAGCTTGTTGAAGTTAACTGCGTATCCGCTTACACGTATGGTGAGTGACGGATAAAGTGTTGGGTCATTCATAGCTGCGATTAGTTTTTCACGGTTAAGAACATTTACGTTTACGTGGTGAGCGTCCTGCT
>CAYXLH010000108.1:0-4094 GCA_964465835.1 uncultured Bacteroides sp. | reverse complement strand
CAAGAGGAATTTCCTCAGTTTCATATTCTTTAATGGGCGGAAGTTCCCTGAGCTTATTCCAAACAACATTCATAAGTTCCTTTGTACCCTCAAGAATAGGGGCGCAAATTGAGTAATACTCATAGCCCTTACCCTCAACGTAATTCTTAAAACGCTCAATATCTTCCGGCTCCGCCATATCAATTTTGTTACCGGCAACAATCATAGGTCTTTGGGCAAGTTCAGGATTGAATTTAACAAGCTCCTCGTTGATTTTTTCAAAATCATCAACCGGATCTCTGCCCTCGTGGCCACTGACATCAACAATATGAATAAGCATACGGCATCGCTCAACATGGCGCAGAAACTGATGACCTAGACCCATGCCCTCACTGGCGCCCTCAATAAGACCGGGAATATCGGCAATAACAAAACTATTACCCTGCCCCATTGACACAACGCCCAAATTAGGCACAAGAGTTGTAAAATGATAGTCGCCGATTTTAGGCTTAGCCTGTGAAACAGCGGAAATAAGGCTTGATTTGCCCACGGAAGGATAGCCCACAAGACCTACGTCTGCAAGGAGTTTCAGTTCAAGACTCACTTCCCATTCCTCACCGGGAATACCCGGATTTGCAAACCTCGGAACCTGACGTGTAGGCGTAGCAAAATGCGTATTGCCCCAGCCGCCTTTACCGCCTTTTGCGGCTATAAAACGCTCGGTTTTGCTCATATCAGCCATAACGGCTCCGCTGTTAACTTCTCTTATTATCGTGCCACGTGGTACACGTATTTCCAAATCCTGACCCTTTTTTCCGTTGCATCTTCCGCCTCTGCCCTGCTCTCCATTGGGCGCAGAATATTTGCGTTTATAACGAAAATCAGCAAGGGTGGCAAGATTGTCGTCAACAACAAACACAACATCGCCGCCTTTACCGCCGTCGCCTCCGTCGGGACCGCCTGCAGCAACATATTTTTCACGGTGAAACGCCACCGCGCCGGCACCGCCGTCGCCGCCTTTAATTATTATTTTTGCTATATCAACGAACATTTTTATCTTCCTTAAATTTATTCTTTATAGATATTAGCAGAAAACCGCATAAAATGCAAATATATTTGTACAGCCTGTAAATATTCACAAAAAACAGCCTCTCCGATTTACGAAGAGGCCGATTAATTAAATATTTATGAAATTGCTTTAGTGTCAATTTCTTCTTTAATTTTTGCAAGGAAATCGTCAACGCTGAAAGCGCCTAAATCGCCGTCTTTTCTTGCACGGACAGAGATAGTATTTGCCTCAATATCCTTATCACCAACAAGAATCATATACGGTACTTTTTCAAGCTGAGCGCTGCGAATCTTGAAGCCGATTTTTTCGCTTCTGTCATCAACTTCACAGCGAATGCCTGCTGCCTCAAACTGCTTTTTAACCTCATAAACATAATCAAGGTGACGGTCAGCGATAGGCAGGAATTTAACCTGAACCGGGGCAAGCCATGTTGGGAATGCACCTGCGTACTTTTCAATAAGCAACGCAAGCGTTCTCTCGTAACAGCCGATTGAAGTTCTGTGAATAATATAAGGATTTTTCTTTGCGCCGTCTCTGTCGGTATATTCCATACCGAATTTTTCTGCAAGCATCTGGTCAATCTGAATTGTGATAAGAGTATCTTCCTTGCCAAACACGTTTTTAATCTGGATATCAAGCTTGGGACCATAGAAAGCCGCCTCACCGACACCGATTTTATAATCCAGATTAAGGTCGTCAAGAATATTTTTCATAACGCCCTGAGCCTCGTTCCACTGCTCCTCGGAACCAATATACTTTTCTCTGTCATTGGGATCCCACTGTGAAAATCTGAAAGTAATATCCTCGTAAAGCCCGAGAGTTTTAAGCATATATTCGCAAAGCTCAAGACAATTTCTAAACTCGTCCTCCAATTGTTCGGGAGTACACATAAGATGACCTTCGGAAATTGTAAACTGGCGCACACGGATAAGTCCGTGCATCTCGCCGCTTGCTTCATTTCTGAACAGTGTTGAAGTTTCGTCATATCTAAGAGGCAAATCTCTGTATGAACGAGGTTTATTAAGATATGCCTGATACTGGAAAGGACAGGTCATAGGACGAAGTGCAAAAACTTCCTTATCCTTTTCCTCGTCGCCCAATACAAACATACCGTCCTTATAATGATCCCAGTGACCGGAAATTTTATACAAATCCGATTTTGCCATAAACGGAGTTTTTGTTAGCTGCCAACCGCGTTTTGCCTCCTCGTCTTCTACCCAGCGCTGCATTGTCTGGATAATTTTTGCGCCCTTAGGAAGCATAATAGGCAAACCCTGACCGATATAATCCACGGTAGTAAACAACTCGAGCTCTCTGCCTAACTTATTATGATCACGCTTTTTAGCCTCTTCAAGTTTATTGAGATGCTCCTCAAGCATAGACGCTTTTGGGAAAGCAGTGCCGTAAACTCTGCAGAGCATTTTGTTTTTTGCGTCTCCTCTCCAGTATGCGCCGGTGCAGTTTGTAAGCTTAAACGCCTTAATAACTTTCATCTCGGGAATATGAGGACCTGCGCAAAGCTCGGTAAATTCACCTTGTTTATAAAAGCTTATAGGTTCGCCTTTTGCAGAATGTTCCTCAATAAGTTCAATTTTGTAAGGCTCGTTTTTCTCCTGCATAAGATTTTTTGCTTCCTCGGGAGAAAGCTCAAACTTTTCAATAACATAATTCTCTTTGATTATGGCTTTCATTTCTTTTTCAATCTTCTCCAAATCCTCGGGAGAAAATGGTTTTTCAACGTCAAAATCATAATAAAAGCCATCATCAATAGCAGGACCGATAGTAAGCTTTGCTTCTGGATAAAGTCTTTTTACAGCTTGCGCCATAACGTGAGAAGCAGTATGGTTAAAAGCTTTTTTACCATCCTCGTCATCAAATGTAAGCACCTCAAGAGCGCAGTCGGTATCTATAACTGTTCGTAAATCCTTAACTTCGCCGTTAATCTTACAGCAGGTAGCATTACGGAAAAGTCCCATTGAAATGTCTTTTGTTACGTCTGCCGCTGTTTTTGCACTGTCGTACTGCAAAACAGAGCCGTCTTTTAATGTGATTTTCATAAAATCATCTTCCTTTCAAAAAAATAAGCACCCTGAAAAAATCAGGGTGCAGAAAATACACGGTTCCACCTGAATTGCAAGGAATAACCCTGCCGCTCAATATCTTTAACGCAGATATACGTTCCGCCATTTCCTACGGACACTCAGGGATGGTAGCAGCAAGCCTTACGCGCGTTTTTTCACCGGACAAACGCTCTCTGAAGCTAAAGAACAAACTGTCATGTTCCCGTCAAAGTTTTTTTATTACCGATATAATAACACTAAAATTTCCCGTTGTCAAACAAATTTTAAAAATAATTAATATTACTAATTGTAATAGCTTCTTTACAATATTTATTACAAATTGTTTCAATTACTTTACGTCAAATTTACGTCAAAAACAGCAGTTTGAAATATAAACACTTGACAGATACAAGATATAGGTGTAATATAGTAAAGAAATTCTGTTTACCACATATTGTGCCGACAGCCGGCAAAGCGATAAACAGGACTGAATTTGCATAAAACTGTACCTTTTCTGATGATGATTGGCACTGTGCATTTTCGGTGCACGTGCTGCGATGAACGAGAATTTTTAGCAGAAGGAGGTGCTGTTGACTATGAGTGATATTGTTATTGCAATAATTGCAGCTGTAATTGCTGCTGTTGTTTTTGGCGTAATCGGGTTTATACTGGGTATTGAACACAGACGTAAAACTTCCGAAAAGGAAATTGGATCTGCCACCCAGGAAGCCACAAGAATTATTAATAATGCTTTATCTGAGGCGGAGACTACTAAGAAAGCCCGTCTTGTTGAAGCAAAAGACGAAATTCACAAACTTCGCACAGATGCGGACAGAGATATCCGTGAAAGAAGAAACGAAGTACAAAAGCAGGAAAAACGTCTTAATCAGCGTGAAGAATACCTTGACAAAAAGGCTGACACACTGGAAGAAAAAAGCGAACGTCTAAATGGTAAAATTAAAGAAGCAGACGATAAATTACTCGAA
>CAYXLH010000107.1:0-4383 GCA_964465835.1 uncultured Bacteroides sp. | reverse complement strand
GGACGTTTCCGTCAGAATCTTCTCGGTAAGCGTGTTGACTATTCTGGTCGTTCTGTTATCGTTGTAGGACCTGAACTTAAAATGTATCAGTGCGGTCTTCCTAAAGAAATGGCCATTGAGCTGTTCAAGCCTTTCGTTATGAAAAGACTTGTTGAAACAGGTGTTGCATCAAATATTAAATCTGCAAGAAAAATGGTTGAGAAGGCAAACCGTTCAGAGGTTTGGGATGCCCTTGAAGTTGTAATTAAGGATCATCCGGTTATGCTTAACCGTGCTCCCACACTTCACCGTCTCGGTATCCAGGCATTTGAGCCGGTGCTTGTAGAGGGCAGAGCAATTAAGCTCCATCCTCTTGCATGTACAGCGTTTAACGCCGACTTTGACGGCGACCAGATGGCTGTTCACGTTCCACTTTCAGCAGAGGCTCAGGCAGAGGCGAGAATGTTGATGGTTATCGGTTCCTACTATCTTACAATGATCAAGGATGGCGAGCCGGGCGCTCCCCGTAAAGAAGTTGTAAACGGCGAAGAATATACAAAGTATAATATTTACCGTGATACAGACGAGGCTATGATGGCTTATCAGGAAGGCTCCCTCGGTCTTCATTCCGAGTGCCTTATCCGCTTTACTAAGGAAGTTGACGGCGTAATTAAGTCACAGCTTGTTAAAACGACAATCGGTCGTGTTATTTTCAACAGACCTGTTCCGCAGGATCTCGGATTTGTTGACAGAACTAAGCCGGAAAATGAGTTCGTTCCCGAAGTTTCATTTGTTGTTAAGAAAAAACAGCTCGGTCAGATTGCTGACAGATGTATCAGAACACACGGCGTGTCTATTGCTTCTCGTGTGCTTGACGAACTCAAGGCACAGGGTTATAAATACTCAACAATTTCAGGTACAACCGTTGCTGTTATAGATGCTCTTATCCCTGAGAGAAAGAAAGAGTTTCTTGCTGAGGCAGAGTCCAAGGTTGATGAAATCACCTATAACTATAACTACGGTCTTATTACCAACGAGGAACGTTCTTCTGCGGTAATCAAAGCATGGGAAGATTGTACAAATAAAGTATCAAACGAACTTACAAGTAACTTTGACGGTACTCACAACCCGATTCATATGATGGTAGACTCCGGTGCCCGTGGTAGTACTTCACAGCTTCGTCAGCTTGCCGGTATGCGTGGACTTATTGCAAACACCTCCGGTAAAACCATTGAAGTACCTATTAAAGCTAACTACCGTGAAGGTCTTAATATTCTTGAATACTTCATTTCCTCGCGTGGTGCTCGTAAAGGTCTTACCGATACTGCTTTGCGTACAGCGGACTCCGGTTATCTTACAAGACGTCTTGTTGACGTATCACAGGATGTTATTATTCGTGATAACGACTGCGGTTGTCACGACGGTATTGAAGTTTATGCTATCAAGGACGGTAACCGTGAACTTGAATCACTTCAGGAAAGACTTGTCGGCAGATTTGTTGTTGACCCGGTTGTTGACCCAGCCACAGGCGAAGTTCTTATGGATACAGACAGAATGATGACTGATGATGATGCTAAGCGCATTGTAGATGCAGGCATTACTTCCGTTAAAATCCGTTCGCTTATCACATGTAAATCACGTCACGGCGTATGCTGCAAGTGCTACGGCTCCAACCTTGCTTTCAACGAGCCTGTTCAGGTGGGTGAGGCAGTTGGTACAATCGCCGCACAGTCAATCGGTGAGCCGGGTACACAGCTTACAATGCGTACTTTCCACACCGGCGGTGTTGCCGGAGGCGAGGATATCACTCAGGGTCTTCCGAGAGTTGAGGAACTGTTTGAGGCAAGAAAGCCGAAACAGCTTGCTATCCTTTCCGAAATTGACGGTGAAGTCAGATTTGAAGAAATCAAGAAGAGCCGTCACGTTATTGTGTTTAATGAAGAAACAGGCGACGAGAAGAAATATCTTATTCCTTACGGTGCCCGTCTCTGCGAAGATATTACAGAGGGCTGTCATGTAGTTAAAGGACAGGAACTTACTATTGGTTCTAAGAATCCCCACGACGTTCTTGCTATCCTCGGTGAAGAGGCTGTATATAATTACCTTATTAAAGAGGTTCAGTTTGCATACCGTACACAGGGTGTTGATATCAACGATAAGCACATTGAGGTTATCGTTCGTCAGATGCTTAAAAAATGTACAGTTGACGATGCAGGTGATACAGACCTTATCGCAGGTACTATGGTTGATGTTGCCGCAGTTGATGAAGCAAATGATAAGATTAACGAGAGAATTGCCGCAGGCGAGGAAAATCTCAGAAAAGCAACATATATTCCTGTTCTTATGGGTATTACAAAAGCTTCTCTTGCTACCGATTCTTTCCTGTCAGCTGCTTCATTCCAGGAAACAACACGTGTACTCACTGATGCCGCTATCAAGGGCAAGGTTGATCCGCTTATGGGACTTAAAGAAAATGTTCTTATCGGAAAGCTTGTTCCTGCCGGTACTGGTATGGATGTGTTCAGAGATGTTGATGTTGTTCCGAGTTATTTCAGCGCTGAAGGCAGCGAAGATATTTTAAATTTAGAACAATTGCAGGAACTCTTGACAAATAGCACATCGGAGTGATATAATATCACATTGTGTGCGACAGAATTTGTAAATATTTACTAAATTGTGTCGTGATTATTTGTTGAAAACGCCAAAAGGGGTACGCTTTGCGTGCCCCACGGCGTGCATTTATTAAATGTTTTTGTATTTTTGTGCAAAAATATTTAATATGTGCATACCGCACATAAATAAATTTAGAAAGGAGATAAACTATTGCCTACCTTTAATCAGCTTGTAAGAACAGGACGTAAGTCCCTTGAGAAAAAGGCTAAAGCACCTGCACTTTTGAAGGGTCTCAACACAAAGAAGAATGTTGTAACAGACAACGCTTCACCTCAGAAGCGCGGCGTTTGCACAGCAGTAAAGACTGCTACACCTAAAAAGCCTAACTCAGCACTTCGTAAGATTGCCAGAGTACGTCTTACAAACGGCATGGAAGTTTCTGCTTATATCCCGGGCGTAGGTCATAACCTTCAGGAGCACTCTGTTGTTATGGTTCGCGGCGGACGTGTTAAGGACCTTCCCGGTGTTCGTTACCATATCATCCGCGGTACTCTTGATACCCAGGGTGTTACAGGCAGAATGCAGAGCCGTTCAAAGTACGGTGCCAAGAAACCGAAGGTTAAGAAGTAAACCTTAAATTCTTTAGATACTAAGGATATCCGACAATAGTTTATTTACCATATATATTGTGGTTTGACTTTTGTTGGCTCCACGGTAAAACCGAGTACCTATGAACTCATCAATTATAATGAAGGAGGGAAGCGAAGATGCCAAGAAGAGGCCAAATCGCTAAGCGTGACGTTTTACCTGATCCGCTTTACAACTCAAAGGTTGTAACCCGTTTGATCAACAACGTTATGTATGATGGAAAAAAAGGTGTTGCCCAGAAAATTGTTTACGGCGCATTTGACATCATTAATGAAAAAACAGGCAACGATCCTCTTGAAACATTTGAGGCCGCTATGGAAAACGTAATGCCTGTACTTGAGGTAAAGGCTCGCCGTGTTGGCGGTGCTACTTACCAGGTTCCTCTTGAAGTTCGTCCTGAAAGACGCCAAACACTGGGTCTTAGATGGATTACCGCTTATGCACGTACAAGAAGCGAAAGAACAATGAAGGAACGTCTTGCAGCAGAGATTATGGATGCTGCAAATTCAACAGGCGGAGCAGTTAAGAAGTGTGAAGATACACACAAGATGGCAGAAGCAAACAAAGCATTTGCTCATTTCAGATATTAATCCGTTTATTAATCCAAGGAGGATATTATGCCAAGAAAAGTAGCTCTTAAAGAGACAAGAAACATTGGTATTATGGCTCACATTGATGCGGGTAAGACTACAACTACCGAGCGTATTCTTTACTACACCGGCGTTAACCACAAAATTGGTGAAACACACGATGGTGCAGCAACAATGGACTGGATGGAGCAGGAGCAGGAGAGAGGTATTACAATCACTTCTGCTGCTACAACATGTTTCTGGAAAGGTCATAGAATCAATATCATTGATACACCGGGTCACGTTGACTTCACAGTAGAAGTACAGCGTTCTCTGCGTGTACTTGACGGCTCTGTTACCGTTCTTTGTGCAAAAGGCGGCGTTGAGCCTCAGTCTGAAACCGTATGGCGCCAGGCTGATGAATATAATGTACCTCGTATGATATTTGTCAATAAAATGGATATTATGGGTGCGGATTTCTATCGCGTTCTTGATATGGTTCACGACCGTTTCAAATGTAACGCACTCCCAATCCAGCTTCCTATCGGCAGTGAGGATACATTTGAGGGAATTA
>CAYXLH010000106.1:0-4434 GCA_964465835.1 uncultured Bacteroides sp. | reverse complement strand
TTTTTCGACCGCTTGCGTAAGATACGGTATAATTACTTGATGAAATTGCTTTGCCCTTGCTGTCCTTAACATAAACCCTCGGCGTTCTGACTTTTCCGTTATAGGTTAATGAGGTTGCTTCAAGCTTGATGTTTGAAGCTTTCGGAATTACTGTTGATGAAAGGGTTTTACCGCAGACCGAGCATTTTTTTACAATGCTTCCGTTTTTTACAGGAGTGGCACGTGTTGTATATTTTGTGCTTCTGTGACCGTTGGCAAGAGTTTCGGTTCTGCTGAAAACCTCCCCGCAAAGCAGGCACTTTTCTTCGGTAACGCCACTTGCGGTACAGGTAGGAGCAGTTGAAGTGACAACCGTAAGATGTGTTGATTTTTCACCCAGCGCATCGGCAAAATAATTTAAAGAAACCATTGCATCCTTTGTGGAAAACGTGCTGACTTCCCCATCATAGATATATGAACCGTTTTCACCTTCAAAATTATCAGTCAGGCATTTATAAAGTGATGACGCTTTTTGCATTTCGCCAACTGAGGCATACGCCATCATCGCCAGTGCGGTGGAATTTGAGTTAGCTTCGGTACCGTATTCAGAATTATAATAACATCCCTGGGAAACACGATATCCATCCAAAAGTTTAAGGGCGTTGCTGATAACATCGGCATATTTATCATTATAAGGTGACAGAGCGGTGATGAAATGTGCTGTATTATCGCAGGAAAACCCCCAGTAATTCATACCCTTTGACATAACATAATATTCATCAATCAGTGACTGACACAGATGTTCAGCAAATCCGCTGTCAAAATCATACATTGTGGTTGCAGCGACAGCCTCGGTATAATAATATGGGTGATATTTTGATGTTAAATCTATTGACTCAAATGCTGAAACGAGATTATAACCGTCAAAATTTTCAGCATTATAACCAAGTTTTGTAACAATTTGAATAACTGAACCGTAAAGACCTATGTCCTCCCTGCCCTGCGATGTAAGAAGTTTTCCGCCATTTGCTTTAAGGTTATCTTTAACAGAAGCGATAAAACCGTCATTATATTCGCTCATATCCTTGCCGGAATTAAGATAGGAAAGATAATCAACAGCGCTGTTAACATCAAGGTTTGAGGCATCTGACAAAAGATAATCTGCTGCTGCGGCAGATTTTTCTTTAACTGCACTGCAGGCATTTTTTGTAACGGTTACCTGACAGTAGGGCGAAACAATATAACTTCCGTCAACCGAGGATAGAGCAGACACCTTATAAACGCCCTCTTTGCCAAAACTGAGGGTAACTGCACCGTTATCGTCCGTAACGGCAACGGGTGTTGTACCTGTCGGTTCGTCTGTATCTACGGTAATCTGTGCATTTGCGCAGGGTGATGACACCAGATTCCAATTGGAATCGTAGCCCTCTTTCGTCATTGTCAGAGTGAACTGCTGATTTTGATGAACGCTGACATTTCTTTTATCAAAAGAAGCATAAGCGTCGCTGTATCCGTAAGTATCCTGATAGAAATAAAATTCGGCGCAATCACCGTTATTGATGGCAGTATTAAGTGAATCCGGCGACGCACCGTTTAAACGATATCCTGCGGCGGAAGTCACCTCGCCGAAAGCAGAGGAAACCCATCCTGCTGATGAACAGGTAAAAGGTGCGTAATCAGTAAAATCCTCACCGAACATTGCAATATGCGCGGCGATAGTAGCGTCAAGCATTGTTGGCTGTGATAAAGTATCATTATAGCCCACTGACTGCGCATATTTGTCCGACAAATCGGCACTTACAGTAACCTCAGCAGGTTCAAAGGTAAACATACCACCATCAAACACGCTGTATGTAATTGTTACGTCATTGTTGCTGTCCGAAGCGAAAACCGTGCCCGGCACTATGCAGGACAGAAGTATACACACAGACAATACGATTGATAATAACTTTTTCATTTTTATCCCTCCAATAAAAAATCTCCGCTATTCAGGCGGAGAAAAAGGATAAAATGCAACATAAAAAAGACCTGCCATACTGCAAATCAAAATGTTATCCCCTGCTTTCCCACTGCCCGAAAGCTGAATAAACTTGGCGGCACGTCTCCCGGCTTATGATATATTCCGAAAAATCGAAAAGCGATGCGCCTTCTCGGTTTTACCCAATGGCCTATGCATCTTTTCATCAATTACGGTAATGGCGGTTGCTCAGGAATTTAACCTGATTCCGTTTGCCGTCGGAGTTATTATAGCACAGTGCCCGTTTCATTGCAACAAAAAAAGACTGCCTCACGGTTTTTGTGAGACAGTCACATATTTATTTCTTTTTAAATTTATCAAAAAAGCCTTCTCTTCCGGAATTTTTAGGCGGAACATAAGTTTTGTCAAACTGTTTAAGTAAATCTTTCTGGTTTTCGTTAAGGTTACGTGGAATGTCAACAATAATTCTGACATATTCGTCGCCTCTGCCGGCGGAATTAAGCCTAGAAATGCCCTTGCCTTTAAGCTTGAAAACTTCGTTCGGCTGTGTGCCGGCAGGCATATTGTATTTAACGTCGCCGTCAAGAGTGGGAACTCTGAGCTCAGCACCGAGAGTTGCCTCAACAATGCTTACGTGCTTTTCGTACCACACATCAAATCCGTCACGCTCAAAATCCTTATGTTTTTTAACATTTACAATAATTCTTAAATCACCGGCAGGACCGCCGTTAAGACCTGAATTACCGTAACCACGGACATTTACAACCTGTCTGTTATCAATTCCGGCAGGAATATTAACGTCAACCTTGGTTCTCTTGCGCACCTTTCCTTTACCGGAGCATTTAGGACAGGGATTGTCAACAATTTTACCCTTACCACCGCAGCGTGAACACTGCCTTTGAGTGCTCATAACACCGAACGCCGTGCGCTGCTGAATGTTTACAACACCTCTGCCCTGACAGTCGGGACACACTTTAGGAGCAGAACCGGGAGCCGCACCTGTACCTGAGCACTGAGAACAATCTTCAACTCTTGACACTTCAACAGTTTTTTTGCAGCCCTTTGCAGCTTCTTCAAATGTAATAGAAACAGTAGCCTGGATATCGCTGCCCTGCTGAGGAGCATTTGGATTTCTTCCTCCGAAGCCTCCGAAACCGCCGCCTCCGCCGAAGAATGAGGAGAATATGTCGCCTAAATCAATATCGCCGTCAAAGCCGAAACCGCCGCCGGCTCCGCCGTAACCGCCCTGGCCTGCTCCGTAGTTAGGGTCAACACCGGCAAAACCAAACTGGTCATATCTCGCTTTTTTCTGCGGGTCGGATAAAATTTCGTACGCCTCGTTACATTCCTTGAACTTAGCCTCTGCCTCGGGATTGTCGGGGTTAAGGTCGGGGTGATATTTTTTCGCCGTTTTTCTATATGCTTTTTTTATTTCATCATCAGAAGCACCTTTGCTTACGCCCAGCACTTCGTAATAATCTCTTTTATCAGGCATATATAAATTGCCCTCCATATAATCAGTTTAAAACTACGCAATATCCCGCCGAAGCGGGATATTGTTAGGTGTTACATTAGTTGTCATCAACCTCTGTATAATCAGTATCATTATAATCAGCGCCGCCCTGTGAAGCATTGCCCTGAGGTTCTGCCTGCGGACCAGCCTGTGCGCCCTGAGCTGCCTGTGTAGCCTCATAAAGCTTCTGAGAAACCTCATAGAACTTATTTGTCAAATCCTCCTGTGCAGATTTGATGGCTTCTGTATTGTCGCCTTTAAGAGCCTCTTTAAGTGTGTTAAGTTTAGCTTCAAGTGCGCTCTTATCGTCTGCTGAGAATTTGTCTCCGTCCTCTGAAAGCATCTTTTCAGTCTGATATACCATCTGGTCGGCGTTGTTTCTCAAATCAACGGCCTCTCTCTTTTTCTTATCCTCATCGGCAAACTGTTCTGCCTCACGAACTGCCTTATCAATATCTTCCTTGGACATATTTGAAGAAGCGGTAATGGAAATCTGCTGTTCCTTGCCTGTACCCAAATCCTTAGCTGATACGTGTACGATACCATTTGCGTCAATATCAAAGGTTACTTCAATCTGCGGAACACCACGTCTTGCAGGAAGAATACCATCAAGGTGGAACATACCAAGAGTTTTGTTGTCCTTTGCAAATTCTCTTTCACCCTGAAGAACATGAACCTCAACTGAAGTCTGGTTATCAGCGGCAGTAGAGAAAATCTGTGATTTCTTAGTAGGAATAGTTGTATTTCTTTCAATGATTACGGTATTTACGCCGCCCATAGTTTCAATACCCAGCGAAAGCGGAGTAACATCAAGAAGAAGCAGACCCTTTACGTCGCCGCCAAGAACACCGCCTTGAAGTGCGGCGCCCATCGCAACGCATTCATCAGGATTAATGCCCTTGAAAGGCTCTTTTCCTGAGAACTTCTTAATTGCTTCCTGTACGGCAGGAATACGTGTTGAACC
>CAYXLH010000105.1:0-4566 GCA_964465835.1 uncultured Bacteroides sp. | reverse complement strand
GGCAGACCTCTTGTCTATGGCACTACTGACAGATTTTTGCGTTGCTTTTCCCTTAATTCTCTTGAAGATTTGCCCGACCTTCCAAAAACGGATGAGATTGACAGTATTTCCAAGGACGGCTCCCAGACTTCGCTTTTTGACGCGGATAATACAGCCGAAAAGGTTTTAAAACAAAATGATGAATCCGATGAAAACAGAGAGGAGGATTAAATGAACGTATTTTTAATTATTCTTGCCGTGCTTGTTGTACTTACGGCAATAATCCTTTCTCTGTCCTGCGAATTTACAATTATTTACGATAAAGGTTGGGTAACAAAAGTTAAAATTTTGTTTATAGAAAAGGATATCCAGCTTACAAAGCTTCTTTCCTTTATTATTGCACCTGAAAAAGCTGCTTCTGACGTGGCTGAAAAAAAGGCACAGAAAGATAAGGAAAAAGAAGAAAATACAAAAGAAAAAACAGTCAAAGAAGATACTGTAAAAGAGGACTCTGAAAAAGAAGAATCTAATAATGATATATCTAAAACATCCAATGAAGCAGAATCAGAGCAGGAAAAAGAAGCCAAACCCAACTTTATCAAAAAGATTTATGATAAGGATGGTATAGTAGGAATACTTCTTTTTGTTTCAAATTTGCTTCAAACGGCAAATTCTGCTATAATAACTTTGTTTAGGGGCTTCCATATTTACTCATTATATGTTAAAATAATTGTCGGTGGTTCTGATGCCGCGGATATTGCAAGAGCTTACGGTAAGCTTTGCGGAGTATATTATCCTTTAAAGGGTGTTATCCTTAACGGTATGAAAGTTGACCAGTATGACGATTACATACAGCCTGATTTTATTGCACCGGCAACTGAAGCAGAATTTCAGTTTATTGCAGGTCTTAATGTTGCATTACTGCTGAAAGTTTTGTTCAGCGCAGGCAAAGTATTTTTGGTTAATCTTATTAAAAACAGATAATAAATAATTTATTTAAGGAGAGGTTATTATGAAGGAAACTCCGGTTAACAAAATAATGGAAAGCACACTTGACAAAATGCGTGAAATGGTTGATGTTTCAACTATTATCGGCGAGCCTATGGTAACAGGCGACACTACCCTTATCCCTGTATCCAAGGTTTCCTACGGCTTTACGACAGGCGGTACTGACCTTCCGTCAAAGCAGAACAAGGAACTTTTCGGCGGCGCAGGCGGCGGAGGTATCTCAATTACTCCCGTGGCTTTCATAGTAATTCAAAACGGCAAGTGCAGAATGATGCAGATTAATAACTATACTTCATCTGCTGACCGTGCTATTGGAATGATTCCTGAACTTGTTGATAAACTTACTGAGCTTCTTCAGGCAAAGAATAAAGAAGAAAATGCTGAAGCAGAAGCTCCGGCTGAAGATGCAGCAGAATAATTATTTTAATCACCTGCATATACATATTTTAGAATAAAGGGTATTTTGTGCCCTTTTGAAGAGATATGAATTTTGCAGGTGGTTATTTTGTTTAAAAGGTTTTGTTTTGTTCTTGCCGTGCTTATTGCTTTTCCTGTTAATGCTTACGCCTCGGATAATACGGTAAGCGCCTATTCTTATATAACTGTTGACAGCGGTTCGCTGACTGTTTTAAGCAGTAACAACGCCTATGAAAAACTTGCAATGGCGTCAACTACAAAAATAATGACCTGTCTTTTAGCCTGTGAAAGCGGCAATTTAAACAGAGTTGTTACCATTACCGATGAAATGGTTGATACCGAAGGCTCGTCAATCTATCTTGAAGCAGGGGATAAAATCACTCTTATTGATTTGATAAAAGGCGCAATGCTTGCTTCCGGTAATGACGCCGCTAATTCAATAGCAGTAACATTGGCTGGTTCTGCCGGTGATTTTGCAGTTATGATGAATGAACGCGCTAAGGAAATTGGTATGTGTGATACTGTATTTGTCACACCGTCGGGGCTAGATAAGGGCGAGCATCACTCTACGGCTTATGATATGGCTCTTTTAACCTGTGAAGCCGTGCAGAATAAAACTTTTTTATCGGTCTGTTCCCTTAAATCCGCAGAGATTACTGTTAATTCCAAAAAAACAACCCTTTATAATCATAATAAGCTTTTAAATTCCGACAGTAGCTATGTTGGTGTAAAAACAGGATTTACCGAAAAAGCAGGGAGATGTCTTGTCAGCGCTTATAAATATAAAGGTAATATAATAGTATGTGTTACCCTTAATGCTCCCAATGATTGGGAGGACCATAAAAAGCTGATTTCATCTGCAAAGAGCAAATATATTACTGTGCACAGCAATGAAAAATATACGATTAATGTTGTGGGCGGCAATGCTCAGACTGTTCAGTGCAGTGCCGACTGCACCGTTTCCTGTGTAAACAGTACATATGTCAGGGTGCGCTATTATCCCTTTGCTTATGCTCCTGTAAAAAAAGGGGATATTTTAGGTGAACAGATTACTTATTCAAACGGCAGAATTATAAAAAAAACGCCTGTAAAGGCGATTGAGGATATTGATTTATGGCAGGAAACAACGAAGTAAGATTACAGAAATTTATGGCTGATATGGGCGTGGCTTCACGCCGTAAAAGTGAGGAGCTTATACGTCAGGGAAAGGTTAGGGTTAATGGTCACCCGGCACAGATAGGTGATAAAATCAATCCCAAGAAAGACCTTGTTACAGTCGGTAAGAAAAAAATTGTAAATGTTAAAAATCGCAGAATGGTTTATATTATGCTCAATAAACCTAGAGGTTATGTTACAACCGTGTCCGATGAGTTAGGCAGAAAAACCGTTATGGATTTAGTCGCCGATATTGACGAACGTGTTTACCCCGTCGGACGTCTTGATAAAGACAGCGAGGGTCTGTTGCTGCTTACTAACGACGGAAGCTTTACTAACTGTATGACTCATCCATCCCATAATTACGCCAAGGTTTACCGTGTTACAGTCAGACCATCAGTTAATGATACTATATTAAATAACCTGAGAAGCGGAATTGAAATTGACGGCAGAAAAACTGCACCCTGTGAAGTTACTGTTCTTGAGGAACAGGAAAATAGAGTAGTTCTTGAATTTATCCTTCACGAAGGCAGAAACCGTCAAATCCGTAAAATGTGCGAAAGTCAGGGTCTTGAGGTGGCAAGATTAAAACGCCTGTCCGTCGGTTCTCTTAAATTAGGTATGCTGCCCCAGGGGAAATATCGTGAACTAAGTGAAATTGAAGTAAAAAAACTCCTGCGAAGCACAGGAAGCAAATAATAAATTAAAACTGCACGGAAATTAAACTCCGTGCAGCCTTTTTATACAAGCATATTCAAATCATAAGGCGTCTTTTGATATACAAAATAATTGAGCCAGTTGTTAAACAACAGATTTGCCGTTCCTTTCCACATCATCAGCGGAACTAAGTTTTCATCATCATTGGGGAAATAATTGTACGGCTTGTCAATAGGCAGCCCTTTCGCCTTGTCCCTAAAATATTCCTTTGCCAAAGTGTCCCTGTCATATTCGCTGTGACCTGTAACAAAGAATTTCCTGCATTCCATATCCGCCACAATATGCACACCGCTGATTTCGCTGTAAGATAAAATCTGCAAATCCTTTACCTGCGCAATGTCCTGACGTCTCACTTCCGTATGACGTGAGTGGGGAACATAAAATACATCATCAAAACCTCTCATCAGCGGATGCGTGTCATCAAGGCTTCTGTGAGGGAAAATACCGAACATCTTTTTCTCAAGGCGATATTTATTGATTCCATAATGATAATAAAGCGCCGCTTGTGCGCCCCAGCAAATGTGAAGCGTTGAATATACGTTGCTTTTGCTCCATTCCATAATGGTGCAAAGCTCGTTCCAGTAATCAACTTCTTCAAATTCAAGATGCTCAACAGGTGCGCCTGTTATAATCATTCCGTCATACTTGTTCTTCTTGATTTCATCAAAGGTATAATAGAACTTATCCATGTGACTTTTTGATACATTTTTAGCTTTGTGTGTTGCAACCTGCAAAAAGTCAACGTCAATCTGAAGCGGTGTATTGCTTAAAAGTCGTAATAACTGGGTTTCCGTTTCAAGTTTTGTGGGCATTAAATTAAGAATGATTATTTTTAGTGGTCTGATATCCTGCGTATCAGCTCGCATATTGCTCATCACGAATATGTTTTCAATTTCAAGTTTTTGCTTTGCCGGTAATTCGTTATCAATTCTGATAGGCACAATATCAACCCCTTTCTGTTATGCATATTATATATTGGTATGTGCTGATTAAATATTATATCAAAATGACTCTTTAAATTCAAGATATATTATTATATATACATTTATATAAGATATTTGGCAAATTTGCAACAATATTTATGAAAAAAACGTCGCTTTTGAGCTAATTCTGTTTATATTGCAAAAAAAGCAATTTTTTTGATTTTTTCTTAAAAAAAGTGTTGACTTTTGTTTTGAGATTTGGTATTATGTACAAGTCGCAACGAGAGAGCGACAGGCAAATTCAATAGAGTTTGCTAAGGACCTTGAAAATTAAACAACGATGAAAGTAAGGAACCCGATTTAATTA
>CAYXLH010000104.1:0-4699 GCA_964465835.1 uncultured Bacteroides sp. | reverse complement strand
GCATAAACCGCACGCTGATTGATATGGCAAAAGGTTTTACTGTAAAGCGTGCTTTATCAATGGCAGGCAATATGTTTACAAAAGAGCAGATACTTGAAATCAATTCTATGCTCAATAAGATTAAAAAACCAAATAAATAATAAATACAAAACAACGGTGCTGCTTTGCCATGAAGCAGCGCCGTTGTTTTGTTTATGATATTGTTTTCTATAATATAGTTTTAAATAATATAATAATTATAATCTATATATCTATAATCTATATATCAACAAATCTTACAAATTATGGAATTTGTAAGACGGCTACATATTGATTTGGTTACAAATATTACAGGGGGGAATGCCCATATATGGTGCTTTTGTAACACTTGCTTGCGAAAAAGTTACAAATTGTAAATTTAATAGCGGGATATTTCTAAATATTAACCAAAATTTTGCAATCACACACTAAAGCGTTAAAATGGGAAACCACAAGATTTGGTGTCAATTTTTGATTTTGCTTCAATTATCAAAAATGAATTTGTGCAAATTGAACAAAAATATATGTTTGCAAGAATTGACGTATTATGCATTTGTGACTATAATGGGGAACGCTGAGTGGTGAGAGCAGAGCTATGAGCCTGGCTCAATATCAAAACTCTTACCAATTAACAAAGGAGACTTTAGATGACTAACGAATCAACAGTTGCAGACAAACGTAAAAGCTTACGTAAAGTATTAGCAACAGTAATTGCTGTCATCCTTGTCGTTTCGGTGTTCGCATCAACTGCTTATGCCGGATATTTTAATGAATACGATGTAACAATCGTCGACAGCGGCAAAGAGATAACAGTTACAACAAATGAGACGGAACCTATCGAGATTCTCAACAAAGCTAACATTTCGCTTGATTCAGATGATAAACTTGATATTACATCTTTTGATCAGGGCGAGGGAGGAAAAATCGTCATCAACAGACTTAATTCTATCAATGTTGAGTTTGATGACACAATCCAGACGTATAATGTATATGCGGCTACCGTGGGCGAAGCTCTGGAAGAGATTGGCGTAACGGTAAACGAGAATGATGAAATTAACTATCAGCTTACCGATTATGTTGAGGACGGTATGGTAATTGATATCAAATCCGCATTTTCGGTATCACTTAAAGCTGACGGCAAAACTGCAAAATATGCAATCGTTGAAGGTACTGTTACAGATTTGCTTAATCTTGCAGGTATTGAACTCAGCGGCGACGACTATACAAAGCCGGCTGTTGATAAAGCGCTTAAGGCTGATATGAAGGTTGAAGTATTCCGTGTAACTTACAAGGAAGAAACAAAAACTGCTAAAATTGAGCATAAAACTGTCAAAGAGGACGACAAGACTCTTGCCAAGGGCAAGACAAAGGTTGTTACAAAAGGCGTTGACGGTGAAAGAGAAGAAACCTTCAAAGTAAAATATGTTAACGGCAAAAAGGACAGCAGCGAAAAAATTTCTGAAAAAACAATCACACCTGCAGTTACAGAGGTTGTAAAGGTAGGCACTAAGAAGGTAAAGAAAAGCTCTTCAAATAAGGTAAAGGGCAACGGTGTTAAGTCCAGAGATGGCTATACCGTAGGTCAGACAATCAACGGCCGCTATACTCACTACTGTGCTTGCGCAACCTGTAACGGTAACTCAAGAGGTATTACCTCCAGCGGAAAGAAAATTTATAACGGTATGGAAAATCCATACTATGTAGCCTGTAACTGGCTGCCACTGGGCTCTGTAATAGAAGTTATGGGTCACAACTATACAGTTGTTGACCGTGGAGGCAGCGGACTTTCAAAGAAGGGCAGAATTGATATATTCACCCCTGAAGGCCACTCAGCATGTTACAAATACGGTACAGGCTCCTGTACAATCAAAATTGTCCGCCTGGGCTGGTAAAATTAAATAATAATCATCAAAAGGACACCTTGTAAAAGGTGCCCTTTTTGTTATAAGTCACATTTCAGCCGCTTAGAACTCTTTACTGTTGTAAAGCCTTACCGACAGCAAAATTGATGATGCATAAATCAATACGGACGCGGTGAGAAAAATAAACACGATGCTTTTATTTAATGAGAAGCTTCCTTCTATAAGTGTGTCTCCTGCTAAAGTGACTTTTGCCGAAATACCTGTCACCGCCGCAACTAAAGCGATTAAAACGATATTAAGTACCCTTGCCTTTGTATAGCCAAACTTAAACACTATCGGAAAAACAACTGACGGCGAGATTAACATACACATAACATTTGCCGCTAAAAGTCCGGCGGTGCCGGCAAAACCGTAACCGAAGACAGCCGGATAAAATATTGCTTGCACTATAATAACAGGAGCACAGATAATTAGTACCAGCAGATATTTTTCAAGTACGATGTTTCTTTTGCTTATGGGCAAAATGGTTTCGTACTTCGTCCATTTGCTTACCTCATCAAAAGCCATTATTGTTATTGCAGTCAGCGAAATCATCGCTGATGAGTAAAAAGATAAATAAACCGATTTGTTGAATGCAGATATTACAAAAAACATAATGCAGCATAAAAATATGGCAATGCCGTGCTTTTTTGCCATCATTAAATCTTTAATAAGCAGTCCTTTCATTATTTTGCCTCCTTAAGTTTTCTATGAACGGATTTATCTCGCTTGCTTAATCATATAGACAAATAAATCCTCAAGCGTTACCGGTGACTGATTGGAGGACGTGCATGCAGATTTTTTTACTATGGCAGTAATTGAATAATCCGTTCTGCGAATCCCTAAAATATCATTTTTATCAAGGCTTTCAAGCTCTTTTTCATCGGTATAAACAGTTGTATATTCGTCAATAAGCTTATCTTTTTCTTCAAATAAAACCAGCTTTCCGCCGTGAAGAAATGCAATATAATCGCAGAGTTTTTCCAAATCGCTGACAATGTGAGATGAAATTAAAACAGAATTTTCATCATTTCTTGTAAAATCGCAGAAAATATCAAGAATTTCATCACGCACCACCGGGTCAAGTCCCGAGGTAGGCTCGTCAAGTATCAGCAGACGTGCCTTGTGTGATAAAGCACAGGCTATTGACGCTTTTACCTTCATTCCCTTTGAAAATTCCTTAATTTTTTTGGTGCGTGGGATATTGAATTGCTCAATATAACCGAAAAATGCCTTTTCATCCCAGTTTTTATATATGGATTTAAACATCCTGTTCAATTCCTGTGAATTAAAGCTTTCCGGCAAACAGCAGTCGTCAAACACTACGCCTATTTCTTCGTTTTGCAGACTTGTGTGGTTTTTACCCATTAGTTTTATAGTGCCTTTGTCGCTTTTTATCAGCCCTAACAGAAGCTTAATCAGCGTGGTTTTGCCTGCGCCGTTTTCTCCGACAATGCCTACAATACAGCCCGAAGGCAGTGTAAACGATATGTTTTGCAAACTGAAGTCTTTTAATTTTTTTGAAAGATTGATGACCTCAACAGCATTTTGCATAGTTATTCCTCCTCATAAAGAAGATTAATCATTTGTATTATTTCGTCCTTTGAAAGCTCGCAAAAAGAGGATAGTTTAATTGCTTCCTCCAAATGTGCCTCAATTTTTTTCAGATTTTCCTCTTTAAGCAAATCGTTGTTTCTTTTTGATACAAAACTGCCCTTGCCGGGAACTGTGTAAATAAATCCGTCACGTTCAAGTTCTTCATAAGCACGCTTTGTGGTTATTACACTTATGCGTAAATCCTTTGCAAGAGAGCGTATTGACGGCAGGGGAGCGTCCTCCTCCAATTCGCCGCTGATGATTTGAGATTTAATCTGAGTGTAAATCTGTTCGTAAATCGCAACGCCGTTTTTATTGTTTATAAAAATCAGCATAGTATTTCTCCTTACCAGTTAACTGTATATATACAGTATATACAGTTACGATGCGTTTGTCAATACCCTTTATTGTCCGAAAGCAAAAATTGCTAATTTAATTGACTAATCTGCATTATAATAGTATAATAATTAAGACTATAAATTCGGAGGACTGAAAATGCTTAACACAGAAAAATCATTAGATCAGATAGTAGCTCTTTGTAAAGGCAGGGGCTTTGTTTATCCCGGTTCTGAAATCTACGGCGGACTTGCTAACACATGGGATTACGGACCGCTGGGTGTAGAGCTTAAAGAAAATATCAAAAGAGCCTGGAGAAGAAAGTTTATCCAGGAAAACAAATATAATGTAGGGCTTGATTCTGCAATTCTTATGAATCCGCAGACATGGGTAGCTTCGGGTCATCTTGGCGGATTTTCCGACCCTCTTATGGACTGCTGCGAGTGTAAAACAAGACACAGAGCCGACGACCTTATTGAAAGCTTTGACGGAACAAATGTTGCCGGATGGTCAAATGAGGAAATGAGCGCATATATTAAGGAACATAATATTCCGTGTCCTAACTGCGGAGCTCATAATTTTACCGACATCAGACAGTTTAACCTTATGTTTAAAACTTTCCAGGGCGTAACAGAGGATTCAAAGGATGAAATTTATCTTCGCCCCGAAACAGCACAGGGTATTTTTGTTAACTTTGCAAATATCCAGCGTACAACCCGTAAGAAAGTACCTTTCGGCGTTGCACAGATTGGTAAATCATTCAGAAACGAAATCACACCGGGTAAGTTCATTTTCCGTGTAAGAGAATTTGAGCAGATGGAACTTGAATTTTTCTGCAAGCCGGGCAC
>CAYXLH010000103.1:0-4711 GCA_964465835.1 uncultured Bacteroides sp. | reverse complement strand
TGACATTGACGGCAAGCCAAAGTACTACGGCAGATTTAATCAGGGTGTTGTTACAATTAACCTTGTTGATGTCGCTTGCTCATCAGGTGGAGATATGACAAAGTTCTGGAAGATTTTTGATGAAAGACTTGAACTTTGCTACCGTGCTCTTATGTGCCGTCACAACAGACTTATGGGCACACTCAGCGACGCCGCTCCTATACTTTGGCAGCACGGCGCTCTTGCAAGGCTTAAAAAAGGCGAAACAATAGACAGACTGCTGTTCGGCGGTTATTCCACCATCAGCCTGGGCTATGCAGGCCTTTATGAATGTACAAAATATATGACAGGCAAATCTCATACAGATGAGGCGGGCAAGCCTTTTGCTCTTGAAGTAATGCAGCATATGAACGATGCCTGCGCTAAATGGAAAGCACAGGAAAATATTGACTTCTCCATTTACGGCACTCCTCTTGAGTCAACCACCTACAAATTTGCAAAATGTCTGCAAAAGAGGTTCGGCATTATTCCGGGAGTTACCGACAAGAACTACATCACCAATTCTTATCATGTACATGTTACAGAAGAAATTGACGCATTTACAAAACTTAAATTTGAGTCGGAATTTCAGGCGCTTTCACCGGGCGGTGCAATCTCTTATGTTGAGGTTCCAAATATGCAGGATAATATACCTGCCGTGCTTCAGGTAATGAAATTTATCTACGACAACATTATGTATGCAGAGCTTAACACAAAGAGCGACTACTGCCAGGTTTGCGGATATGACGGAGAAATCAAGATTACCGAAAACGAGGACGGCAAGCTTATATGGAGATGTCCTAACTGCGGTAACGAGGACCAGGACAAAATGAATGTTGCACGCCGTACCTGCGGTTACATCGGCACACAGTTCTGGAATCAGGGCAGAACACAGGAAATTAAAGAGAGAGTACTTCACCTGTAAAAAATAACAACAAACAAACGGCTGCCTGTTCGGCAGCCGTTTGCATACAGAAAGGCTGTAATGATATGAACTGGGCGGAAATTAAGAAAAACGACATTGCCAACGGCGAAGGGGTGCGCACTTCCCTTTTTGTATCGGGATGCAGGCACCACTGTAAAAACTGCTTTAACAAAATCACTTGGGATTTTGGCTACGGCAAACCTTATTCTCAGGAAACGCAGCAGGAAATACTTGATTCCATTGACCATTACTGGATTAACGGCTTGTCCCTTTTAGGCGGTGAACCCTTTGAGCCGGAAAATCAGCAGGAGATTATCGGCTTACTGAAGGAATTTCACCAAAGATTTCCCGAAAAGAATGTTTGGTGTTACAGCGGTTTTACTATTGAGGAAATCACAGGCAAATCAAGTCCCAAAAGCCGTGCTTTCACCGAACACAGCATTGAAATGCTCAAGCTTATTGACATACTTGTTGACGGACCTTTTATTGAAGAAAAGAAAAATATAATGCTGAAATTCCGCGGCAGCGAAAATCAGCGTGTAATTGATATAAAAAAGACCGTTGAAAACGGCGAAATAGTTTTGTATTTGGATTAATAAAAAAGGATATCGGCGCAGTACACACTGACCGATATCCTTTTTCTTTAATCTTCAATAAGACCGCCTTGTCTGCCTTCTGCTCTTTTTTCACTGTAAACAACGCTGTTATTGCTATCATAAAAATCTATTTGCTCAAGGCTAAAGTCGTCAAACAAATATTCAATACAAACATAATTATCCTGTATATCGGAAATACCGTTTGTGCTAATGTTATTTGTCTTGTTTTCTTTCAAAGTGTAATCTGCACTTTCAATCAGCAAATCATCATTCCAAAAATAAATAACTGCTTGCTTTGCCTCATCAATATCAAAGGAAATAGATGACACTTCGTTTTCTGAGTCAACATTTTCATATTTTACCTTAAATCGTTCTGTGGATTTAAGGTTATGATAATAAACCTTTTCTATAATAAACAAAGCTTGTTCATCCTCGCCGTTAACAAAGCATAAAACATATTTATCGTCGTTGGGGAAATCGCACCTTTTAACTTCGGCGTCCGAAATCTGACTCATAGTTAGGCAAATATTTTCTATTTCGTTTTCCGAAAAAGTTTCAAGTTTGTAAAATTTTAGAAAATCAAATAGGAAAACAGCAATTACTATAATAATAACTGTAATAAAAGCAGTTATTATTATAGCTGTCTTTTTGCGTTTTGTCATTAAATCAGCTCCCCTTTTATTATCTTTTCACCGCTGTTAGTCCGAAGAATTTATTCACACATAATGCATTTAAGAATTGTGGCTGTCGTGCAAGGCACTTTTGTTTTTGCGTGCTTTAAATATTTGACAGATAATAAAAACTGCAGCAAATACGCCTGTAAAAATCAACGAATAATTTTTCCATGCATATATACTAATTATATTTATTGGCACACCCTCATCTGTAAAAACAAATTCTGCGAAAAACGGCAGAAGAAATCCAAAAGGCGCAATCCAGGCGAAAGCCACAATGTGTACCAAATACAGGCATTTTCTTTTCAGCACTGCTTTCTTTGATAAATTTTCATACGCAGATTTACAAACATTACAAAGGGATAAAGCTATAATCCATATAGCTATTCCCAGCAGGAAGCCCTGAAAGCTCCGCCTTTTTTCAATCCCTACATAATACGCAGTAAGAACCGCAATAATAGAAACCGATACAGAAAGCATATTTGTAATTTTATCTGCTCTTTCTTTAAATGGATTTGACATTATTTTCACCAAAATGTATTGAACTTATTTATAATTCCCGTGTTTAAAAGCAAAACTTCCCTTTATATTGTAATTGTAAAATGTGTATTGTGTCAATATGAATATTGAATTTCTGTAATAGATTAATACTCATATACGACTTCTTTTTCTGCACCGGCGGTAAATGTAACTTTTAATCGGTATTTGCACAAAGCATTAATATTCCTTGATTTTGACATAGCCAAAATCGTTCCGGTTTTACTGCTTGTCCAAGTTTCTACGGTTACATATCCGCTTGATTTCTTTTTCTGCAATTCCATCTTTATTTTAAGATTTACAGATTTCTTCGATTGAATAGCAGCTGAACAGTTTGCTTTAATTCCTGATATGCTTAATTTTGCTGAATTGTCACTAATATTCACATAATAGGGACTAATTTCGTTATCATTGATAACGGCAGCGTTGGAAATCATCGTACTGCCGAAAATCATCAAAACTGACAAAATTATCAAAGCAAACTGCTTTAGTTTAACACTTCGGCTTCTCATTCATTGCACCTCCCTCTGCTGAAATAAATGGGATAAATCCGAATAAGCCTAATAAACAAATGCTGTCTTACAGACAGTTATATTAAATTTTACGGTTCAATAATAACATCCTCTATACTAATAGTTCCGTCACTATTTTTAGTTTTAATCAGGCACAAAGTATTATATGACCCCGTTACAACCTCACCATTGTCATTAAAACATTCCCGTGTATATTCAACCCATAAAAATCCAACGGAATTTACTTCTTTATATGTTAATAACTCAACATCGCTTACATTTTTAGTATAATTGTACTCATCCGTAAATCTGCATAAGCTAATTAACGGTTTCTCAATTTTACAATCTTTCTCATTGCCTGAATAAGAAATTGCACTTTTAACTTTATCAAAGACAGGTTCAGCTTTTTTTATATCTGAATCAGATAATGAATGATTAAGGGTTTCGTATTGTATAATACCGAATGTTTGACGATATTTTTTGTGTTCATTATAAGCATTACTTCTTTGGCTTATAAAGCACCAAAGGATTGCGGAGACAGTGACGATAATAACAAATAAAAACAATAAAAATTTTTTCATAAAATCACCTTACACTAGTAGGTTTGAACGACTCTATACTTTGAAAATCCATCATAAAATGTTTTTATAGGTTCATCTTTTCTCTTTGAACTGTGTGCACAATATTGTACTTTCCCATTATTAATTACCACTATAACAGAATGCTTATATTTGCCAACTAAATGCTTTCCTTGTAACAAAAATCCTTTGTTTAAATAAGGCGTCATATTTGAACCTTTTGAAGTTTCATAAACAGCATAATGCGGCGATAAGTAGTCATATAAATCCACTACCCTTATCCAAGAGGTGGAAATACTGTATTTTGTTGAACTTGTTTTGAAATGAAACCATCTCGCTTTCGTTGAAACGATTCCATTCGCTTTTTTATCATTAGCTGTATATGTCATTGGAAGTAATCCGTTATATAAGGCCTGTGAAGCAAAATTTGTACAATCAGCATTCTTATCTAAAGTAATAAAACTACTATTGTATTGTTCTGCATTATTTCGTGCATATTTTTGAATATTTGTGCCATTCATCTTAGGCCAAGCTGAGTTTGTAGAACTTTTTTGGACATATTTATTCAATATTTGCGGTGATATAGTATCAACAAAATCTTCCTGACTGTCAGTATACGCTATTTCAGACATTTGTAAATTTTCTATATCAGCATTTTCTTTATATTCACTATAATTCATAATACTTGTGTTCTCTTTTTCCAATACATAAGCATCATAAATGCACATATATAAGTATAATGGACCAAATTCAGCATCATTATCAGCGAGTGCCCTTACACCCATATCTTCATTATCTATGTATTTGTGTACCAGTTCTTCAAATTCGTTGCTTCCGATTTTAATGCCATCAAAATGTTTATTTAAATAAT
>CAYXLH010000102.1:0-4860 GCA_964465835.1 uncultured Bacteroides sp. | reverse complement strand
CTTTTGTTAAGTATGAGGGAAAAGTTATGGATATTCTCAATTCCAATGTTCTGACTAAGGAAATACATAATAAAACAATTCAAAAAATCTGTGAATCAAAAAGAGTTGATAGTGATAAAAAGACATCCCTTAAATTAATGAAAATTAAATAATATAACAAAATATAAGACCGCGAATCAGAAAATTACCTGATATCACGGTCTTTAATATTATAATATTTTAATCATTTTAATATGTTCGCAATGCTCATCATAATAAATTTCTCCGACAGGGAAAAAACCGCATTTTTCATAAAATTGCTGTGCCTGACATTGTGCTGAAATTTCTAAAGAATCTGCATTTTGCTCTTTTGCAAAGCCTTCTGCAATTTTCATAATTTCCAAGCCTAAGCCTTCGCCACGGTGAGATTTTGTAACTGCAACTCTGCCTATATGATAATTTTTACCGTCATCTGTAAATATTCTGCCGGTTGCTGCCCCATTCCCGTTATTATCAAATATAACTATGTGCTTTGCGTATTCGTCAATACTATCAAACTCGTTTTTAAATCCCTGCTCATCAACAAAAACCTGTTTTCTTATTTCTTCTGCCTGACAGGGTAGGGCATCATATATCTTATGATTATTACTCATTGCCGTCAGCTTCTTTTTCTTTCATTTTTTTGCACATCATTCTTGCAGCCTTATAAACATCACCGCAACCAAGGGTAATTACTAGGTCACCGTCCTGTACATTATCGCAGACATAATTGCAGATTTCTTCAAAAGTATCAAGCTGAATGGAGCCGGGTACTTTGTCTGACAAGTCAGACGCTTTAATTCCTATTGTATTAACCTCACGGCTGCCCATAATTGCACTTATAACGCATCTGTCTGGAATTTGTAATACCTTTGCAAAATCATTAAGCAAAAGACTTGTTCGTGAAAACGTGAAAGGCTGATGTACCGCCCAGACGTGTTTATAACCCATTTTCATTGCCGCTTCAAGAGTAACCTTAAGCTCTGTTGGATGGTGGGCGTAATCATCTGCAAAAGTTACACCGCAGTATGTTCCTAAAAGTTCAAAACGTCGTGCAGCACCACCAAAAGCTTTAAGTCCTCTGCAAATGCTTTCAACATCTGCGCCGCTTTCATATGATGCAACAAATGCACAAAGTGAATTGAGAATATTATGCTCGCCAGGAACTGAAAGTTCAACATGAGCAACAAATTCGCCGTTATGATAAACGTCATATTCAGAATGAAAACCACCTGGAACATTGATGTTTTCAGCATTCCATTCAGTTTTACCGCTTTTGCCTATTGAAATCATTTTTTTACCGGTAATGCCTTTTATGGTATCAATCGTGTTTTCATCATCACCGTTGTAAATAATTGTTCTTGTAGTCTTTTCGGCAAATTCGCGGAATGACTTTTTTATATTGTTAAGATTGCCGAAAAAGTCCAAATGATCCTCGTCAATATTAAGAATAACGGCGATATCAGGGTTCATTTTAAGAAATGTATTGTTGAATTCACAGCTTTCGCATACAAAATTCTGACTGTGGCCGTATCTTCCGTAAGAATTTATTACAGGAAGCTTACCACCAATTACCGCTGAAGGATCAAGACCTGCCTCTAAAAGTATCTGTGTAGTCATTGACGACGTTGTTGTTTTACCGTGAGTACCGCAAATGCCGATACAGTTTGAAAAAATTCTGCTCATTGCTCCCAGAAGTTCTGCACGTTCAAAGAAGGGCAGTTTTGATTTTGCATATTCAAGCTCTTCGTTGCCCTTAAGGATTGCATTTGTGTAAATCACAAGTTCAATGTCATTAGTAATATTTTCTTTAACCTGTCCGAGATAAACCTTTGCGCCTTCTTTTTCAATTCGTCTGAATGTTTCAGTATCGTTATTGTCGGAACCTGAAAGTTTATATCCCAGAGAAATAAGTATTTCAGCAAGCGGACACATACCTGAACCGCCTATTCCTATAAAATGTACTCTTTTTACTTCCTTAAGCAATGTATCTATATCTTTCAAGGTTAAACCCCCAATATTTTTATTTTTAATATTATACTACGTTTTCTATCAAAAATAAACACCCTTTTTAATAATGTTTCATAGAATAAAAAGGTGATGATATGAAAAAGAAATTTTTTTCACCCGATTTAAGTGATAAAAGAATATATTATGCCTCAAAATATCTTGAAAAAATTGGCTATATACAGGTAGAGAACTGCCAGAATGCAGATTTCGTACTGCTTGGTGTTAACCCTGATAAAAAGTACTTATCCTATGACATTCCCATATATTCGGGTAATGTTAGTGCAGATAATGTTTTTGATTACACAAAATCAGAAGAATTTGCAGCTCAAAATGCCTATGTCACAGCAGAGAGTGCATTGGCAGCGGCGATAACAATGAGTGAAAAAAGTTTGATTAATTCTTCTGTTTTGCTTACAGGATACGGCAGAATATCAAAAGCGCTTCATAAATATTTAAGTGTTTTTACATCAAATATAACAGTTTGTGCAAGAAATCATCTTCAAAGGTCAGCAGCACACTTAAACAATGCAGAAACCATTGATTTTGAGGAGTTGAAATCAAATGGTAATTATGATTTTATTTTCAATACTGTTCCTCATCCGGTGTTTAATGAAAAAGAACTGTCGCAAATTAGTTCAAAAACGCTTTTGATTGATCTTGCGTCTTTTCCCGGCGGTGTTGAAAAACATATTGCAAAAAGCAAAAACATTAATCTCATTACTGCAAGGGGATTGCCTGCTAAATATTCACCCCAAACAGCAGGAAAAATTGTTGCTCAAACGGTAAACACAATGATAACGGAGGGAAAAAGATGAAAATTGGATACTGTATTACCGGCTCATTCTGTACTTTTTCCAAAAGTATTAAAGTAATTGAAACACTTGTAACAGACGGTAACGAAGTTACGCCGATTATGAGTGAAAATGCATATAATACTGATACAAGATTCGGAAGTGCATTAAATTTCAGAAACGAAATAGAGAGAATTACAAACAAAAAAATTATCCATACGATTGAACAGGCTGAACCTATAGGTCCTCATAAAATGTTTGACGTTCTATGTGTTATACCTTGTACCGGCAACACATTAGCTAAACTTGCAAACGGCATTACAGATACTGCCGTTACAATGGCGGTAAAATCTCATTTAAGAAATTCAAAGCCTGTTGTTATCGGTATATCAACTAATGATGCATTAGGTGCTGCAGCAAAGAATATAGGCCAGCTTCTTAACTATAAAAATTACTATTTTGCTCCATTCAGTATGGATGATCCCGTAAAAAAACCAAAATCAATGGTTTGTAATTTTTCCGAGGTGCCTAAAACCATATATTCTTTATCAAATTATGAAAAAATTTAATATAAGTTGTTGACTTTGGGGTTTAAATTTAATATATTTATTTTATGCGTAAATACAAGCAAATCGGGTTGCAAAGAGGAAGTGCATAATTGAAGAAGATAATAGATCTTAAAAATATTTGTGTTAGTTACGGCGATAATGTCGTTTTAGATAATCTTAATCTTTATATCAATGAAAAAGAGTTTATAACGCTGCTCGGACCTTCAGGATGCGGTAAAACTACCACTTTGCGTGCCATTGCAGGTTTTATTAAACCTGACAGCGGAGATATAATATTTGAAGGAAAGAGAATTAATGATGTTCCTGCACATAAAAGACAGGTAAACACCATTTTTCAGCGTTATGCTCTTTTTTCTCATTTAAATGTTTATGAAAATATTGCATTTGGTCCTCAACTTCAAAAAAAATCAAAGGATGAAATAAGACAGACTGTTGCAAAAATGCTGAGCCTTGTTAATTTGAAAGGTTTTGAGAAAAGGAGTATTGACTCTCTTTCCGGCGGTCAACAGCAGCGTGTTGCCATTGCAAGAGCGCTAGCTAATAATCCGCACGTGCTTTTGCTTGACGAGCCTTTGGGCGCTCTTGATTTAAAGCTCAGAAAAGATATGCAGCGTGAACTTAAAAATATTCAAAAAGAATTAGGTATAACATTTATATATGTTACTCATGACCAGGAGGAAGCACTATCTATGTCTGATACAGTTGTTGTTATGGACAAGGGTAAAATTCAGCAAATCGGCACTCCTGAGGACATTTATAACGAACCAATAAATGCATTTGTTGCAGACTTTATAGGTGAATCCAATATTGTTGATGCAATTATGCTCAAAGACTATCTTGTTTCTTTCGGTGGTGTTAAATTTGAGTGCCTTGACAGGGGTTTTGCAGAAAATGAATTTGTTGAAGCAGTTGTCAGACCGGAAGATATTAAAATAACCGAACCAGGTGCAAAAGCGTCTCTTACAGGCACTATTACAGGCATTACATTTAAGGGCGTCCATTTTGAAATTCTTGTTGATGTTGGCGGTTTTATATGGATGATTCAAACTACTGAAGAAAACCATAATGAGGGCGAAAAAATCGGTATGTACATTGAGCCGGACGCAATTCACATTATGAAACGAAGTGAATATTCGGGTGAGTTCGGCGACTATTCTTCATTTTCCGATGAAATGGATCACATATCCGACGCCTCCTACAACTGGGAGGGGGAAGAAAATGAGGAATAATATTTCAAAGAAACTGCTTGATAAGCCTTATCTTGTATGGGTGATGTTATTTATTATTGCACCTCTTATAATGGTAGCATATTTTGCATTTACTGATAAAACAGGGGCATTTACTATTGATAATTTCTCCGTTATCAGAGATTATCTTCCTACTATACTGCTGTCAATTCTGTACGGTGTTTTTGCTACGGTGATTTGTGTTTTGCTCGGTTATCCTTTCGCTTATTTTCTTTCAAAACATAC
>CAYXLH010000101.1:0-4864 GCA_964465835.1 uncultured Bacteroides sp. | reverse complement strand
ACTACGTTTGCCATTGATAAATCCTCCTTTAAGGTTAATCCTCCATAAACAGGTATGGCAAAAGCCCGAAATAACACCTAAGGCTTAACCTGCTTATGTGCGTATTCGCATATTTTTAACGAATGCTGAAAAATTATAGCAGAAAAGACCTGAAAAATCAAGCCTTTTTAACAAATTAACTATATTATATTATCTAAAGCGTGACACAAGTTGGTTATGGCAGGAATTTTCGGCGCTGTCATCAAGAGAAGATATTTCACTCAAGTTCAAAGCACGCTTTATCAGCTCATCAGCAAGCGCCGGATTTTTAGGCAGAACAGGTCCGTGTGCGTAAGTGCCGAAAGTATTATTATACAAAACCCCCTCAGATTTATCCCGTGCGTTATTTCCATAACCTCTTATAACTTTGCCGAGAGGTTTTAGCTTTTTGGATAGGTATGTTCTGCCGGAATGATTTTCAAATCCTGCTACCGTGCAGAAAGGCGTTTTATAAAGACTATTTCCTATAAGCCGTTGTTTTCCGGCCTTTGTATAAAAGGGCAGTGCACCGCTTAATTTAATCTGCGCACCTTTTTCTGTTTCGTAATATTCCCCTAAAATCTGATAACCGCCGCAGATTGCAAGAATTGTTTTACCGCTGTCAGCAAAATATTTTAACGCATCGGACTTTTTTCTAAGGTCGTTTTTGATAATTTCCATTTCCCTGTCCTGGCCGCCGCCTATAAACAAAATATCAAAATCATCGGTAAATTTATCGCCGATATTGATTTCATTTATGCTGACGTTATATCCTCTCCAGATAAGTCTGTTATACAGGCACAGCACATTTCCGCTATCGCCGTACAAATTCATCTCGTCAGGATAAAGATGCGCTATTGTTACTCTTTTATTTACTGCCAAAATTCCCTGCCCCCAAATTCCTCTATCAGTCGGTGTCTCATCGCCATCATTGAGGTATATGTTGCGAAAATCACAAAATCTCCCGGCTGTGATTTTATAATATTTATAAGCTCCCGGTAATTTTCACCGAAAATCATTTTATCCGTTTTTATACCGTCGTATTTAAGGCGCACCGCCATATCATATGAGCGCGTTCCCAAAGTGTAAACATTGATATATTTATTCCTTATAGGTTTAAAATCAGCGTCCCAAATCCAGCTGACATCACGGGAATCGGCGTATTTATCGTTAAGAGAAAATGCAAAATTAAATTTACCTTTAATCTCTGCAGCGCACTCTATACACTGTGACAGACCCACGGGATTTTTAACAAGCATAAGGGTAATTGATTTATCCTTATGTGTAAATTTTTCCGTTCTGCCAAAAGCTCCGGAAAACTCACGCAGAACGCTGTAATCCCCTACTCCGATTGCATCTAAAACTGCCACGGCGGCAAGAAAATTATAGACATTATAAATTCCGCCGAGAGAGAGACTGCAAAAATTTTGAATATCTTTCACATTAAGCATAAACGCACTGCCGGCATCGTTGACGCTGATAATACTGTCAGCATACACATCGGGAGCTTTGCGTGAAAAGCCACAACATGGACAGCAGTAATTGCCTAACTGGGCATACACTCTTGAACGGTAATTCAGCGGATAATTGCACACAGGACAAAAACGGCTGTCCGATTTTGACTTAATATTAAAATCTTCGTTAATACCGAAGGTACGCATATGGTTGGGTTTATTCAGTACGAGGCTCATTGTAAGCGGACAGTCGGCATTCAACACAAGCATAGCCTGCTTGTTATTATCAATTGCCATTCCGATTTTGCCCAAGGTATGACTGACCTCTCCATATCTGTCAAGCTGGTCACGGAAAACATTAGTTACTACAATTATATCAGCGTCAATATAGCGTGAAATGGCAGGAAAGCTGTTTTCATCACATTCAAGAATGGCATAATCCTTTTTGCATCTGCCGAAAACAGTAGAATTTTCTATAAAAGCAGTGGCGATACCCGTAATCATATTGGCTCCGCTTTTATTGATGAAATACGATATGCCGGCGGCTTTAAGACCTGTTTCTATCAGGGCGCAGGTAGTGGTTTTGCCGTTTGTGCCGGTGACACAAATTATGCCAACACCCTTTGACAGGCGGTTAAGGATATTATATTTCAGGCGCAGAGCAATTTTCCCCGGTAGAGTTGTTGCGCCCCTGCCTGCTATATGAAGCAGTTTTGATACAATTTTGGCTATTAGTACAGAAAACATCATACTAAATTATATTGAAAACCCGGGGAATTATGATATAATTATCGTTAGATATTATTTAAGGAGTTATAGTTAATGCTTGAAAAGATTGTAAACATAGTTGCAAAAGCAGGAGAAATATACAAACGTGCAGGCGGTGATTTAGGCATTGAGGAAAAAGGTTCGGGAGTAAATCTCGTAACGAAATATGACAAGATGATTCAGGATTATCTAATTAATGAGTTGTCTAAAGCGGTACCCAACTCATCTTTTGTAGGCGAAGAAGGAAACGGCAACAAGGAACTTACAGACGGTTACTGCTTTATTATTGACCCTATTGACGGCACCACAAATTTTATAAAAGGATTTCAGCACAGCGCCATAAGCGTAGGTCTTGCAAAGGATAAAGAGCTTATTATCGGCGTTGTTATGGACCCTGACCTTAACAATATTTTCTATGCAGAAAAAGGAAAGGGCGCATTTCTAAACGGTAAAAGCATACATACAAGCGACTGCGCATTAAAAGACTCGCTAGTACTGTTTGGAACCTGTCCCTACGAACACGAACTTGCACACAAAACATTTGATATAACGGAAAAAGTATTTTACAAAGCTCTTGAAGTAAGACGGGGCGGCTCCGCCGCACTTGACATATGCTATGTTGCGGCCGGCAAGGCTGATTTATATTATGAGCTGATACTTCGTCCTTGGGACTGGGCGGGAGCAACGCTTATACTAGAAGAGGCAGGAGGATGCGCATGCCGTACAGATATGAGCGAGCTTGACCTGGGCGAAGTAAAATCATATTTATGCGGAAATGAAAAAAACATAAAGGAATTTTATGAAATATACAAGTCTTAACCAATACCTTAAAAATCGTTTTGGATGCAAGGTATATAAAATTGCCGTTGACGGTGGTTTTACCTGTCCCAACAGAGACGGTACCATTGACAGCAGAGGTTGTATTTTCTGTTCATCAGGCGGAAGCGGAGAATTTGCGCAGGACAGGCATTTAAGCATAACACAGCAGATTGACAATGGGAAAAAACTTGTTGAGAAAAAAAACAAAAACGGAAAATACATTGCATACTTTCAGCCCTTTACAAACACATATGCCACTGTTAAAAAGCTGAAAGATTCATATATGCAGGCAGTTGAGCACCCTGATATCATTGCTCTTTCAATAGCAACACGCCCAGACTGCCTTGGCGATGATGTTTTGAACTTGCTTGATGAGATAAACAAAATAAAGCCCCTGTTTGTTGAATTAGGACTTCAAACAATTCACGAAAGTACAGCAAAATATATTCGCAGAGGATATACTCTTGACGTTTACGACAAGGCGGTTGATGATTTAAAATCAAAAGGTATAAACGTAGTTACCCACGTCATACTGGGTCTGCCCGGTGAAAGTACCGATGATATGCTAAAAACTGTTGAATATGTTTGCCGTAAAACCGACGGAATCAAGTTACAGCTTCTCCACATATTAAAAGGCACTGACCTTGCGGAGGAATACGAACAGGGCAAAATAAGTGTGCTTGAATTTGACGAATACGTTAATCTGATAAAGCAATGCGTGGATATAATTCCCGAAAATGTAGTTATTCACAGGCTTACAGGCGACGGAGCAAAAAAGGATTTGATTGCGCCTATGTGGTCTGCAGACAAAAAGAGAGTGCTTAATGCAATAAACGAAGCGTTATCCTAAACAAAAAAGACAGACGAAGTTTTGCAACAACGTCTGTCTAATTTTTTTACTATATATTAGTCTTTTCTGGGACGGCGGGGGCCTCTGCGGTCATTGTGTCTCGGGCCTCTCGGAGTGTCATCAATATCATTCTCCGGCTTCATACCCTCAAGTTCAATAAGTGCATCTCTTCTTGAAAGGTTAATTCTGCCCTGGTCGTCAATCTCAATGCATTTAACAATAATTGAGTCACCTACATTTACAACATCCTCAACATTTTCTGTTCTCTTAACATCAAGACGTGAAATGTGAACAAGACCTTCTTTACCTGGAGCGATTTCAACAAATGCGCCGAAATTCATAATTCTTGTAACAACACCGTTATAGAAAGCGCCTACCTCGGGATCGCTGGCAATAAGTTTAACAACTTCAACTGCACCCTGACACTTTTCAGCGTCAATGCCGGAAATATAAACTCTGCCGTCTTCTTCAATATTAATTTTAACTTCGTATTCAGTCTGAATTTCCTGAATAACTTTGCCGCCCTTACCGATTACATCACCGATTTTTTCAGGGTCGATGGAAAGGGTGTACATTTTAGGAGCGTAAGGTGAAAGTTCCTTACGAGGCTCACTGATAACAGGAAGCATAATTTCATCAAGGATATAATTTCTTGCCTTGTGTGTTTTTTCAAATGCTTCTTTGATGATTTCGGGAGTAAGACCGTGTACCTTAAGATCCATCTGGATAGCGGTAATACCATTCTTTGTACCTGCTACCTTAAAGTCCATATCGCCGTAGAAGTCTTCAAGACCCTGGATATCTACCATTGTCATAAAGTCACCGTAAACGCCTTCGTCGCCTGTTATAAGGCCGCAGCTTATGCCTGCAACGGGTGATTTAATCGGTACGCCGGCTGCCATAAGAGCAAGAGTTGAACCGCAGATAGAGCCCTGTGATGTTGAACCGTTGGAGG
>CAYXLH010000100.1:0-5085 GCA_964465835.1 uncultured Bacteroides sp. | reverse complement strand
TGTGCATCCAGTATCTTGAAAAAGTACATCCATTAGCACATTCGCTTTGAGCAATTTCATTTTCATGATGAGGAAAAATTAGATCCTGACCGCCGCAGTGAATATCAATAGTGTTGCCAAGGTATTTTCTGTTCATAGCTGAGCATTCTATATGCCATCCGGGTCTGCCTTTGCCCCACGGTGACTCCCAGTAAGGCTCCCCTTCCTTTGCCGCTTTCCAAAGTGCAAAATCAAGAGGGTCTTCCTTCTGCTCTCCTACAGCAATTCTTGCACCGCTCTTTAAATCATCAATAGGCTGATGAGAAAGCTTGCCGTATTCCTTGAATTTAAGGGTTCTGAAATAAACGTCGCCGTTTACTGCATAAGCGTATCCTTTTTCAACAAGCGTGCTTATAATATCAATAATCTCATCAATATTTTCTGTTGCTTTTGGATGAACTGTTGCATCTTTGAAATTAAGTCCATGCGCGTCAGTCCAGAACTCATTGATATATTTTTCGGAAATTTCTTTAAAGGTGCTATTTTCCTCTATTGCACGATTAATGATTTTGTCGTCAACATCAGTAAAATTCTGTACAAATTTTACGTTATATCCTCTGTACTCAAGATATCTTCTTAATACGTCAAACACGCAGAGAGGTCTTGCATTGCCAATATGAATATAATTATACACGGTAGGTCCGCAGGCATAAATTTTAACCTCATTAGGATCAGCAGGAACAAATTCCTCTTTATTCCTTGTCATTGTGTTGAATATTTTCATTTTTTACGTCCTCCAATGCTTTGATTTTATCTTCAAGCTTTTTAATTTTTTCCTGATTCTCAGTAATGGCGTTCATAATCGGATCAGGAATATTAATCTGATCCAAATCATCAACACGTTCGCCGTCAATTCTCACTACCTCTCCGGGAACTCCGACAACCGTACAGTTAGGTTCAACATCCTTTACTACAACTGCGCCGGCGGCAACCTTGGCATTCCTGCCGATTGTAATAGGTCCGAGAACCTTTGCACCTGCGCCAATCATAACACCGCTTTCAATGGTAGGATGTCTTTTGCCCACATCCTTACCTGTACCGCCAAGAGTTACGCCCTGATAAATCATTACATCGTCGCCAACCTCTGCGGTTTCTCCAATAACAATTCCATGACCGTGGTCAATAACAACCCGTTTACCTATCGTTGCGCCGGGATGTATTTCAATTCCAGTTTTATGAGCGCTGCGCTGACTTATATATCTTGCAATAAAGGGCATATTATGGCGTAAAAACCAATTAGCTCTCTTGTGACTTTGCAATGCTTTAAAACCGGGATAAAGAAGTACTATTTCAATGGGTGAATGAGCGGCAGGGTCATGGTCAATAAAGCTTTGTATATCCTCTTTATAATGTTTGAACATAATCTCACTCCAAAAAAGCCTCCGCCGATTTCTCGACAGAGGCAATAAAACTTACTGCGGTTCCACTCCGTTTTTATACTCAACTACTTACATAGTATGGCCGTTAACGGGGCTTACCGTCCCGGAATACTGTAATTCCTCCGGAAAGCTCATGGGCGCACTTCATAATAACGCTTATACAGACATTTCAGCATACAGTCCGCTCTCTAAAACAAGCAAAAATTACTACTTTTCCCAATCAATGCTTTTATCATTTATAATACTATTATATTAGATTTTAAAAAAATTGCAACAATTATTTTGTTTTTATTAAGTACCAGCCGTCTTTTGCGTACTTAATTCCGCTTAAAAGTGTAACTGCTGCATCAATCCAAAAAGCGATTGTACAGTAAATCATAAGCCACTGAGGAGCAGTCGTAGGCGAAGATGAAATAACAATTTCACCGTCTTTTTCCAATATGGCAAGAATCAGAAACGCAATACCTGTGGTTGACATCTGCAAAAAAGTCTTTGCTTTTCCAAAAGCATTCGCCTGAATAACCTTTCCCTCTGAAGCAGCCGCCATTCTTATACCTGCCACAAGAAATTCACGTGCAAGCATTATCATAATAACAAGATCGGTATGCCAACCAAGATTAATCTGTATTAAAAATGCGGCAAAAACAAGGGATTTATCAGACAACGGGTCCATAAGTTTACCAAAATCAGTAACAAGACCCTGCTTGCGTGCAATAATTCCGTCAGCTTTGTCGCTCATACAAGCGACAAAATATACAAGAAGCGCCGCAACCCAGTGATATCTGAATTCAATAAGCGATACTGCCAACAGTACGGGAATACAGCAAAATCTAAAAACCGTAATTTTATTTGGTAAATTCATATTATACACACTCTCCTATTAAATCATATCCGTCAAAATCAGTAATAACAACTTCAATAAAGTCGCCTATGCGGATATTTTTATCAGCGGTAAATATTATACCGCTGTCTATTTCGGGAGAATCCATATAGGAACGCCCTGTATATTTTCCGTCTTCAAAGGAATCAACAATAACCTTATACTTTTTACCTATTCGTGACTTGTTACAATCCTCTGTAATACCGTACTGAGCGTCCATAAGCACTTCCGCTCTTCTGTTTTTTACCTGTTCGTCAAGCTGATTTTTCATATCAAAGGCAGGTGTTCCCTCCTCCGGTGAAAAAGCAAAACAACCCATTTTGTCAAACTTAACTTTCTTTACAAAAGAGCACAAATCTTCAAAATCGCTCTCGCTTTCCCCGGGAAATCCAACCATTAATGTAGTTCTTATTGAAATATCAGGAATTTCAGTTCTGAGTTTATTTATAAGTTTTTTGTACTCATCACCGTCTCCCGGACGATTCATTGCTTTAAGGACTTTTTTTGAGGAGTGCTGAAGCGGAATATCTATGTAATTGCATATTTTATCATTATTCTTAATTACGTCAATAAGGCTGTCAGTAATCCTGTGAGGATAACAGTAAAAAAGCCTTATCCACTCAATACCGTCAATTTTAACCAATTCATTCAGCAAAGCATCCAGTTTATATTCACCGTAAATATCCTGTCCGTACTTGGTAGTGTCCTGAGCAATCAAAATAATTTCTTTAACTCCAGCCTTAGAAAGTGTCTTTGCCTCGTCAACAACAGATTCAATTTTTCTACTTCTGTATCTGCCTCTGATAGACGGGATAGCGCAGAAAGCGCATCTGTTATCGCATCCTTCAGCAATCTTCAGATAAGCCCAGTGTGACGGCGTAGAAACCATTCTTTCGCCATCAAGCGGAAGATTACATCTGTCGGGGTAATTAGTGGTTACAATTCCGCACAGAGCCTTTTTGCAGGTTTTAACAATATCTGCATTAGCCCCTATGCCGAGAACTGCATCAACCTCAGGCATTTCCTTGATAATTTCATCCTGGTAACGCTGTGCCAGACAGCCGGTTACTACAATAGATGAAATAATACCTGCTTTTTTGTACTCCGCCACTTCAAGTATGGTTTCTATAGCTTCCCTTTTGGCGTCATCAATAAATCCGCAGGTATTAACAATCATAATATCGCTGTCTTCAATTTGAGTAACAATTTCAAATCCTGCGTCAGCCAGTTTAGAAAGCATTATCTCACCATCAACCTGATTTTTCGGACATCCGAGAGATATCATTCCTACTTTATACATAATCTTCATTCTCAATTCTGTAAAATGCGTTTTTAATATCGGAATAGGAAAAGCCTTTTCTTGCGAGAGCCGCCATAACCTTTTGCTTTCCGTTCTCTGCACGAAGCTTTCCTGCATACTTTGAATTAATCAATTCAACAATATTGGCCACATTATCAACTTCATTTTCACAGAGCACATCTTCAATAATAAAAGAATCAATGCCTTTCATATACATTTCGTGTTTAATAAAATTCAGCGACATCTTTTTATTATCATATAAATGATGAAATAGCGTTCTTGCGTATTTCTCATCATCAAGATATCCTAAATCAAGCATTTTTTCTATCGCTTTATTGGCATTGTCAGGGTCAACGGTTCTCAAAAGCTTCTGCCTTAACTCCTTAACGGAATGGTCACGTCTTGAAAGCAGATCATAACACTTGTTTACAGCTTTTCTGTAATTTATCGCACCAACAAGTTCCTGCCACTGCTCATCCGTAATATCAGTTCCGTCATTAATATAATTCTGAGACCAGAAATCAACGTCGGTAGTAATTCGGTATTCATCGTCAATAAGAATATGAATTTTTTTACCGCGTCCGTTTTGATGAGAGATAATCATTATTCATCCTCATCGTCTTCAATAGCAATATCAAGCTTTGCCTTTGCGGCGGCACGAGTCTGTGTTACAGGCTTTCTGATTTCAGAAGTAATGCCGGCATTTTCCTCTTTATCTTCAGTCTGCTCATCTTCCTTGGATTTAAGGGCTGCCATTACTTTTTGGGTAATCTCGTCGGCAAATTCAGGCTCGTTAACAAACAGCTCCTTTACCTTTTCTCTGCCTTGTCCGAGGCGTTTATCACCGTATGAGAACCACGAACCGCTCTTTTTGATAATACCTTCTTCAACAGCAACATCGCATATTTCTCCATTTCTGTCAATTCCAGTACCGTACATAATATCAAATTCTGCATTTTTAAACGGAGGAGCAACCTTATTCTTAACAATCTTAACTTTTGTATGAGAACCGATTGTATCACTGCCTACCTTGATAGCTTCGCCTTTTCTGACGTCAATTCTCATTGTGGCATAGAATTTAAGAGCACGTCCGCCTGTGGTTACCTCAGGATTACCATACATAACGCCGACTTTTTCACGAAGCTGATTAATAAATACAATTATACAGTTAGATTTATTAATTGCACCGGCAAGCTTACGCAATGCCTGCGACATAAGCCTTGCGTGCAAACCTACGTGAGAATCGCCCATATCGCCCTCAATTTCACTTTTTGGAACAAGAGCGGCAACAGAGTCAACAACAATAATATCAATAGCAGCGGAACGAACAAGCTGTTCTGTAATTTCAAGAGCCTGCTCGCCGTTATCGGGCTGTGATACAAGCAAGGAATCAACATCAACGCCGAGATTGGCTGCATAATCAGGATCAAGAGCGTGCTCAGCATCAATAAATGCAGCTTCTCCCCCCTGCTTCTGCGCCTGTGCAA
>CAYXLH010000099.1:0-5165 GCA_964465835.1 uncultured Bacteroides sp. | reverse complement strand
TGTAATTTAATAAATGTCGCTATAGCTCAGCCGGATAGAGCGACCGCCTCCTAAGCGGTAGGCCGGAGGTTCGAATCCTCTTAGCGACGCCATATTAAATACCTATAACAATCCGAACATTAAGGTTGGAAAGTTATAGGTATTTTTTGATTTATGCATTATAGGGACGTCGTCCCGAAATTAAAAAAGGTCATCTCATAAATTTAATCGAGATAACCTTTTTCGGATATTTTGCTACTGCACATCAGTTTAATTTTTTGATAATTTTTTCTGAAGTGCTTTCTTTATTTTTCCGCTGACAAGCAAAATGCTTTCAAGTATTAATCCTATACAGCACGGCGCAAATAAGAGGTTGAAATCAAGAAAATATGAAACAGCAATAACAGCCGAAATTACTAGAAGAATAATCAAAGATATTTTGCGGAAATGTTCAAACTCCTTTTTGGAAAGTGGTTTTTCCGGTGTGTCAAGAGGGCAAAGACAGAAAATCAAAGCCATAGACATTATGGCAATGAGCAGTAATACGGCTTTAAAATCATATATCTTTGACAATTTGATTATTCCGATTGAGGCTAATATTGACAGCGCAGATAATATCTCACACCTCGTTTCTGTTGCTGCGTGATATCCTCCGGCATATCTTCTTATAAATTGAAATGCTATATAAAAAATAATGCTTTCAAAAAAGCATTTGAATATCAAACCGAAGATGCAAGCGAGAGCTAAATACATTAAATGCGAAAGTAGCATAAAAAAACCGTAAATATAAAGCTCAAGCTCATCTTTGTTAATACATCCCTTTGAAAGAAGCCTGTCTGCTAGACGAGCAGATAAATTATTTATCATCTTCTACTTTACTGAATTTTTTAAGTGATGCAGGTGCTTTGGGCTGATAATATATCATACAGGAGGTGCTGTTTGCATTGCTCTGTAATGCCCTTTCAACGATTGACTTCATAAGATTTGAAGAGTTTTTCTTTTGAGATTTCATTTAAATCACCTTTCTTTTTATAATTTTTTTGGTAATCGTATTTTATTTTAAAATAGTTTGTAAATCAATATTTTGTGCAAACTTGTTTAAAAATCCGTTGTTTTGATTGAATTTGAACATAGTATTAGATAAATCTAATATTTTTCTAATTTATCTAACATTATTAGAGTAATCTAATATTATTAGTTTATATAAAAAATAATTATTGATAAAGTTGTTTTGAGGTGATTTCATGAGTAATAAAATATTTATGAAAGAAGTTGGAAGAAGACTGCGCAGAAGAAGGAAAGAACTTGATTACACACAGGCACAGCTGGTAGAAATTCTTAACAGAGATAATTTTGAAACTAATGAGGACTTTTTATCAGATAAACTCATATCAAGAGTAGAAAACGGTTATAACTGCACAAAAATAGATAAATTTGTAAAATGGTGTTTGGTATTGGGAAAAACTCCGGACTATTTTCTTTTGGGTATTGATAACTCAGATGAAGAAAGGGACAGTAAAATTGAGCAAATCTGCGGATACTTAAAGCTTTGCACCGATGAAGACGTTGAAAATACCCTTATTTTTGTCAAAGCAATGTATGATAAAAATAATAAATAAAAAATTTACAAATTTGTATTTCTGTGTTATATTAGGCATATCTTCGGAAAGATATGTCTTATTTTTTTACTTTGAGGTGATTAAATGAACATAGCTATATGTGATGATGATGAGGTTTTTAGAAATTTTTTGGAAAAGCATTTAAAGAATTATTTTGACGAAAGAAGCATACCGTTAAATTTCTTTAAGTTTGCCGGCGGCGAAGAGTTGCTGGAGAGCAGTATTCTGTTTGATTTAGTCTTTTTAGATATTGAAATGGGGAGAACTAACGGCATAAATGTTGGCAGAGAAATAAAAAGAAAGAATCCTCACAATATTATATTTATTATCACTTCTCACGAAGGCTATCTTGACGATGCATTTAAAATTCACGCCTTCAGATTTTTGTCCAAACCGTTAAGTATTGTCAGATTATATAAGGCTCTTGATGACGCTGCTGAACTGATTAATAATGATATTATCGTATTTTACGATTTTAAATCTGCCTGTGATGTCAGAATTTATACCAACGATATTATATTTATTGAGATAGAAAGAAGAAAAACTAAAATTGTTACTGTAAACGGCACCTATTATTCAAGTAAAAAATTAGTTTACTGGAAGAGCATACTAAACGGAATTTCTTTTGCTTGTCCTCACTCAAGTTATATTGCTAATTTAGATTATGCAATAAAGCACACAAGAAATATGCTTGTGTTGGCGAACAGAGATTTAGACGGACATATTATTGAAAAATATGAAATAAGTATCGCATCAAAAAGGCAATCAGAGATAAAAAGAAAGTTTTTTTATGTTTTAGAAAGGAGATAATATGGCTGATACGCTGTTTCTTATTTTTACTTATTTTGTAGAAGCGTTAATTGTATATTTTTATAGTAAATCATTATATAAAGCCAAAAAAAGCAATATACTTTCATTGGGTATTATAATTGGCCTTTACGGATTATTGTATGTGATTTTCAGAGTTCTTTTGAATAATGAAATACTTAATATTGTTTTTATAATTCTGACAAATATGATTATTATTTATTTCCTTTTTCAAAGCACTTTAAAGTCGGCAATTTTTCACGGAGCAATACTCGGAATACTTCAACTGCTTGCTGAGTTTTTTACATCAAACCTAACAGCTTTTTTCCTCAATATTTCTTCTCAGGAAAGTGTGCAAAACCATTTTGAAATAGGAGCATTGCTGAGTATGACTATTTACTTTTTATTAACTCGGCTGTTAACTGTTTTTTCAATAAAAGAAAACAGTTCCCGTTCATGGGGCAAATGGTTTTCTCTTTCTATATTACCGGCAGGGAGCATTTTTGTTATAATAATCTTCAGAATAATAACAAAAAACGTTTTACTTGATAATCTTGAGAGCACTTTGCTGATTATTGCTATTTCTATTTTGCTGCTGATTAATATTATTATCTATATGATTTATGAGCAGGCAGAGGAGAATAATCAAAAACTCATTGAACTTGAATTGATAAATCAAAAAAACGATATTGATATGCATTATCTTGAACTGCTTGAAAAGAAAAATGAAACTATGAATATTATGGCTCATGACTACAAAAATAATATTTTAACTATTGCAAATATGTCTGATTCAAATGAGGTTAAAGAATATATCAACAATATGATTGGTGAAATTGCAAAGTATAACCATATTGCAAAAACGAAAAACAAATTTCTTGATGTTATTTTGAGCAAATATACTGATATTTGCAATAATAAAGGAATAAAATTTGAAACCGATATAATGACTGAAAATCTCAGCTTTATCAACAGTTATGATTTATCTTCATTATTTATTCTTGATAATGCCGTCGAAGCGGCTTCAGTGTCTGCCGATAAATTAATACATCTGGAAGTAGCGAATAGTATTAATTTATATCACAAAATTATTGCAACAAACAGTTGCGATAATGAACCCCACAGTGAGAAAGGCAAACTGATAACAATTAAAAAAAATAAAGAAGCTCACGGCTTCGGCACAAAAAGCATACGAAAAATAATAAATAAATACGGCGGGGAACTTCAATGGGAATACAATGACGAACTAAAACAATTCAAATTAATAATTTTATTCCCTTGTGAAAAATAAAATTCTGTACATAAAACAGGCGATTAAAAAGCTGCTTTTTAATCGCTTGTTTTTTATCATCTTGATAATTTTGCACAATTTCTTAACAGTTTTGCACTTAACATTAATTTCAGTGCATTAAAATGTTATTTTTACCGTGACAGATAATCTTATAATTTTCTTTTATATGGTTTAGAAAAGAAGGTGATGATTAAGGGAGTTTTCTGAACACAAAAAGCTGTGACTACCATCAATCCAACAATAAAAATGAGGAGGAAAATTTATGAATGAATTTGCAAAGCAAATATTGCAGAACATAAACCATGGAAAAAAGCATTATGTGTACTCCTTTCGGTCATTATATTTTTGACGATGGCGATTATAAGTACTATTTTGCATTAAACAATCTTAATAGTATATCATATTTAAGTGCTATTGAAGATAACAATGGAAACAGGTTAAACCTCAACAGAACAACAAGCAGTAAAGAAAGACAGTAAACGGTGTAACAACATACTACAATACAAAGGACGGTGTTATTCTGTCACAGAAAGACGGAACGAACACGATGTACTTTCAGTATGACACCAATGGCGCACCGCTCGGGTTCATTTGGAATAACACACAATATTTGTATATGACAAATCAAATGGGTGACGTTCTGTCCATAACAGATGCTCAGGGCAACGAGCTTGTTCAGTACGAATATGACGAATGGGGTGCGCTTGCTTCTGTTTATACACCAAATAATTCTGAAACAGAAAACGCTGTAGCAAATATCAACCCACTTCGTTACCGCGGCTATTATCTTGACAGTGAAACAGGTTATTACTATCTTCAGAGCCGTTACTATGACCCAAGCATTTGTAGATTTATTAATGCGGATGATTATAACTATGTTGACAAAGATATAGTAAATGGAACAAATATCTTTGCGTATTGTAGTAATAATACTGTAAATTATTGTGATTTAAGTGGCCATTATAGAACCGATTTAGCTAAATCTTATCCAGCAAAATGGTGGAATGGTAGAAATGAGAAATATAAATCCAACAAAAGTGATTGTGCAAATTTCCTTTCCCAGTGTTTATTTGAAGGCAAACTAAGCAGTATGACTAACGATTGGTATAATAAAAAGAAAAATGGCCGTAAGCAGATTTCCAAAGCTTGGGGGAAAGCAAGCACCCTATATAGTTGGTTATATTCAAATCATTATGTTCGAAAAACTTATATTGCGACTAAGAAGGCTGATGTAGACAAGGCCGGAGAATTTATTTATAAATATAGAAATAAAAAACACTGTGTTGCTGCAATATTTTTTGATTGGGAAAATGATGGAAAAGTCGATCATGCTGCACTAAGCGGACAAATAAGGGGTAAAGAGGGCACAAGTTATTATGATATATATTACTATGCACATACAAGGGACAGAGCAGGCATCCGCAAATTATACAATGACGGAAAGTATGCTTCTATTAAAGATGCTTTTA
>CAYXLH010000098.1:2657-5185 GCA_964465835.1 uncultured Bacteroides sp. | reverse complement strand
CTTATTAAAGAGTCGCTCAGTCTTGTCGACGGCGTTGTGGAGCTTACGGATGCAAGAATACCGTCAAGTTCACGAAATCCCGAAATTGACAGCATTATAAAGAAAAAACCGAGAATAATTCTTCTTAACAAGTGTGATTTAGCAGACCCTTCCGCCACATCCCTTTGGCTGAATTATTTTGAAAAGCAGGGCTGCTGCGCACTCGCCGTTGACTGCCGCAGCGGAAAAGGTCTTAACAAATTTGACTCAGCAGTTAAAACAGCATTAAAGGATGTAATAAAAAGAAATGAAGAACGGGGAATGAGTAAAAAACCCCTTAGGCTTATGGTTGTCGGTACGCCTAACACCGGTAAATCTTCGTTTATTAACCGTATGGGCAAAAACTCAAAGGCAAAGGTTGCCGATAAAGCAGGCGTTACAAAGCAAAATCAATGGTTTAATGTCGGCTCGGGTATAGAACTTCTTGATACACCGGGCGTGTTATGGCCGAAATTTGACGACCCTGAAACAGGGGACAAACTTGCTTTTACCGGTGCTGTAAAAGATGAAGTTACCGACAAGGAAACATTATCCTGCCGTCTGCTTGAAAGTCTCGCAAAAACCCGTCCTGCCTCAATAGAGGAACGCTATAAAATTGATAATGTAAACGGCTTGCAGGGATGGGAAATTCTTGAAATGATAGGTAAAAAACGAGGATTTTTATTAAAAGGCGGAGAAATTGATTACGAACGTGCCGCCGCTATTGTTACCGATGAATTCAGAGGGGGAAAATTAGGCAGAATTACGTTAGAACTGCCGTAAATTATGAATAAATACGATAAAGATACAGATATGCTGTTTTACGAAAAACAGGCACGGAATAACGGTTACAAAATAATATGCGGTATTGATGAGGCAGGCAGAGGACCTCTTGCAGGTCCTGTGTGCGCCGCGGCAGTAATTTTGCCGGAAGGTCATATAATAGACGGAGTTAATGATTCAAAAAAGCTATCTGCAAAAAAGCGAGAGGAACTATTTGATAAAATCATTGACGAATGTCTTGATTATTCAATAGCCACCGCTGACGAAAAAGAAATTGACGAAATCAATATCCTTCAGGCAACCTTTCTGGCTATGCGCAGAGCCGTTGACGGTTTAAAAATCAAACCCGATATAGCATTTATTGACGGCAACAGGGAGCCGGGACTTGAAATACCCCAGCAGACAATAGTCAAAGGTGATTCAAAATCAATGTCGGTTGCCGCAGCTTCAATTCTAGCAAAAGTAACAAGGGACAGATATATGCTTGGAATGGCGGAGAAATATCCTCAGTATGCATTTGAAAAACACAAAGGCTACGGCACAAAGCTCCATTATCAGATGCTTGACAAATACGGACCCTGTGAAATTCATAGAACAACATTTTTAAAAACCTGGAATAATAAATAATATGAACAGTTTAGGAAAAGCCGCAGAAGCAAGAGCGGGGGATTATCTTATAAAAAAAGGATATACTCTGCTTGATGTAAACTATAAAACACGCTTTGGTGAGATAGATATAATTGCAAACGACAATACATATATAATTTTCTGCGAGGTAAAAATGCGAGACAAAAACTCAATTGCATTACCAAGAGAATTTGTTGATAAAAGCAAGCAGAACAAAATAATTGCCAGTGCAAAAATGTATTTGTCAGTAAATCCAACAAATTTACAGCCAAGATTTGACGTAATTGAAGTTATTTGTCACAATAACAGAATAAAATCAATTAAACATCTTGAAAATGCTTTCACTTTATAATATTATAGTTATAATTAACAGGTATAGGAGATATAGGTTATGTTTTATACATCTACAAGAAATAAAAGCATCAGAGTAACAGCCTCTCAGGCAATAGCCCAGGGAATCAGCGAAGAGGGCGGTCTTTTCGTTCCCTGCGAAATCCCGAGTGTTTCTCTTGATACAGTTGGCAAAATGGTTTCAATGCCATATACCGAAAGAGCAAAAACTATATTAAAGGAATTTCTCACTGACTTTACCGAGAAGGAGCTTGATTACTGCGTTGAGGGAGCTTATGCTGCTGATAAATTCAGCAGTGACAAAATTGCCCCCACAGTTTGCGTAAATAAAAATGAAAATATTTTAGAACTTTGGCATGGTCCTACATGTGCTTTCAAGGATATGGCGCTTCAGTTATTACCATATCTTATGACTGTTTCCGCAAAGAAAACAGCCGAGGGAAAAACCATTGTAATTCTTGTTGCAACTTCCGGTGACACAGGCAAAGCCGCACTTGAAGGATTTAAGGATGTTGAGAATACAAAAATTCTTGTATTTTATCCTGTTGACGGCGTTTCCCCTATGCAGAAGCTTCAGATGACAACCCAGGAGGGCGAAAATGTTGCAGTTTGCGCTATCAAAGGTAATTTTGATGACGCACAAAGCGCAGTAAAATCAATTTTCACCAACGATGAAATTAAAGCTCAGCTTGCTGAAAAAAATATGATGTTCTCATCTGCAAACTCAATTAACTGGGGACGTCTTGTAC
>CAYXLH010000098.1:0-2647 GCA_964465835.1 uncultured Bacteroides sp. | reverse complement strand
GTAAAATCGCTTTAGGCGATGAAATTAACGTGGTTGTTCCAACAGGTAATTTCGGCAACATACTAGCTGCATATTACGCTAAAAAAATGGGACTTCCTATTAAAAAGCTTGTTTGTGCTTCCAACTCAAACAATGTCCTTACTGATTTTCTTACAACAGGTGATTACGATAAAAACAGAGAATTCTTTACAACAACTTCACCGTCTATGGATATCCTTATTTCTTCTAATCTTGAAAGACTTTTGTACCATATCAGCGGTGAAGATGATGCGCTTGTAACCGAATTGATGAATCAACTTTCAGCCAGAGGTGAATACAAGGTATCGGATAAGCTTATCAGTGATATTAAAGAACTATTTGCTGCAGGCTGCAGTGATGAAAAGGCTGTATTTACTACTATCAAAGAACAGTTTGATGATTACGGATATCTTTGTGATACTCATACAGCAGTTGCTGTCAGCGTATATCTTGACTATGTAAAGAGCACCAAAGACGATATACCAACGGTAATAGATTCAACCGCATCTCCGTATAAATTTTCTGCAAGTGTTCTTGATGCTGTTACAGGAGAAAAGTCAAATCTTGACGAATTCAGTATTGTTGATGAGCTGAGCAGGGTAACAAATACACAGGTTCCTAAACAACTCCAGGCGCTGAAAGAAAAGAAAGTAAGATTTACACAGGTTTGCAGCAAAGAAAATATGAGCGAGATGGTATTCACTCTGTTGAATTTATAATTAATCGGCGGCTCAGAATATGAGCCGCCCTTTTGTTGATATTTAATTATTTGCAATTACAGTTTTCACAGCATTCAAATGTTTCACAGGCTGTTTCAGCAGTTTTTGTTGCTGATTTATTACCAACTGTAATATGACCTGCAGTACAAGTATTACTCATATCATGATATACGCAGTTTTTAACCTCGCAAGAGATTCCTTTGATTTCATTATCCATTTTTTTCACTCCCTTCTGTTTTATTTTTAGTTGTATTTTCAAAATTATTCAAGGAGATTTTATGTCACTATTTGCTATCGCCGATACACATTTGTCTTTTGGAACAAATAAGCCAATGGATTCTTTTCCCGGCTGGAATAACTATACCGACAGATTGCAGGCTAATTGGAACAGTATTGTAACCGAAAATGATACTGTTGTAATTGCAGGAGATACAAGCTGGGCGATGAATTTTGATGAATTGATTCCTGATTTTGATTATATAAACAAACTTAACGGTAAAAAAATAATTTTAAAAGGCAATCATGATTACTGGTGGAACACTGCATCAAAAATGAATAAATTTATTGAAGCAAACAGTTTTAACACAATAAAAATTCTTCATAACAACGCTTTTACTGTAGGTGATATAAGCGTTTGCGGAAGCAGAGGCTGGATGTTTGAAAGCGGAGAAGAACACGACGAAAAAATATTAAACAGGGAACTGCAGAGGATAAAATTTTCAATTATCAGCGCCGAATGCGAAGAAAAAATAATTTTTTTGCATTATCCGCCGCTTACTGCTAATCTTAAATGTGAAGAAATTATTGCCCTGTTAAATGAAAATGGTATAAAAAAATGTTTTTATGGGCATCTTCACGGTATGGCTGCAAAAAATGCCGTTGACGGAATAGCTGACGGTATAGATTTTAAGCTTATTTCCTGCGACAGACTGAATTTTATACCAAAGTTAATTAAAAAATTTTAAATAATGTTGTTTTTTTATTTTATGTATGTTATAATGCCATACCGATGATAAAATAAAAAAATTTAGGGAGGTCATTAATATGGCACTTAAATCATCTAATAAAGTAGATACAAACGTATATGAAATTGAGGTTATTGTTGATTCTGAAACATTTACTAATGCTTGCAAATCCGCTTATATGAAGCAAAGAAAGTCAATTCAGCTCCCCGGATTCAGAAAGGGTAAAGCAACACAGGGTATGGTTGAAAAGGTTTACGGCGAAGGCGCATTCTTTGAAGAAGCACTTGAGATTGTTTATCCTCAGGCTGTATCAGAGGCAATAGAAGAAGCAGGAATCAATGCTGTTGATTCTCCTTATGACCTTGAAGTGCCTGTAATGAGCAAATCCGAGGGTGTAGAAATGAAAATGAAGGTTACTTCATACCCGGAAGTTAAGCTCGGCGAATATAAGGGTCTTGAAGCAAAAATGCTTGAAACCGAAGCAACTGACGAAGATGTTGAGAATGAACTTAAAAATATGCAAGACCGCAACAGCAGACTTATCACCGTTGATGACAGAGAAGCGCAGATGGGCGACACTGCAGAGATTGATTTTGAAGGTTTTACAGATGGCGTTGCATTTGATGGCGGCAAAGGCGAGAATTATCCTCTTGAACTTGGTTCTAATTCATTTATTCCTGGATTTGAAGAGCAGGTTGCAGGTCATAAAGTAGGCGAAGAATTTGACGTAAACGTTACTTTTCCTGAAGAATATGCTGCTGAACTTGCCGGCAAGGATGCAGTTTTCAAGGTAAAAATCAATGAAATTAAAACCAAGGAACTCCCCGAACTTGACGACGAATTTGCAAAAGATGTTTCCGAATTTGATACACTTGATGAGCTGAAGGATGATATCAGAAAACAGATAAGCGAAAAGAATGAAAATGACGCTAAGACTGATTTTGA
>CAYXLH010000097.1:0-5315 GCA_964465835.1 uncultured Bacteroides sp. | reverse complement strand
CCTCTTTGACGATAAAGGATGTTGCCTGCAAGTACGAACTGTCCGTCAGCTCTCTTTGCACCGAGACGCTTTGATTCGCTGTCTCTGCCGTTCTTTGTAGAACCCATACCTTTTTTATGAGCAAAAAGCTGTAAATCTAACTTGAGCATTGTTACACCTCCGATATAGTCACTTTAATGTTGCCCGGATATTCCTTGTCAAGCTCCTTTAAGTGAAGTAAAAGACCTTGTAATACATCACGGGCTTTTTCCGGTGATTCCTCAATTTCAAGCCTTAAATATCCGTTGACCGACGATGCCTGCGCATTTAATCCGATTACATCCGTAACCGTGTTGGCGGTCATTAGACATGCGCTTGATACAAACGCACATAATATGTCGTCGTCACCGTCTTTTGCATAGTCTGAATGACCCTTACATTCAAAGCCTGTTAACAGGGAATCTTTTTCAGTAAATGTTATTCTGATCATTACGCTTTGATTGATGTAATCTCAACCTTTGTGTAAGGCTGACGATGACCCATCTTGCGCTTTTCGTTCTTCTTTGGCTTGTAAGTGAAAACAGTGATTTTCTTGCCTTTGCCGTTCTTTATAGCCTTAGCCTTTACAACTGCTTTAGCGCAATCCTTGCCTGCTTTAAAGCCTTTATCAGTGCTTACTGCAAGTACGTTGTCAAAAGTGATTTCCTCGTCAGCTTCAACGCCGAGCTTTTCAACGTAAAGTACGTCGCCCTCAGAAACCTTGTACTGCTTTCCGCCTGTTACGATAACTGCGTACATTGTTTTTTCTCCTTATCATAAGACTCGCTACGATAGGCGTATGACGAGCATAACTTCACTGCCTATAATATGCGGCGTAAAAATTATAACATAAATATCATAAATGTCAAGGATTATTTGTTGATTTTGGGATTATTTGTCATGCCTAATATATATTCTGTGAAAACACCGTAAAAATCTGCAAGTTTAAGCAAATGCTCAAGGGGAATATTCTGGAATCCTCTTTCGTACCTTGAATACACAGTCTGTTTAATTCCTAGCATATCAGCAATGTCAACCTGTTTTAAATCCTTATCCTCTCTCAAATCACGCAATCTTTGAAAATGCAAAGTCATTACCATTAATACAAATCGGTACTAATGGCTTTATCATATATTTATGCTATGTTTGCTGTGCAGTACTAATGAGTGATAACAAAGGACTTTTTTGCAGAAACAGATCACATTGTTTATAACGCAAAAATATGTATTAATTCAGATCTAAATACTCGTCAAAGTCAAGGAGATTGCCGTTTTCGTCCCAGCTTACTTCGCAGGCTTTATAATATTTGTTGCCGTCTTTGTCCCGGTAAGGGTCTAAGCTTGACTTTTTTGTATCATAATCTTTAACAAAGCTGTCGTCGCCGCATACGAAATATCCGTCTGAATCAACAAAAGCTTGGTTTGCTATGCATTTGCTGCCTTTTGAACCGATAAAATATTGTTCAATAAGTTTTCCTTCGTCATCTTCATCCTGATAATATATAAATCTTTCACCGTCTTTTGAATAGTAGGCAACACTTGTTTCGCTTGTATAAGCATTACCGTTGATGTCATAGCAAATCAAATTTTCACTATCATCTTCGCAGTACGTTTTTCTGAACATACCGCCGAAACGAGAAACATATTTTTTATTTCTTGCTTCTGCGGTTTTTCCGTACAGACTGAAGGATACATATCTGATATCGGTTTTTGAATCAAACAATACAAAATCTATTAATTCGTTTTCATTAAGCTTAGAATCAAAAATATTCTTAATTCCTGCAAAACGACAAAAAACCAAATCATCGGAAAATTCAAAGCATTCAAGACATTTGTATGCTTTTTTAATTTCTTTTTCATCAATTTCAATATCATCAACCGTATCTAAAGCGTTCTTGAGTATATCCTTGTAATCGCTGAATGAAAGATAAGGTTTAATAAGCTTTGCACCGACGGCCTTTGCCAGCTCTTCATTTGAGATATTTGGATTTGCATTGAGAGTGTCTAAAACAAGATTTTTTTGCTGGCTGACTTTAACGGCGTTTTTACATAAAAGATTTTGCTCAAAGGTCTGAACATAGGAAAATTCATATTTCCCGGTGGGATATTCAAAATTAACTGTTGATGAATGTGTTTTTAGATTATTAGACGCATTGATAACAATTTTTTTAGGATAGTACATTAAATAGGTGTCAATCATCTTTTGATTTGATAAGTTGTCCTTCATTTCAAAATCAAACAGATTATCCAAATCACGTGGCTGTGTTTTGATTTTGGCTAATCCCAAAGAATTAAACCCGTTTTCATATCCGTTGCCTGAATTAAATTTTTCAGACATATCAAATATGATTGTATAATCACTTTGCTTTTCAAGAGTTACAGGATAATTGTCTTTAAGAAGACCTGTCATAAACTTGGTTACAAGACGTGTCATAGCATTATTTGGATCAGGCTGATCTTTCTGTGAAAAGTCAAGCCTGATATCCAGAAGTTTACCGTCAATTATAATTTCGTTATTACCGCTGTTATGAGATGTATATCCTTTTTCCTCTATATATTTCACAACCTGCTTTTTGTTTTCGCAGTTTTGAGCAATTTCAAAAACGGTATTGCTGTCTTCAATGTATTGTTCTCTTATTCTTGTCTGAATAACAAAAATGTCGCAGATGAACAAAGCGCCTGTAATTACCGAAAAAATACAGAGTGCTGCAAAAATTTTTGAAAACACTTTTTTGATTTTGTTTGTTTTTAGCGTATTTTCTTGATTTTCATATTTTTTGATAAATACAAAACTTATGACAAATGCAGCAACAGCAATTACGATGATTGCAATGCAAAAAATTAATACCGATACAAAATTGATATTACCTGCTTTAGGCAATATACCGTTAATCATCAAATCTTTTAAATTTGATATGCTGACGACACCACAGATATTAATATGTGAGTTTACCAAAAATGATATAACAGATATACCTATTCCTATAATAAGTGTAAGAACGGCAGGTAATCGTCTGTTTCTTTTTAAATTAATTGCATTAATACCAAAATACAATCCCGTAACCGCAAACATATATCCTATTGCAATAGGTATTGCTGTTGAATCACTGATTATATATTTGCGCAGGAAAATATAGGATACCGCTAAAATCAATGCCAATATCAAAAAGGCGGTTATATCAAATGTAGGGTTATATAAATCATTATGAATTTCTCCGAGGTAATCTGCAATTTCATCGCCGGGACCCATTTCTTCAACGGCCTTTTCTTCGCTGACATCTTCTGAATAGCCTATATCTTCATAAAATTCCTGCTTGCAGATTATATGGTCGGAAAGTTCTGATGATACCGATTCTTTTTCGTGAACGGTAAAAATTTTTGAGGTAGCTTCGTTTATATATTCCTTTATGTTCATTACGCGTAATTAAGCACTCTTGTAACAGTAGCGGAAAATTCTGCGAATTCCTCTTTTTTATTTGCCAAGTAGCGCAAACCTTTCTTTGTTATGTGATAATATTTTCTCTTTCTGCCATCTACAACATCCCAGTAGCTTTCGGCGTATCCCTCTTTTTCAAGAGAATGCAGAATGGGGTAGAGCGTTCCTTCTTTAAGAACAAAAACATCCTGCGAGCGTATTTTTAGTTCTTTAACTATCATATAGCCGTATAAATCCTGTTTTTCAATGGTTGAAAGAACCATAACAGGAATACTGCCAGCTGACAATTCTTTTGTGATTTTCATAAGACCAATCCTTTCACATTACATATAGTGGCTATGCATAGAAGCACTATGTAACAGTACCATAATATACGATAATTGTCAACAGGAGAGTTTACTGAAATCATTGCCGATAACTGATAAAAAATTGAATTAAAAAACACTTTACAAATCATTATATATATGCTATAATCACTAACGCTGTGACGAAATACTCGGTTGCGGGTGCAAGCCTTAATAGAGGAACCACCTTTCCCGTTACTGTGTTTTTCGTATCTGCAAATATTATTAAATGAGGTGAAATTATGACACAGGAAAAGAAGCAGGAAATCATCAAAGAGTATGCTACTCATGAAGGTGATACAGGTTCTCCGGAAGTACAGATTGCTGTTCTCACTTACAGAATCAACGAACTTACAGAGCATCTTAAGGTTCACAAGAAGGACCATCATTCACGCCGCGGACTTCTTAAAATGGTAGGTCACAGAAGAAATCTTCTTGCTTACGTTTACAAGAAGGACGTTAACAGATATCGTGAAATCATTGCTAAGCTTGGTATTCGTAACACTATTGAGCGTAATACCGCAGAAGCAGAGTCAGCAAACGAGGCTGAATAATTATGACGGCAGACGGCAGTTTTTTACTGTTGTCTGCCTTGTTTACATTTTTTGATATTAAAAGGGGGAGCAAACAATAGTAGTAAACTGAACACATAGTTAGGATTATTACCGTTACCCTATGTGTGCTGAGTTTATTACTATTGCCCTCCTTTCAATATAAACATATAAGAAAGAGGTAAAGTAAATGTTTTTCAAGAATTTTAAAGTATGGGAAACAGAACTTGCAGGTAGAAAGCTTACCCTTGAAACCGGTAAGATGGCAGGCCTTGCAAATGCATCTATTATGGCGCGCTACGGCGATACAAACGTGCTTTGTACCGTAACCGCTTCAGCAAAGCCGAGAGAGGGCATTGATTTCTTCCCTCTCAGCGTTGACTACGAGGAGAAAATGTACTCTGTAGGCCGTATTCCCGGCTCTTTCCAGAGAAGAGAGGGCAGAGCTTCTGAGAAAGCAATTCTCACATCACGCTGCATTGATAGACCAATCCGTCCGCTTTTCCCTAAAGATTTAAGAAACGACTGCAGTGTTGTTGCAACAGTTATGTCTGTTGACCCGGACTGCTCACCTGAAATTACCGCAATGATTGGTGTTTCAGCCGCTATTGCAATTTCTGATATTCCATGGGACGGTCCTATTTCCGGCGTAAACGTTGGTCTTGTTGACGGCGAAATCGTAATTAACCCAACTCTTGAGCAGAGAGGTAAGAGCGATCTTGTTCTTACTGTCGCTTCAACTGCCGACCTTGTTGCTATGATTGAGGCAGGCGGTAATGAGATTGACGACGACACAATGTTTAACGCCATTATGGCAGGTCATGAGGAAAATAAGAAGATTGTTAAGTTCATTCAGGGCATTGTTGATGAAATCGGCAAGCCTAAGTTTGAGTATGAATCTTCAAATCCCGACCCTGAAATTATGGCTGAAATTGAAGCATTCTGCATTGAGGATGTTAAAAAGGCA
>CAYXLH010000096.1:0-5332 GCA_964465835.1 uncultured Bacteroides sp. | reverse complement strand
TTTTGTGCCTTGATTAAGAACAAATCAGCACAATTTAAACTCGCAGACCAAAAATGTTTGGAGTAAAGATGAATTTTGGATTTTGAGATGGAAGCCTTGCTGGCGCAAGGCAACAGTGAAAAATGCGAAATTCGTTTTAATACAACATTTTTGGCAGGTTCGGATTACTCTTTATTGCCTATAGTAACAAATTTCTTCTATACATTCAAGTAAAATTGTTGTAGAATAGTATCAGAAAATTTTTTAAGAGGTAATTATGGCTGTACTTAATGTTCAAAATTTAACACTGTCCTTCGGAGAAAATGTGCTTTTTGAAAATGTCTCTTTTGATATAAAAGACGGCGAAAAAGCCGGACTTATCGGTTGTAACGGAGCAGGCAAAACATCGTTGTTTAAACTTATTACAGGCGAGTATCTGCCCGACAACGGCAACTGTTTTATTTCAAAAAACACAAAAACAGGTTATATGCAGCAGCATACCTGTTCGGATAATAATACCGTTTACGGCGAGCTTGTATCCGTTTTTTCCGATTTGATTGATATAGAAAAAGAACTAGAAACAATTCACGAAAAACTTGAAAATAATACGGGCGACCGTATGGAAAATATTAACCGCCAGGATGAACTGACGGAAAAATATAACCGTGACGGCGGTCTGACTTATAAAAGCATGACAAAAAGCGCACTTATAGGTTTGGGCTTTACCGAAGATGATTTTGATATGCCTACGTCAAAGTTGTCAGGCGGTCAGAAGTCAAAGCTTATTCTTGCAAAACTTTTGCTTTCAAAAGCGGACTTTCTGCTGCTGGACGAGCCTACAAACCATCTTGACATCAAGGCGGTGGAATGGCTTGAGAGCTTTCTTAAAGATTTTAGGGGCGCATGCCTTATTATCAGCCACGACCGTTATTTCCTTGATAAAATCACCGAAAAAACGATAGAGATTGAAAATAAAAAATGCAGATGCTATACGGGTAATTACTCACAGTTCCTTGTGAAAAAAGAGGCGGAGCAAAAGGCGGTAGAAGAAAAATATGAGAACGATATGAAAGAAATTCACCGCCTCGAGGGAATTATTGAGCAGCAGCGTCAGTGGAACAGGGAAAAGAATATTAAAACCGCCGAAAGCAAAGAAAAAGTTATTGACAGAATCAAGGCGCAACTTGTGATTCCCGACAGTAAAATTGAGCGTATCAGATTTGATTTTACTCCTAAGTTTGTAAGCGGTCAGGAAGTGCTGAATGCAGCAGGTCTTTCAAAAAGCTTCGACGGAAAAAAGATATTTGCAAATGCATCTTTTAATATCCGCCAGGGCGAAAGAGTATTTCTCCTGGGTGATAACGGATGCGGAAAAACCACTCTGCTTAAAATTTTAATGCAGGATTATTCCGCAGACGGCGGTAATTTCAAATTCGGCTCAAATGTATTTTGCGGATATTTTGACCAGGTTCAGGCAAAGCTTGACCTTGAAAAATCTGTTATAGATGAAGTGTGGAGTCATTTTTCTGCAATGACGGAAACATCAGTGCGGAATGCTTTGGCGGCATTTCTGTTTAAAGGCGACGAGGTTTATAAAATCTTAAAGGACTGCTCCGGCGGCGAAAGAGCAAGAGTTGCTCTGCTTAAATTAATGCTTGGCAGATTTAATTTTCTGCTTCTGGACGAGCCTACAAATCACCTCGATTCATCATCACGCGAGGAGCTTGAACAGACATTGATGAATTATACCGGCACCATGCTTATTGTGTCCCACGACAGATATTTCATAAATAAACTTGCTACCCGTATCCTTGAACTTACGGAAAACGGCATTAACGAGTACCTTGGCAATTATGACGAGTATATTGCAAAAAAAGAAAATATAAATGCAGTTTCATCGCCGGACAAAGCGGTGCACTCCAAAAAGCCCAACGAATATAAGCTTCGCAAAGAACGTCAGTCTGCTTTAAGAAAGGCAAAAACACGCATTGCAAAATGCGAGGAGGAAATTGAAAACGTAGAAAACGAAATAAACCAAACTGAGGAAAAACTCATTACTGCCGATTATGAGGAGCTAATGAGCCTTACTGCTCTGCTGGAGGAAAAAACAAAACTGCGAGATTCTCTTTACAGCGAGTGGGAGATTTTGTCTGAAGAATTGACATTGAATGAAAACTAATTTATAATTAAAAACTAATGGTGAATTTTTATGCATAAAGTTGTAATTATCGGTGCAGGAGCCTCAGGACTTATTGCGGCGGCTGAAAGCGCAAAAAATGGCAACGATGTTACCGTAATTGAAAAAATGCCCCGTGTGGGAAGAAAAATAATGATAACAGGCAAGGGCAGATGCAATGTTACAAACGCCTGTTTTGATTTATCTGATTTAATAAGCAATGTTCCTACTAACGGTAATTTTTTGTACTCGGCTTTTTCATCATTTATGCCTTATGATACAATCGCACTGATTGAGGATATGGGTGTTCCCACTAAAATTGAAAGGGGAAACCGTGTTTTCCCTGTATCCGACAAGGCGGTGGATGTTGTTGACGCTCTGCATAAAAACGCAGTGGATAACGGCGCAAAAATTATTCACGACAGGGCAAAAGCCTTTACCTTTGACGGAAATTCAATTAAATCGCTTATTCTTGAAAGCAGCGGAGAACTTTTTGCCGACAGCTTCGCTCTGTGCACAGGCGGCAAAAGCTATCCTGCCACAGGCTCCACCGGCGACGGATATATCCTTGCAAAATCCGCAGGGCATCATATAACGCCTATAAGACCATCACTTGTACCGCTTGTGTGCGATAATAATTTTATACCGAAGCTTCAGGGATTGTCCCTTAAAAATGTAAATATATCTGTTCTTGACGGCAGCAAAAAGATTTACGGCGATTTCGGCGAAATGCTGTTTACCCATTTTGGCGTCAGCGGTCCCATAATTCTTTCTGCTTCCGCTCATATTAAGAATTTTAATAATAAAAACTATACTTTAGTAATAGATTTAAAGCCTGCCCTTGACGAAAAAACACTGGACAACAGGATTTTACGCGATTTTTCTCAGAATACAAACAGGGATTTCATAAACTCTCTGTCAAAGCTTTTGCCTCATAAAATTATTCCTGTAATAGTCAGTCTTTCGGGTATTGAACCGTCCTGTAAAGTTAATCAGATTACTAAGGAGCAGCGCAGAGGGCTTGTTGAAATTATAAAGAATTTCAAGGTTAATATTGTGGGTGCACGTCCTGTTAATGAGGCAATAGTTACCTCAGGCGGAGTGGATGTTAAAGAGATAAACCCTGCCAATATGAAATCAAAAATAATTGACAATCTTTATTTTGCCGGAGAGATTATAGATGTTGACGCTTATACGGGCGGATTTAATTTGCAGATAGCTTTTTCAACAGGATATCTCTGCGGACAAAATATGTGATGCGAAGGAGACATATATTATATGATAAATGTTGCTATTGACGGACCTGCCGGAGCAGGTAAAAGCACTGTCGCAAAAAGTGCGGCACAGAAGCTGGGATATATTTATGTTGATACCGGCGCTCTTTACAGAACGGTGGCTCTCAATGTTATACGTATCGGCGCCGAGAATGATACTGAAAAAATAGTTGACAGTCTTGATGATTTAAAAGTTGAACTTAAATTCGTTGACGGCGTTCAGTGCGTTTTCCTCAACGGCGAGGATGTGTCATCTCTTATAAGAACGCCCAAGGTTTCAATGACAGCTTCAACGGTTTCTGCAATTCCTCAGGTTAGAGCTTTTCTGCTCGATTTACAGCGTGATATTGCAAAAAATAATAATGTTATTATGGACGGCAGAGATATCGGAAGTGTTGTTCTTCCCGACGCACAGGTAAAGATTTTTCTTTTTGCCACTCCCGAATGCCGTGCACAGCGCCGTTATAAAGAACTTGTTGAAAAAGGCGAAAATGTTAAATACGAGGATGTTCTTGCGGATGTTAACCAGCGTGATTATCAGGATAGCCATCGTGAAATAGCGCCCCTTAAACCCTGCGAGGGCTGTGTTATGGCTGATACCTCCTCTCTCTCATTGGAGGAGTCAATAGATTTGATAGTAAATACTGTTAAGGAGAATATATAAATGAAAGAATTTGACTATTCAGTAGTTAAACACTATAAACTCTATAATTTTATCAAGGTGGTTTTTGCTCCCCTTGTAAGGACAGTTTACAAAATGGAATATAAGGGGCTTGAAAATATCCCCAAAAAGGGCACAAGATACATAGTTGCAATAAATCATACCTGCGCTTTTGACCCGGTATTTGTTGCGATGCCGAAAAATGTTCCGCCTCTTCATTTTATGGCAAAAGCCGAATTGTTTAAAAATCCAATAGTTGGCTGGTTTATTAAGCATATGTATGGATTTCCTGTTAAAAGGGGCAAGGGTGATACCTCAGCTATTGATTACGGTGAAAAAATAATTAATGAGGGTCACGTTATGGCAATTTGCCCTGAGGGTAAAAGAATTAAGGACAAAAATGGAGTTCCTCAAAAAGCAAAGGCAGGCGTTGCCGTAATAGCTAAGGCAACAAACGCTCAGGTTCTTCCTGTGGCAATTTGCTGCGACGGACCTATCAAAAGAGGAAAGAAGATCACCGTTTCCTATGGAAAGCTTATTACCTGTGAGGAAATGGGATTTGATAAAGAAGAGTTTGCACCGCGTGACATTAAGAATGCGGCAAATCTTGTTATGGATAGAATTACACAGCTTTGGGAGGCTGAGATTCATTGAGCAAAACCATAAATGTTGCAAAAACCGCCGGATTCTGCTTCGGCGTTGATCGGGCGGTAAATCTTGTGTATGATTTGGTTAACAAAGAGGAAAAGGTCTGCACTCTCGGTCCTATAATCCACAACGCTCAGCTTGTGGAGGATTTGGAGAGCAGGGGAGTAAAAATAATTGACGATATAAGTGAATGTCCCGAAGGGTACACGGTTGTTATCAGAACTCACGGCGTTGAAAAACATGTTATAGATAATATTGAAAAATCAGATATAGATTATGTAAATGCCACCTGTCCTTTTGTTACAAAAATACACAATATTGTAAAAAAGCAAGATGAAAGCGTTGACGTTCTTGTTGCCGGAGATAAGAATCACCCCGAAGTTAAGGGCATTTGCTCATATTGTAAGGGCAGAACTTTTGTTTTTAAAAACGAAAAAGAATTGCTTGAAATCATACAAAATAACGGATTTGACGAAAATTCACCGCTAATTTGCGTTTCTCAGACAACTTTTTCGCTAAAAGAATGGAAAAAGTGTGAGAAAATCATAAAAAAGGTATGTACAAATTGTAAAATATTTGATACAATATGTAATG
>CAYXLH010000095.1:0-5470 GCA_964465835.1 uncultured Bacteroides sp. | reverse complement strand
CACGTTCAATATCTTCACCCGTTGAAACAAGCTTTTCAGCTTTGGTGCAGATTTTATCATAAATTTTCTGACAGGATTTATCTATATCAGCATCCGCACAATCCAGCAGGGAAATACCCATAGTTGTTGTTCTGATATCAAGACATTCGTCCTGTATCATTCTTATTGTTTCAAGAATATCATAAGTGTTAATCAAAATATACTCCTCCTATATCTTGTGCATTGAATTAAATATATCTTCGTGCATTGCATGAATAGAAAGATTATTTTCTTTACCGTAATTCTCAAGATTTTCCGCAAGTTCAGTAAATGGAACTGTTGCAGATGTTGTGTCTGCAAGCATAATCATACAAAACATATCCTGAAGAATTGACTGAGTTACCTCAACAATATTTACATTGCTTTCTGAACAGATACCCGATACCTTTGCTAAAATACCAACAGTATCCTTACCTATAACAGTAATTATCGCTCTCATTTTGTTACCTCCTAAAATATAACTATATGAATTATACCAAACCTATCCGTGATTTTCAAGAAAACTTGTTAATTATTATAAAATATAATTTTTATATTTAAAAATACAAAAATATATGATAAAATATTATAAATGCGGCAGGTGATTAAATGAAATATACAAACATCATTGATATGCATACCCACTCAGATAATTCTTTTGACGGGAATCATTCATGTGTTATGATGTGCGAAGGCGCAATAAAAAAAGAAAGTATGGGAATTGCCATTACCGACCACTGCGAGATTGACGCTAAAAACTTTGATTTTAGAGCATTCACCACAAATCAATTTGTGGAAACATTTATGGCAAAGCAAAGTTTTGAAGGAAAACTTCTTGTTTTACAGGGACTGGAAATAGGACAAGCTATATATAATAAACAATTATCGGAGCAAATTCTTAACGATTTTAAATATGATTTTGTTCTAGGTTCAATTCATAATCTTGAAAATATGGAAGATTTTTATTATCTTAATTACAAAAATTATGATATTGACAAACTGCTTACTCAGTACTTTGAAAACGAATTGAAGCTTTGTCAGTGGAACAAATTTGACTCTCTTGCTCATCTTACTTATCCGCTTAGATATATTGTTGCAAGAGAGCATATAGATGTTGATATAACAAAATACTATAATATAATTGACGAAATTTTTGCAACACTTATTAAAAATGATAAAGCCCTTGAACTGAATACATCGGGGCTGTTTATGGATATTAAAGATACTCTACCCAATAAAGAACTGATTAAACGGTTTCACGATATGGGGGGAAAATATGTAACAATTGGCTCCGATTCCCATTATTATGATAGAGTGTGTCAGGGAATTGAAACAGGAATGGATATTCTTAAAGAATGCGGATATGACAGTTTTACTATTTTTGAAAACAGACAGCCGCTGACAATAACTATTGAATAAAGGAGAACAATATGGACAGATTACTTTATTTGCTTGAAAATAATCCGAGGCTTACTAACAAAGAGCTTGCAGTTATGCTTGGAATAAGTGAGGAAGAGGTTGAAGAAAAAATCAGCCTTTACGAGCAAACAGGCGTTATCAAGGGATACAAAGCGCTGATTGACAAGGATAAAGCTCACGCTCAAACTGTTACGGCACTCATAGAAATAAAGGTTCAGCCTAAATTCGGTCACGGATTTGATGATATTGCACAGAGAATTTCGCAGCTTGACGAGGTTGAAAGCATTTATCTTATGAGCGGAGGCTATGACCTTTGCTGTATGGTAACGGACAAATCATTTCAGGAGGTTGCTATGTTCGTAGCAAAACGCCTTTCTCCTCTTGAGGATGTTGTTTCCACGGCAACTCATTTTATTTTAAAGAAATACAAAGAACAGGGAATTTTCTTCGGCACTGCTCCAAAGGACGACAGGGGGAATATCTCGCTGTGATAAATTACGACAAATTTTTAAACAAAAAAATCATTGATGTTAAACCGTCGGGCATAAGAAAATTCTTTTCAATAGCACAGGAAATGGATAATGTAATCTCTCTTGGCGTAGGCGAGCCTGATTTTTTAACTCCATGGCATATTAGACAACAGGGAATAGACACCCTTGAAAGAGGCAGTACAAGATATACAGCTAATGCAGGTTTAGCTGAGCTGAGAAAAGAAATTTCTAAATTTTATGCCGAAAACTATCTTGTAAAATATAATCCTGATAATGAGATTTTGGTTACGGTAGGCGGTTCCGAGGGCATTGATATGGCAATACGTTCAATAATTGAACCTGGTGACGAGGTGTTAGTTGTTGAGCCTTCATTTGTCTGCTACAAACCTATCGTTGAAGTTTGCGGAGGAATTGCTACTCCCGTTGTAACTTATGAAGAAGATGAATTTAAGCTGACTGTTCATTCTCTTGAAAATGCAATAACAGATAAAACTAAAGCGCTTGTTTTTCCTTACCCAAACAATCCAACAGGTGCGGTTATGAGCGAAAGCGAACTTAAAGCAATATCCGAAGTAATTATCAAACATGATTTACTTGTAATTTCAGATGAAATTTACAGTGCGCTGACATACACTGGCGAAGGTCATATTTCAATAGCTTCAATAGCCGGTATGCAGGAAAGGTGTATTGTTATAAACGGCTTTTCAAAAACATATTCCATGACCGGATGGCGTCTGGGTTATGCTTTAGGACCTAAGGAAATAATTGAGCAAATGACAAAACTTCATCAGTTTGCAATTATGTCTGCACCGACAACATCTCAGTTTGCCGCCATTGACGCACTTAGAAAGGGTAATGACGATATACACAAAATGCGTGAGGATTACGATATGCGCCGCCGCTTTACCGTGCATGGATTCAGGGAAATCGGTCTTGATTGTTTTGAGCCGAAGGGAGCGTTCTATGTTTTCCCATGTATAAAGAACACAGGACTTACAAGCGAGGAATTTGCAGAAAAGTTAATTAAAAGCAAAAAAGTTGCGGTTGTACCCGGAAACGCATTCGGTGCCTGCGGAGAGGGATATATCAGAGTATCATACTGCTATTCAATAGACAACATAAAAGAAGCAATTAAACGAATCGGAGAATTTGTTAAGGAATTAAATGATGAAAATTAAAGTTAAAGCATATGCAAAAATAAATTTACTGCTTGATATAGTTTCACGAATGTCAAACGGCTACCACGATTTGTTTATGATTATGCAAAGCGTAGGAGTTTATGATACGGTGACCGTCAGCAAGGAGAATAAAGGCGGTATAACAATCAGCTGTAATATTGACTCCATACCTATTGATGAAAAGAATATTGCCTACACGGCGGCAGAAGCGTTTTTCACTGCAAATTCTATTACTGACAAAAACATTCACATTGATATAGTAAAAAGAATACCTCACGCCGCAGGACTTGCAGGAGGCAGTGCAGACGGTGCTGCAGTTATCTCTGCTTTAAACAAACTGTATAACACGGATTTAACTGATGATGAACTTTGCAAAATCGGCGTAAAGGTTGGCGCTGATGTTCCGTTTTGCATAACCGGTGGTACAATGCTGGCACAGGGAGTCGGTGATATACTACATAAAGTAAAATCACTTCCGAAATGTTATATTGTACTTGCAAAACCTGATTTCGACGTAAATACAGCTAAGGCATACAAACAGTTTGACGAGTGCGGAAAGGTTCATACACCCGATAAATTCGGTATGCTGTGCGCTATGCAGTCAAGAAATTTAGATGATATCTGCACTAAAATGGAAAATGTATTTGAACAGTTTATAGAAGTTCCGAACCGTATTAGCATAAAAGAGATTATGAGAAATAATGGTGCCTGCGGAGTATGTATGAGCGGCTCCGGACCTACTGTTTTCGGAATTTTTAAAAGCCGTGATGATGCTGAAGAATCCGCAAAAAAGCTTGAAGATTACGCAAAAGACATCTGTGTATGCACACCTGTAAATAAGGGATGTAAAATTGATAAAATAATTGAATAAATAAGTAAAAATCTGCCAATCATTGCTAATGAAAGGCAGGTTTTTGTTTTGAAAAGAAAATTTATTGTTTTTTCTGTGATTTTTCTTTGCAGCGTTATTCTTGTTTCGGCAGTTACACCAGCAATTACGATGAGCGAAAGCATCAGTACAAAAGTTTTCAGACTGCACATTCTCGCAAACAGCGATTCTGAATCTGACCAAGCACTGAAAATGAAAGTTAAAGATAAAGTTATTTCATTTTCATCAGATTTATATGACGGATGCAAAAATGTACAGGATGCAATAAAGGTATCTCAGGATAACGTGAGTAATTTTAAACAGACGGCGCAGAAAGTCATTGCGTTTTACGGTTATGATTATGATGCAAAAGTATATGTGACCAAAGACTATTTTCCCACAAGAAAATATGATAATTTCACATTGCCGGCAGGGGAATATGACTGTTTAAAAATTATAATAGGCGAGGGGAAAGGCCATAACTGGTGGTGCGTAATGTTTCCCGAAGTCTGCGTATCCGCCTACAGCGAGCAAGGGAATAAATTTGACGGTTATCTAACTGAAGAAGAAAGAAAAATGATAGAGTCAAAGGGCTACGCCGTAAGATTTAAAGCCGTTGAAATATATGAAAAAATAAAAAGCAAAACTAAGCAAAAATAAAAAGCACCTAAGTAGCAGTCCTACATAAAGAATAATTTCTTAAACCAAATATTTCTTTATGTAGATTCAAACCCAGGTGGCGCTTTTTGTTAGTGATACAAAAATGTTTAAAAAAGATATTTTTCAATTTGCGAAAAAGAATCAATTACCGGCACTCCGCATTTATGCAATAATTTCGGCGATTGCTGTCCGCCTGAAAACAAAATGCAATCAATGCCTAAGGCAAGAGCGGTATCATAATCATGTACAGTATCACCGATATACAGCGTTTTTTCCGGAGGTAATTCGTGTTCATTCATATATCGTCTGCCACGAATGGTTTTACTTTCCATTGCAATTTCCTGCGTACCAAGAATATCATCAAAACAAATCTCAACCGAAAACTTATGAGCGTATTTTGTAATTTCATCTGTTTTGAAAGCGGAGAGTATTATCTGATGACAATTTTTATCGGTGAAATAACGCAGTAATTCCTCTGCTCCTTCCTGTAATACAATTTCATCAGAATGCTGATTATACAAAATTCCCCATTCATCATCGAGCATTTGCATACTATGCTTATTAAGGTCAAATATTTTACTGTAAAAATTCACAATAGGTGTATCAATATTATCTCTGTAGTATTCCAATGTAATTGTAGGATAACCATATCTTTCCAGTAAAATGTTTGTAGATTTAAAAGCTGCTAGTGTGTCGTTAAGAATTGTTCCGTTCCAGTCCCAAACGATATTATTATATTTCAATATTATCCTCCTGAAATTTTATGACATATATTCTATGGTATTACATTTTTAAGGTTATAAAAAAACAGCTAAACTCTTTTGAATTTAGCTGTT
>CAYXLH010000094.1:0-5486 GCA_964465835.1 uncultured Bacteroides sp. | reverse complement strand
CGTGAGAATAATCTTCAATAGTCTATTCCTGTCGGAACTATGCTCGGAGCAGTAAGGCATAAAGGATTTATTCCCTGGGATGATGATATTGATGTGTTTATGAAACGTTCTGATTATGAAAAATTAATGAAATTAAAATATGATGATGAGCAATATGAAATAAAAAGTTACCGATATACAAAGGATTATTTTTACCCTTTCGCTAAAATGATAGATAAAAGCACATCGTTGACTGAAGATTGGCGTGCAGAAAAAAATATGGGTGTTTTTATTGATATATTTCCTCTTGATTATATTAATGTTGATGCCGATGAAAACGAATTAAAGAATTTTCAGGATAAATTTCTTTCAAGGGTTGAAAAATGGAATACAGTTGCATATTTGATGGGTCACAGAATGACGCATCATAAAGCATTAAGTATAAGATTTTTTGTAAAATTTTTGTTTAAGTTAGTGACACTTCCTTTTAGAAAAATGATAATCAGACACGCTGATTTGCTTAACGCAAAAGAAAAAGACGGAAATTACTGTGCAATGCTTTTGCAGCTTGGAGATGATAATCCTTTAATTAAATCTGAGGCGGTAAAAGACGTAATTTATATGGATTTTGAAGATTTTAAAGCACCTGTTTATTCAGGATATGACTATATCCTTAAATCGCTTTTTGGTGACTATATGAAATTTCCTCCTAAAGAAGAACAAAAATCAAATCATTGGTTTAAAGCATATAAAAAGTTCTGAGGTGAAATAATTGAACCAACCTTTAATATGTGTAATTGTTCCTGTATATAATGCTGAAAAATATCTTGATAAATGTATTGAAAGCGTTGTAAGTCAAACATACAAAAATCTTGAGATAATCCTAATTGACGACGGCTCACCGGACAACTGTCCCCAAATCTGTGATAAATGGGCAAGAAATGACAGCCGTATAAGAGTTATACACAAAGAAAACGGCGGTGTGTCCTCTGCACGTAATGCAGGACTTGATAAAATAGCCGGAGAGTATGTTACCTTTATTGACAGTGACGACTGGATTGAAAGCGATTATATTTCAGCTCTTTTTGAAAATGCGTTCACAACTGGTGCAGACGTTGTTGTTTCTTCCTTTACTTACGAAAAACTGCAGGGAACTTTTGAAAAAATAACTACCCAAAGCGGTATTTTTGAAAAAAAGGATATTATTTTAAATTATCTTTTAGATAAAATCAGACCTGAGGCCTGCGGTAAATTAATAAACTCACAAATTATTAAAAGTATAAGATTTGATGAATCTTTCGGTTATGCCGAAGATTTATTGTTTAATTACGAAGTATTTAAACAATGCACAAAGATAAGCTGTATTAATTCACAAAAATATCACTATTTGCAGGAAAGCGGTAATTCCTCAACAACGGCAGTTATTACCGAAAACAGAGCAAATGCGTATAAAATTTTTGAAAAAATATTGTTAGATAATGCTGAAAAATCCGAATTATATCCTGCCGCAGTGTGGAGATTTACGGTGGCGGTATTGGCAATACTCAGCAGGGTTATGAGGGATAGGCAAATATCGGAAAAATATTATTATGAAATAGTAAATGCTGTGCTTAAATATAAAAAATCAATTTTCAGAAATTCGCTGATAAGCACTCGTCATAAATTGATTGTTCTGGGAATGTCGGTAAGTCCCAAATTAATGTTAAAACTGTTTAAGAGGTAGTCTCAATGTCGCTGATTTCGGTAATTGTACCCATTTATAATGTTGAAAAATATCTTGATAAATGTGTTGAAAGCATTGTAAACCAAACATATAAAAATCTTGAGATAATACTTGTTGATGATGCTTCGCCGGATAACTGCCCGAAAATCTGTGATAAATGGGCAGAGAAGGATAGCCGTATAAAAGTTATACATAAAGAAAACGGCGGAGTAGGCTCTGCACGTAATGCGGGGCTTGAAGCATCAAAGGGCGAGTGGATAGGCTTTGTTGACGGTGATGACAGTATTGATGAGGACTTTTATGAAACCCTTTTAAATAAATCAAATGGCGGATATTATGATGTTGTCGCCTGCGGATTTAAGTATATTGTTGGTGATATAACAAAGCTTGGCGACGATTATTATAGTGATGAACACGAGTTTACTAAAGACGAACTTTTAGCGGAATTTTTTGATTATTGCAAAAGTCAGTGGGTATCATTCTGTAACAAAATTATAAAAAAAGAACTATTTAATAATCTTAAATTTCCTGTAGACAGGTATTTTGAGGATTGGACTCTGGCGCCTATGGTGTATTATAACGCCGATAAAATCCTTTATATTCCCCAATATAAATACAATTATTTTATCCGTCAGGGCAGTGCTGTGCGCACCGAGACCATAAAAAGATACCACGATTGCGTGCTGGCTGATTATGAGCATTATTTGTTTTTCAATAACCGTGATATTGATATTTATAATGATAAAATCAAGGTGTTTATTACAAGTGATTTTAAAAAATGCGTAAGGGTTTACAGCGGTGCAAAGGATAAAACGCTTTTGAAAGAAGCTTATAGTATTTGCAGTAAAATTGAAAATAGTTTTATGCTGAAATTGTATAGTCTTTTACCGGGTTTGTTTAGAAAAATATATGATTTAAAAAATAAAAACTGATTTGCGGAGGAATCTTGATGAAACCGAGAGAATATATACATAATTTATTTGACAAAATAACGGATCGGATTCCAATGAAAAAAATGATTTTGTTTGAAAGCTCTCCGGATTATTCCGATAATACAAAAGATGTATTTGACGAGATGCTGAAAAGGGGATTAAACAAGAAGTTTAAACTTGTCTGGGCTTGTGATAAAAAGGAAAGTATAAGTTATCTTAAAGAAAAATTTAAAAATACAGATAATGTTGATTTCGTATATAGGTGGGGCAGAAAATTTTATTATTACTATTCCAAGACAGCCTGTTGTTTTGTAGTTTGTAACCTTTTTATTGATAAAATGAAAGCCGAGCAGTGTTATATTTATCTTGAACACGGATGTGCGCTAAAGCTTACTTCAAGTGATTATAGTATTTTGGAAAGCTGCAGGGACTGCGATATTACGACTTTTTCCGAATATCTTATTCCTTATGAAGCAAAAAATTTAAAGTGCAGTGAAAATCAGTTTAGAGTTCTGGGATTTCCCAGAAATGATGTTTTAGTTAACCAAGATAAAACAGATTTAAAGGCTTTGTTTCCGGATAGAAATTTTGAAAAATGCATATTCTGGATGCCTACTTTCCGCCAGCATAAGTCGGTTAATATTGTACACAGCAATATCGCAATGCCCATACTGTATAATGAAGATATTGCCGCCGAAATTAATGAATATGCTGGGCAAAACGGTATTCTTATTGTAATAAAACCTCATCCTGCTCAGGATGTAAGCAGAATAAAAAAACTCGATTTAGAAAATCTTGTTTTTATTGATAATGATTTTTTAAGGAAAAATGATATAGATAATTATCTTTTATTGGCAAATTGCAGCGCTTTGATTACCGACTATTCATCGGTATATTATGATTATCTTTTGTGTGATAAACCAATCGGACTGTGCTGGGATGATTTTGATGAGTATAATAAGCGAGAGGGCTTTGCAGTGGATCCGCATTTTATTTTAAAAGGCGGAGTGAAAATTTATAACAGTGCGGATATGTGTTCGTTTATCGGTGATGTTGCAAAGGGTATTGACTCTCTTTGCACTGAGAGAAATGAAATTAAAAATATTGTTCATAAGCATTTTGACAACGGTTCCACAAAACGCGTTACTGATTATATTGAAAAAGAGATAAGTAGATTTCTTTAATCTAAATTATTGGTGGTGACGAAAATTAGTATTTCAAAATCAACCGAGCGAAAGGCAGGAGCAGTTCTTTCCTATACGCAGATTGCTATAGGCATAATAGGCTCATTGCTTTATACTCCACTTTTAATAAGACTTTTAGGTCAGAATGAATACGGTCTTTACGGTACTGTATATTCTGCAGTAGGCTTGGTGAATATACTTGATATGGGCTTTACCAGCTCATACATAAAATTTTATACCAAATACAAAAGTGAAAACAGATATGACAAAATAAACAGTTTCAATTCATTGTTTACAATTGTGTTTCTTGCATTGGCAGTAATAGCTGCTGTAATTTTACTGGTAATGTCATTTAATCTTGACTGGGTATTTGACCAGGGTCTTACTGCATTAGAATACGAAAAAGCAAGAAAAATGATGTTGATGCTTACGCTATCTATGTTTGCCGGATTTGCCACAACGGTTTTCGGCTGCTATATCAATGCCAATGAAAAATTCGTTTTTTCAAGGGTTTCAAGCATTATCATATCTGTGGCTACAATGCTTATAACCATAGCCGTATTGTATTTTGGCGCAGGAGTAGTAGGCGTTGTTGCTGTAAGTGTTATATTTACTTTAATAGGTAAATTTATATTTATTTGGTATTGTAAAAAGGATTTGCACATACGTTTTGATTTTAAAAATATTGACAAAAACGTGTTTAAACAGGTGTTTTCTTTTTCATTTTTCATAGCTATTAATATTATTGTTGATAAAATAAACCAGGGAATAGACAGCGTTCTGTTGGGCAGATTTTGCGGTACCGCTGTTGTCGCGGTCTATACCGTAGGCGGAAGTCTTAATTCGCATTTTACAACATTCTCAACTGCAATTTCAGGTGTTTTTACCCCACGTGTGCATCAGATTGTAACCTCTTATAAAATGGATTCAAAAGAGCAAAGAGCTGCGTTAACTGAATTTTTTGTAAAGGTTGGTAGAATACAGTATTTGCTTATGGCGCTTATTGCGTCGGGCATAGTCTTTTTCGGAAAGCCTTTTATATATTTCTGGGCAGGAGATGGATATGACGAGTCCTATTATATTGCGTTGATAATGATTTTACCCAGCATTGTTCCGCTGACCCAAAATGTTGGAATAGAAATTCAGCGTGCCGAAAACAGACATCATTACAGATCATATATTTACGGCGCTATGGCGATAGTTAATTTGATAGTGAGTATATACCTCTGTCAGATTTGGGGCGGTATCGGAAGTGCCATAGGAACTGGTTTAGCGTGCGTCATAGCAAATATAATTATTATGAATATTGTTTATCATAAAAAGATAAATATTGATGTTACACAGTATTGGAAAAATATATTAAGGCAGACAGTTGGTATGATAATCCCGTTTATTGCAGGTGCTTTAATAATGAATTTTGTAAAAATTGACTCAATCTTAAAGCTTCTTGTTTTCATAATTATCTATACTGCAGTTTATTGTGTTTTTGTATATTTGTTTTCTATGAATAATTATGAAAGAAGCTTTGTTAAAGGAATTATTAGCAAGGGTAAAAAAATTATAAAAAAGTAAGGTTTTAAAAATGGTACTGTCTTTTGTTTTAATCGGTGTTTTGTGCCTTTATAAAATTAGGATACTGTGCATTCGTTCCTTCCCATTTGTGAAAAG
>CAYXLH010000093.1:1649-5603 GCA_964465835.1 uncultured Bacteroides sp. | reverse complement strand
CCTATAACAACTATACCTATTACATCTAATTTAAAACAAGCTATTGATCATTCTAAAGAAATAAAAAAAGAAATAGAGTATCAAAGCTTAAAATTAAAAAATAATCTTATTGAAAAAGGTGTAGAGTGTAGTGATACTGATAAAATATCAAGTCTTAAATACGAACGAAATATTTGCACTAAACAATTAACTAAACTGCGAAAAGAAATCAAAACTGCTGACACGGTTCTGAATGATGTTGAAGGAATTAAACAAAACATAAAAGCCGAAATGAACATACAGCATCAAAGATTTACAGTTAGCAGAACTAAATCACAAAGGAGGGATTTACAATGGGAAAGGTAGTAAATTTTAACAGCATAAAATTACATTATATGCCAACAATAATTCAGGAAAGGCGTGTTGGCAGAATGTTTACGAAATCACAGCTTGATGAGTGCCGTAAGGCTGATTTTAATACTTGCAAAATCAATGATTTGCCCGATGTTACAAACCTGAAAATTGATATTGATGAGCCGATTATCAATCGTGCAAGAAAATATTTTCAGGATATAAAAAACCCGTATATTTTCCGTGTGGGTGATGTTGGGGTGAAAATCAACTGCTCTGGCGACAAAAATTTATCCGATTCCATAATGAATATTGTGACTTCGTCAGATTGACAAAATTTGCGCATTGAAAATAATATGGCGGTGTGCTATAATCTGCTTGTGTAGAAAAATTGCATATCACCATATGTTCAACCGAATTTATGGAGGTACGCTATGGATAAGTATAAAGAAATTTTGGAGCAGCCTCACAGAAAAAATATCTGGCAGGCTGCTCTTTATATTCGTTTGTCAAAGGAGGATGGGGATAAGCAGGAAAGCTATTCCGTAACCTCCCAGCGTGAGATTTTGAAGGAATATCTCAAACAGCATCCTGATATTGATTTTTATGATTTTTATATTGATGATGGATGGAGCGGAACGAATTTTGATCGTCCCGGATTTCAACGAATGATGGCGGATATTTATGACGGCAAGGTGAACTGCGTAATTGTCAAGGATTTATCTCGCTTCGGTAGAAATTACACGGATGCAGGTCACTATCTTGATGATGTTTTTACTCGTCTGCAGGTGCGTTTTATTTCGCTTAACAACGGTGTGGATTCCATTTCAAACAGTATGAATGCTGCCACAAAGTGTATTACTGTTGGTGTGCAGAATGTTATCAATGAGAGTGTTGCTGCAACAACTTCTGTCAATGTTCGCGGTACGCTGAATGTCAGCAGAAAGCAGGGCAAGTTCATTGGCTCATTTCCGACTTATGGCTATCTGAAAAATCCTGAGGATCATCATAAGCTGATTATGGAAGAAGAAACAGCGCCGATTGTAGGGCAGATTTACAAGTGGTTTATTGAGGGTAAAAGCATTATTGGCATTACAAAAGAACTCAACAGGCTCGGTATTCCGAATCCTTCAACCTATAAGAAAATGAAAGGCTGGAACTACAAGCATACAAGCGGTCAGAATAATGACGGCTTGTGGTGTGATTCCACTGTCCGCCGTATGCTGTCCAATCAAATGTATATCGGAAATATGGTGCAGGGCAAGAACACCACAATTAGCTACAAGATTAAGCAGTGCCGTTCCATTCCAAAGGATGAATGGATTATTGTTGAGAATACGCATGAGCCGATTATTGATAATGGAACCTTTGAGAAAGCTCAATCACTTTTTAATCGCAATACTCGGACTGCTCCGAAAAAGACAGAGGTTGATTTGTTTGCAGGTTTTGTAAAATGTGCCGATTGCCACAGGGCAATGAGCAAAAAGACAAATAATCATTCTTATGGCACATATAAGTATTATCGTTGCGTGACATCCAGAAAGATGGACAGCGGTGCTTGTACACCGCATTCCATCAGAATTGATAAGCTGGAGCAGGCGGTGCTTGTAACCATTCAGACGATGATTGATACAGCTATTGAACTTGATAAATTGATAGAAAAAATTGATTTGAAAAGCAAAAATATTATGCAGTCAAGTCTGCTTCAAAAATCACTTGATAAAAACATTGCCGAGCGTGATAAGTATAAAAATATGATGGTGGATTTATACCCTGATTGGAAAAGCGGCGCAATCACCAAAGAGGAGTATATGACGCTCAAAGAGGGAATAAGCGAGCGAATGAAAGCGCTTGACGATAAGATTTCAGAACTGCAAACCTCGATTGAAAATGATTCAACTGGTGTTACGCAGGAGAACGATTTTATTACGCATTTTAAGCAGTACGGCAAAATTGAAAAGCTCACAAGACCAATCTTGACAGAGCTTGTTGATACAATTCTTGTCCATGAGGACGGCAATATAACAATTAATTTCAAATTTAAAGATGCCTATGAGCAGGTAATTGAATATATTGAAGAAACAAAGCAAAAGTATCTTGAAGAAATTGCGTAATATAAATTGCACAGATACTAGACAGCAATTAATAAGGAGCATCACGTGGTGCTCCTTGATTTTATGGATTTTTCTAACCGTTTATAGTATAATGAAATTGTAAATATAAATTGTAAAGGAAATTTTGTAATGAATATTGAAATACATAGATTAACACCTGAAAGGCTTAATGATTTCTTATACTTTTTTGAGAATGTTGCACATACGGATAACAAGAAATGGGACAGATGCTATTGTAATAATTACTGTGCAGCACACAACAGCTATACTTTAAAGAAGGCAGATATGGCAAATCCTGATGTTAGAAGAGATTTTGCTGTAAAGTATGTAAAAGAAGGACTTATGCAGGGGTATCACGCTTATGTTGATGGGAATGTAATTGGTTGGTGTAACGCTAATACCAGAAATGATTGTCTACATTGCTTTGGTTGGAAATATCATATTGCAAATTGGAAAATTAACAGAAAATCTAAAGAAAAAATCAAGTCGATATTTTGTTTTACAGTTGCACCTGAAATGCGTGGGAAGGGTGTTGCAACTGTATTGCTCAAAAGAGTTGTAGAAGATGCAAAAAATGACGGCTATGAATATCTCGAATCTTATCCGAATAAAGAAAATACTGATATGTATTACAATTATGTCGGTCCTGTAGGTTTATACAGAAAATTCGGTTTTGAATTGTATACAGAAACAAAGCAGAGATTGGTTTTGCGTAAAAAACTATAAGACAGAGGTACAATAATGTAGTGATTATATTGCCTTGCTTTATCGGCAAAAAATATTAAGTACATTTTTAAATCATTGATATTTTGCCGATAAGATGGTATAATAATCTTGGTGATAATATGGATAAAAAGTATTTAACAAGCTCTCAAATGGCTATAAAATGGGGCGTTTCCGAGCGAAGTGTGCGTAATTACTGTAATGAGGGCAGAGTTGCTGGTGCTGTTCTTATCGGCAAGATTTGGAATATTCCAGAAAATGCCGTTAAGCCTGAAAGGCTGAATAAAAAGAAAAATACAAATCTTTTAGATATCCTAAAAGAGCAGAAAGAAAATCATCTGACAGGCGGAATTTATCATAAAATACAGATTGAACTTACCTATAATTCAAATCATATTGAGGGCAGCAGGCTTACACACGATCAGACAAGGTTTATTTATGAAACCAATACAATCGGAATTACAGAGCAGGCAGTTAATGTGGATGATGTGATTGAAACCGCAAATCATTTCAGGTGTATTGATAAAATCATTGATTGTGCAAATTTGCAGATAAGCGAAAAATTGATAAAAGAACTGCATTTTATTCTTAAATCAGGAACTGCTGACAGCCGTAAGGATTGGTTTGCTGTTGGTGATTATAAGAAACTGCCGAATGAGGTTGCAGACAGAGAAACAACATCTCCTGAAAATGTGCATAATGAGATTAAGGTACTGCTTGAAAAGTATAATAGCAATGACAAAAAAACAATAGAGGATATTATTTCTTTTCATGTTGCTTTTGAAAG
>CAYXLH010000093.1:0-1639 GCA_964465835.1 uncultured Bacteroides sp. | reverse complement strand
ATCCATTTCAGAATGGAAACGGCAGAGTTGGCAGATTATTGCTTTTTAAAGAATGTTTGAAGTATAATATTGTTCCTTTTATTATTGATGACGATTTGAAAATGTTCTATTATCTAGGATTCAAAGAATGGTCAAGTGAAAAAGGCTTTTTGATAGATACTTGTTTAACGGCACAGGATAGGTTTAAGAAATATCTGGATTATTTCAGAGTACCATATGATGATTGATATAGGAGAAAAAACTATGGATGAAATAAAGTGGCTGTTTTTTGATATAGGCTCAACCTTGGTTGATGAAAGTAAATGTTATGAATACAGATGCAATGAAATAATAAAGAGCAACGGTGTGAACGCTGAGGAGTTTTATGCAAAGGTGTTGGATTATGCAAAGATAAACGCTTTTCCTATTAAAGCGGCAGCAAGGCACTACGGTTTTAAAATTCCAGGATGGCCTAAAGAATTGGAGCAGTTATATTCAAAAACAAAAGAAATTTTAGAACTGCTTTCTCATAAATACAAGTTAGGTATTATTGCAAATCAGGTTGCAGGAACACAAGAGCGAATTGATAACTGGAGCATCGGCAAATATTTTGATATTGTGGTAGCATCGGCGGAGGCAGGCTGTTCCAAGCCTGATTTGAGAATATTTAAAATTGCTCTTGAACAGGCGGAGTGTAAGCCTGAAAATGCCGTAATGATTGGCGACAGACTTGATAATGATGTGACCCCTGCTAAAAAACTCGGAATGAAAACAGTATGGGTAAGACAGGGTTTTGCAAAGTATCAGTTTGTATATAGCGATGACGAAAGACCGGATTTTATTATTGATAGTATCAGTGAAATAATAAAACTTTTCTAATAGAATATTTCACATGCAAGTCAAGAAAAATTCCGATATCGGAATTTTTTTGCGATTTTTAAAAATTTATTCCAAATAGAGAAAACTAATTATCATTGATTATTCGGTACGAATATGATATAATAATGCTGGTGATATCATGGAAATAAGAAACGGCAAGCTGATAATCAGCAATGCAGGCGGTACTGCATCAAGCACAGCAAAAACATATAAAGTATCCATACCGTCTGTATGGATAAATTCACTTAAATTGAATGAGGACAATAGGGATATTGAGCTGTCTTTTGACGGTGAAAAAATTATAATTGAGCCTAAAACCTCGTTTGATAATTTTATCGTTTCATCAAAGCAAAAAGGTCATAAGCTGTTAAAACTGAATTACTATAATAATGACAATTTATGCACAACAATCATTGCAGATTATGACAACAAAATTGTAAAGTTAAAAAACTTTACAGATAATCCAGTGTATACTGCTTTTGGGATAAAATCAAATGCAGACTGGGAGGATTACAATTCTTTTTTAGAAGAAAGGTGTATACCAAAAAGCCGAATGGGTCTTAAAAATTATTTGTGTTCAATCGGTGTTGGCGAATATAATCCTTTGGAAATTATCAAAAAGACCAAAGGCAGAATGGCAGAGGACAGCCAATGGCTTGCTGTGGAGGAACTTTAATGGGTGTTAAATTAGTTACAAATGAAAAAATAGCTTTGACTTCATCAAAGGGCAATCAGGAAAAATGGTGTGATGATAATATATGGTACAAGCTTGACCAATTCG
>CAYXLH010000092.1:0-6126 GCA_964465835.1 uncultured Bacteroides sp. | reverse complement strand
CGTGACCCTACCGGAATATTGACCGTAGTTTGCACGATAGCTGAGACTATTTTGGGACCTGTCACACATTTTTTCAAAATTTCTTCAATGATAAAGCCAAAAGACTTGGAAAAAGCGAAAAAATATGTTAACATAGACAGGATCGAATGGAGCTCGCCGTACAGCAATGAAAAACGCAGTGACAGCTTTGATGATTTATTTAACGCTGCAAAAGACGACGCGGTAAATCTTTTAAACGGCTTTAAACAGATAATCAGCGGACAAGCAGACGGCGGACAAATTACAAATAACATATCTTTTTTAACAGGAGTTAAAGTAAAATGAAGACAATACCAAGCTTTCAGATTGACCACAACATTTTAAAAAGAGGAATTTATATCAGCAGAATTGACGACGATATCACAACTTATGATATCCGTATGAAAGAGCCTAACCGGGAGCCGGTAATGACAAATTCTGCAATTCACACCATTGAGCATATTTTTGCCACATATGTAAGAAATACCGAGTTCGGAGACAACATAATTTACTTTGGTCCTATGGGATGCAGGACAGGATTTTATTTTCTCACAAGAAGTTTAAGCGACAATTATTCAATTCAGCTAATCAAAGATGCTTTTCAGTACATTGCTGATTACTGGGAAAAAATTCCCGGTGCTTCACCGTCGGAATGTGGAAACTGTCTTGATCACAATCTACCCCAGGCTAAGGAGGAAGCAAAACGCTTTCTTGAAGTAATCAAGGACTGGACAAGAGAGGACCTCAAATATCCCACAAAAGAGGACAACGAAGAGTAACAATCATATAAAAACCGGCGTTCCGATGAACGCCGGTTTTTTGTAAAACGGAAGAATTATTTTTTCTTTGGTTTACTTGTTTTTTCCTCATAAACGGCTGCGACATTCTCAACATCGCCCCGGGCAATTATTTTGCCCTTTTCAAGAAGGATTGCCTTGTTGCAGATTGCCTTAACCTGCGTGATATTGTGGGAAACGAAAAGCACAGTAACGCCTTTGTCAAACATAGACTGAACTTTGGCAAGGCTCTTTTTTCTGAAATTAGCGTCGCCTACGGAAAGCACCTCATCAAGAATAAGGATATCCGGCTCCACAGCGGTTGCTATTGAAAATCCGAGACGTGCTCTCATTCCCGAAGAATAGTTTTTTACTGGCACTTCAATAAAATGACCAAGCTCTGAAAATTCTACAATTTCATCGTACTTTTTTTCAAGATATTCTCTGCTGTAACCAAGAATTGCACCGTAAAGAAAAATATTTTCCCTGCCGGAATAGTTTGGGTCAAAACCTGCGCCCAGTTCAAGAAGCGGAGCAATTACACCCTGCTTTTTTATAGTTCCCTCGGTGGGCTTATAAACACCTACGATAGTTTTAAGCAGTGTGCTTTTACCTGCGCCGTTAAGACCCAGTATTGCAAGCCTATCGCCTTTTTTAACATCAAAGCAGATATCATTGAGGGCAATAAATTTTTTATACTCCAGCTTTCTGGTTAAGAATTTAATCATATATTCTTTCAGATTGTCAACCTTTTCCTTATTCAGGTTGAATTTCATAGTAACATGCTCAACTGAAATAGCTATATCATCCATAAAATTATCTTCCTTTATTTTATTCTCCTAATCGGGTTATACCTGATTTGCTTTCATCATATCACTTTTTATTAAACTTCAGCCGCCAAGTGTATGCGGCAAATATAAGTGCCGCAAAAAATAGCAAAACACAAGCCAGTGCCACGCTTAAAACACAGTTATTTATGTGTTTCATAAGGGCATCGCACAAATAATAGGGATAAATCACAAGGCTTTTAAAACATTTTATTATCTGCACACCAGCAGCCAAAAGAGCGTCGGTCAAAGCGGCGGCAGTAAAAGAATATGTAATATATCTGGTCGCACGGTAGCGTTTTTCGCCGGTGTAATAAAGCACTGTAATTAATATAACAGAAGCCAGTGCAAATACCGCAATGATTATTGTTGACGCAGTTTTTACCGTACTCATAAGCGAATACGCTTCATTAATATAATCAACCGATATTCTGTCTCTGATATAATCACAGATATTATCGGCAAAATTCTGCGTGCCTTTTTTCACATTATCGGTTAAATCAACGGAAATACTTTCAAGATATATATTTGCAGATTTCACGATTTCACCGTTTAAATCGCTTATATCCTGATTAAACGCCCTTTCATTATATTGCTCCGATGCTTCAAAAATATTTAAGATGTAAGCTTTTTGAATACTGTAAATTTTATCATAAGTAACAGTTTCATCAACGATTTTTTTATCAACGCCTGAAGCGTCGCAGTAATCTTCAGCATAATCTAAAACATCTTCAAACAAAGCTCCTGTATAGGATTTATCGGTAAAAACAGAAACAATAACATTGGAATTTACAAATACAGCTCTTACGCAGATGCTCAGGCTTAACAAAAGCAGGCACAAAAAGAGCAGAAACGCCAGTATATTTTTTCCTGTTTTAACATTTTTTTCTTCATAAATACTGCTCATTCTGCCGCCTCCCTACTTACGGAATTACAGCAGACATAGAGCCTTTCACCGCTTTGATTTGAAAAGGGTCCATCGGAATAATCGCAGGACAAAACGAGCGTTTCTCCATCCTCAACATCAATACTTTTATAGCTGTTTGACTTTGTAACAGAATAAACCTGATACCTATAAACACCGTAGTTTGTTGTAAAGGTTATTTCATCGCCTTTTTCAACATATTTAAGGGATTTAAATGCAGTTTTATTATATCCTGCCACATTTATCGTATCACCCTGACCGGGGATAGCAGATTGACTTGAACTTGCAGCGCCCTTTCTCAGATTAATCCTGTTAAGGCCGTAATAAACATCAGCTTTAAGCCCTGCGTCAATGCATTCTATTATGCCGTACTGCTGATAGGCATTGATTTCCGGCAGCTTAACTTGCCCTGTTTGGGCGTCACCGGGAACAAATTTCACATCCTCAACCTGAACATCGCAGTAATCCATAGTAAATGTTTTCTGCGCACGATGAACAAGATTCACCGCCGTGTTCATAAGGCCAATGCTTACCGGTACAATAACAATCATTGCAATAAGCACATAAATAATCGGTGTGACAATATAAGGTCTTACCGTATGATGCTTTTTACGGTGAGGTTTTGCAATTTTTGAAGTTTTTGATTTACCGTTGTCGCTCATCTTTATCAGTCTTCTCTGAATACAGCTCCCTTTGAACCGCTAGTAACATGCTGGGCATATCTCTTAATATAGCCTGACAGCTCCTGTACAGGAGGAGTCCATTTAGCTCTTCTTTCAGCAAGAACTTCGTCTGATACATTTACTTTGAGAACTCTTGCAGGAATATCAATTTCAATCTCGTCTCCGTCCTCAACAAGTGCGATTGTACCGCCTACTGCGGCCTCAGGACTTACATGACCGATTGAAGCGCCTCTTGTGGCACCGGAGAAACGTCCATCTGTAAGTAAAGCTACCGATGAACCAAGACCCATTCCGATAATAGCGGAAGTTGGGGAAAGCATTTCTCTCATACCCGGGCCGCCCTTAGGACCTTCGTAACGGATAACAACAACATCACCTGCTACAACTTTTCCCCCGTTGATAGCTTCAATAGCTTCTTCCTCGGAGTTATAGCACTTGGCAGGACCTTTATGCTGCATCATTTCGGGAGCAACTGCACCCTTCTTTACAACTGCACCCTCCTCTGCCAGATTACCTGTAAGAACAGCAATACCGCCGTCAGCAGAAAATGGAGCAGAAAGCTTATGTATAATCTCGCCGTCAGCATCGGGAGCTGCTGCAATACGCTCTGCAACAGTACCGCTGACAGTAAGACAGTCTGTATGAATAAGTCCGCCGGAGGCAAGCTCTTTAATAACAGCCTGCATACCGCCTACATCGTTCAAATCGGTAATGAATACTGAAGACGCAGGATTAAGTTTACAAATCTGCGGTGTTTCCCTGCCCATTTTATCAAGGTCGTTAAGGTCAATATCATGACCAGCAGCATGGGCAACAGCTGTAAGATGAAGAATTGTATTTGTAGAACACCCAATAGCCATATCTGTTCTCATTGCGTTTTCAATGGCTTTTTCGGTAATGATATCGGAAGGTCTAATATTTGCTTTAAGCAGATCCATAACTCTTTCGCCTGCACGTTTTGCAAGACGAAGACGTGCTGAATAAACAGCAGGAACTGTACCTGAACCGGGAAGCGACATACCAATGGACTCGGTAAGGCAGTTCATTGAATTGGCAGTGTACATACCTGAACACGAACCGCAGGTGGGGCATGCGGTAAATGCTGTTGATTCAAGATCTGCATTGCTCATTTTACCTACTGCGTTGGCACCCACATATTCAAACTGCTCTGAAAGACCGATTGGATTTGTTGTGGCAGTACTTTTACCGGGAAGCATAGGTCCGCCGTTAATAAAAATACAGGGCAGATTAAGTCTGCACGCCGCCAGAAGCATACCGGGAACAATCTTGTCACAGTTAGGAATAAATACGACTGCGTCAAGAGGATGAGCAGTAAGCATAACCTCAATACTGTCGGCAATAAGTTCACGGGAACAAAGTGAATATTTCATTCCCTTGTGGTTCATTGCAATACCGTCGCAAACGCCTATTGTATTAAACTCAAAAGGAACTCCGCCAGCATTTCTTATGCCTGCTTTAACCTGCTCAGCAATTTTATCAAGGTGCATATGACCGGGGATGTAGTCACTTTTTGAATTAACAACGGCTACAAAAGGTCTTTTCATTTCAAGTTCATCAATACCGAGAGCTCGCAAGAGAGAACGGTGAGGAGCCCTGGAAGGTCCCTCTTTAATTAAATCTGATCTCATATTTTATCTCCTGTATAATTTAATTGCAGTAAAAACTGCATTTCTATTGTCCGATTTTTTGTATTTTACCGATATATTTCTGACAAATCGGTGAAATCTTAATTATAAGTTTATCAGAAATTTTGACTGTAAGTCTATGAAGTGTATTTTGATAAGCAAAACTGATTGCGGCAGCACCGGCAAACAGCACCACAGCATACGCCAGAACCCAAATAACAAGATAGTCATAGCCAAAATGCTCATAAATAAAATAATATGTCATTGGTCTGATTTTGTCTGCAAAAATAATATTATCATTGAACAAATAAATCAAAAGGCTTAAAGCTGACACTCTGTTCACAAAAACATTAACAAATTTTTTACGGCTGCATATCTGCACAAGAGAAACAGCAATAATAAGCAAAAACGGATTTGCAGTATCAACGCCAATTAAAACTTTGGATGAAAAAAAGTCTATTTTTGTTCCCAAAAAATCTATTAATAAAACAGGAACAATAAAACCAATTATGCCAACAATCAACAGCCTTACATAATATTTTATATCAAGGTTAATCAAATACTTTTTAATGTATGCAACCATGAAACATTGCGATGAACTCTATCAGTTCATTTGAAAAGAACAAGCCGAATTTGATATAACAAATAAGATAATTAATTGTTAATGCTGCAATATTCACACAAAGCAGAGCTTTTTGCGACATTTTTGATATCGCCATATTCAGGTATGGAAAAACTGCATAAAAAACAACATAACAAGTAACATACCAGTTATTCGCAAATGTAGTAGGCAAAAGTGATTTAAAAACAGTCACTCCGTTTACACTGACTCCGCACAGCATCAATACAGCTAAACAAAGCACGGAAACCAGCCACACATCCATAACCATAGTCAGCAGCTTATTATTTTTTCTCTTAGCGTTAATATCACACAAAACCACGCAGAGCAAATAAAGAAAATGTCGTTGCCAAGCGTACCAAAATGCCGAAACAATATTAATATAATATTGTTAAAATTTGCAGAAGCAGCGTACAAATTCACAAAAGCAGCTTACTCATTGCTAACGCAGTCCAATGACTGTGTTGTGTGTGAAATAACAATAAGTAAAATCGCAAAAATTTTTAGCAGCTCAATACCGGAGCTTCTTTCTTTTCTTAATGTTTTCATAATAATGCCTTAATTATCAGACTGAAGCGGCTTCATTGTCGGGACGAAATGGTACATCATTCACTTGCTGTTCTATCATCTGC
>CAYXLH010000091.1:3636-6390 GCA_964465835.1 uncultured Bacteroides sp. | reverse complement strand
CCCCGCACATATCATCGCAAACGTATTTCTCATCCAAATCATCGTAGTAAACGTCAATGATAGTACCTTCGCCGTCAAGGATATATGAATGGTCGCCGGCAATCATTACATTGCCCATATACACATCCGAAGCGCCCAGTTTAAGCTCGGAAAAGCTCTTTTTAGAATGGAGAAGATAATCACCTGTATCTGTACCGTAGGTATTTGCAACCTCAACAGTACATTTCTTAGTATTGTATGAATTATCAGGAACAATAATTTGATTATCGCTTATACTGATAGGTGTTATATCAATTGAGTTGATTTTAATGCCTGTTGCATTTTTAAAGTCACCACTGATAACAACCTTATTGTCAGTATTATATTTTACCTCACCGATAAGCGGAGGTGTTTTATCAAGATTATCAAGTGAAAGAACACGTGATGATGCAACTTTACCATCAAGGTAATCATATTTTCTGCCGGTATTTTTAACCATATTGATTACCTCAATGGCAGAAGCGTCAGGATTAGCTAACGAAACAAGAGCGTGTGCGCCTGTGGCATAAGGAGTTGCCATGGAAGTACCGTTATAGAAATCATACTTTCCAAAATCGTCGCTGTTCGCACCCTGTTTGCTTACAGCCAAATCATCAATATAAAATTCGCTGCCCTTTTTATATGAGGTAAGAGCAAATACTAACTGACGTTCTGCAGCTTTTTGGAAATTCATCTCTTGATCAACATCCAAACTATAGGTTATATGATCCCAATAATCCTGGTCTGAATAGAAATAAGTGGAAATAGGATTGCAATAATCAGACAAATCTACATAAGAAAGCTGTGATACATCAACAGAAGCGGGTATATCAAAGACTTCAACATCCATAAAATTATTGCCCTTAATCATCATGCTGAGAGCATAATTATCATCTTTATTATCAAGGGTATAAGGAATTGTAAATATATACTTTTCGTCTTCACCCTCAGTGACATCATCATTTGTAGTTATTTTGTATGATTTTCCGCTGCCGGCATTTCCGAAATAATCATTGGAAATTTCAGATGTAACATTTTTCTGAACCATTTCGCCTTTGTCGTTAGGGTTTTCGGTAAGAAGATTGATTTCGCCAAAGCCCTTATCTCTTGCAGTTCCTTCAAAATCGTTAAAATTTGAGGTAAGCGCATCAATTTGTTCATCTGTATAAATTGACGGGTTGAAGCAGTTATATGAAACTGTTGAAAGAATATCTGTACCGGGTGCGGCAACGTCAACATACTTGCTTGAATAGTTTGAAAAATCAGCAAGCTGGTCTTTCTCATTAGAAGCAGCAACGGTAACGGCATATTTGCTTTCGGAAGAAGAAGGCGTAACAAGCGCCTTTTCATCAAGCATAAACATATCACCTATAAAATCAATTTCATCATAATTGCCCAAGTCACTGATATCAAGACCGTCATTGCCTGCAGCAATATATGTTACTACTCCGTAGGAACCAAGCTCATCAAAAATCATATCATAAATTTCCTGCTCTGACTCAGTACCGATACCACCCCATGACAAATTCATCGACTTGATATTTGCGCCGAGTTTAGCTGCACGGCACACGTAATCAAGGCAGGCAATAAGTGACTCGTCGTCGCCTGAGCCGGTATCATCAAGACCTTTAAGAGCCATAATTTTTACATTTGATTTATTAATACCGGAAATACCGTTTTGGTTATCACCTGCGGCGGCTATAATACCGGCTACATGTGTTCCGTGACCGTCGCCGTCTAAAGGAGAACCGTCATCATTTGTTCCTGAAAAGTCATAACCATATTTGCCGAGAAGTTTTGAACCGTATGGGTTAACCCAAAGTCTGTCCTTAAATTCTTCGTTTGTGTAATCAATACCTGTATCAACTATTGCAACTATAGCGTCATCAGTGCTTTGGCTGCTGCTCCATACAGAATCAGGCTTAACATCAAGACCTGCAGTTCCGCCGTTTTGACCGGTATTATCAATAGCCCATTGATATGACGAATATGTATCGTCAGTTGAATCGGTAGTCTTTATATAGTTAGGTATTGCATATTTTACCTTTTCATTTTTATTAAGTTTTGAAATAATCTGCTTTGTAGTCATACTGTCGGAACTTACGCTGGCTATTGTATAGTCGGAAAGTTCACTGCTATCATTAGATGATGAGCCGGATTTTAAACGGTTATCGGAAGTATTACCGAAATTCCATGATTTATCAATGACAATATCATCACCAAGCGAAGATTTTTTCGCAGAAAGAAGCTTACCGCTTGATGAATATTCCTTTTTCATCATAACGATTGCTTCGCCATCAACATAATTTTTTTCATTGCTTTTGTCGCTTTTTGGCTGTGCTGCAAATACCGAAGCAGGAAATACCGCACTTGAGGTAACCATTACTGCAGATAACGCCAAAGACAGCAATTTTTTTGAAGCTTTTTTCATAATTTACTCCTTAACGAAATGAGATTGCTAAACTTGGATACAAGAACCGAGTTTTGAATAAGTGTGCCAACAGAGCCAGCACAGTTTAATTATATAATATACTTAAATAAGCATACTGTCAACTTTATTTTTTTAAAAGTTTATCAAACTTCTTTTTAAACGACTTTCTGTAAATTACCAGCAATACCTGCATTAATTTTTCATAAGCTAAAAACAAAATATTTGCCGCAATAAGAAATACAGGTATTCCCCATTTTCCAAAATCGTTATCAAATGGTATTCCAAAAATATAAGTACAGACAAGC
>CAYXLH010000091.1:0-3626 GCA_964465835.1 uncultured Bacteroides sp. | reverse complement strand
AACAATAATCATTGAGCTGTTAAACACAGAGAGCTTTATTATCCATTTGAGAGCAGTGCTTTTGAGCCTTGCAATTTTATAATAAATCATAGGATAATATCCGAAAAATAAAGCATAAATCATAGCACATTCTTTATCAGGCACAAACAATACGGAAATTATACTGACAACAGCATATACTATCCATGAGGTTTTTGCATTTACATTTTCAATAATAATTACCATAAGCAGACTGCATATTATCGGTAAAACATATGCAAAAATCCAAATAACACCGCCTAAAAACATAAGAATAATACTAAGTGCGGCGGCAATTCCACCGACTGCAATCTGAAACGACTTATTCACTTGCATCACCAATAATTATTGTAATAAAATTAATTATATAATATTTTAAAAAAATGTAAATTATATGAATGAACCGTTAATTATTTGTTCATTTTTAACAATAGCTATTTACAAACACTTATCAAAAAGATATAATTGTAAAAGGAATTAACGATGAGAGGGTGCAATATTTTGAAAAAAGCAATATCTCTTTTACTTGTATTGACTTTGGCATTTTCCGCAATGCTTGCTGCCTGCAGTAAATCCGCAAACGAAAAAGAAACCGGACTTGAAGGCAGTCAGGATGAATTCGGAATTGATTATGTAGAAGTTACTGACGAAAGCGGAAAGACCGTTACAGATAAAAACGGTAATGCCGTTACTACCGAAATCAGTTATCAGATAGTAAAAGATAAGAAAGGCAAAGAAAAAAAGGTTGTTATTGATAAAGACGGCAAAAAAGTCACAAATAAGAAAGGCAAAGAAGTAACGCTCAAGCCTGATAAAAAGACCACCAAGTCCACTGAAAAGGACAGCGCTCCTGCCTCAACTAAGAAAAGAAAAACCACAACCTCTACAACTGTTCGTCCGACAAAAGGCGAGCAAACAACCGAAAAGGAACTTACCACAATTAAACCTAAGAAAGACAAAGTACCTTCATCCTCTGACACAGGCGACGTTGTTACTTTCTCATCTGAGGATCAGCAGATAATTAAGAATATGCTTGAAGTGCCTTATCTTTACCAGTCAAGCTATGAAAACAGCAAAGGCGTACCAATGGATATTGCAACTCACGCAGCAATCTGGATGGCTGAAAGAGACGGACTTAATTCATCAAATCTTCCGTCGGGAACTATCGTACTTAATCTGTTTAAATATTTCGGACAGACGGTAGTTAACTTTAAATCAAAGTGCAACGAAGTAGGAAATAGTAATATTGAATACAAATCAAATTCTGATACATTCCACATTTCCGCTTATGAAGATCACACACATGATGTTAAGATAACAAGAATCGAATACCTCGGAAATAATAACTACTACAAAGTTACCGCTTCTGTATCAGGAACAAAAGCAGCCAGCAAAGTAGTTGCAGTTGTTCAAAAGAACAAGCTTGATTCCACATTAGGATTCAGTATTAAAGCGCTGAAATGGTCATAAGAGATAACAGCAAAACGCACCGCAAAATCTGCAGTGCGTTTTATTTATGTAAACATTAATTAATAAATTTTTTTGCCGTTTTCAATATCTGCAATTTGATCAATTCTTTGCTGATGGCGGCCACCCTCAAATTCAGTATTAAGGAAAACATCAACAAGCTCCCAAGCAAGACCTGCGCCAATTACTCTTGCTCCCATACAAAGACAGTTGGCATCATTATGCGCTCTCGTATATTTAGCTGAAAAATAATCACTGCAGCAAGCGGCACGTATGCCTTTAACCTTATTAGCCGCCATTGAAATACCGACGCCTGTTCCGCAGCAAAGTATTGCTTTTTCACATTCACCTTTTACTACAAGGTCGCAGGCTTTCTGAGCAGATTTTGCATAGTCAAATCTTTCCGCACTATAGCATCCGATATCTATGTACTGAACACCTGTTTCATCCAGGTGTTTTTTTATTTCCTCTTTTAAAGGAAAGCCTGCGTGATCACTACCTAAAACTAACATACATTATACTCCTCTTTTAAGTTTTAATTCTCTTTCAGCCTGGGACGGTCTTAAATACACCGGCACAAGTTCTGTATGAGATACTGTTTTTTTCTTCTCTGCCGCCCGGGCAACGCCCAAAGCGTTTTGATGAACCAAATTATCATCAGCAATTATAAAATTGTCCGTGTTTAAATTTTCGCAGCAAAGCTTTGCGCCGTCACCGGCAACAATAACTTTATCATATTTTGCAATGTCACTGCTTAAATCCTCAACGGAAATCGCTCTGTCATCACAAATACGTTCAACTTTTTTACCGCTTACACGAAATATTGCATTATAAAACTGCATTCGGCGTGCATCCATTACCGCACATACAATACAATCTGTATTAATAAAATTATAAGCGATTGATTCAAGGGTTGAAACAGCTATGCATGGCGTATTATTTACAAAAGCAATACCCTTTGCAGCGGCAACTCCGATTCTTATGCCTGTAAATGAACCGGGACCTACATTTACCGCAACAGCATCTAAATGAGAATAATCATATCCGTTCATTACTCTTTTTACCATAGGCATCAGTGTTTCACTATGAGTAAGTCCTGAATTTATAAACTCATTATTTATAATTTTTTCTCCGTCGGTTAAAGCTACAGAGGCTGTAACCGCACTTGAATCCAATGATAAAAGCATTAATTCTTTACCTCTGCTTTACTCATTATTTTAATCTTTCTGGTGTTTTCACCAATCTTCTCTATTTCAACAATTACGCTGTCATCAGGCAAAGCGCCGAAAATATTTTCGCTCCACTCAGCAAGAATATATGCGCCGGAATCAAGATAATCAAAAAATCCTGTTGAATATAAATCCTCCCAGCTTTCAATTCTGTACATATCAAAATGATACACACGCTTTTGATTGCCGATATATTCATTGCATATAGCAAAGGTGGGAGAAGAGACATCGCAGTCTATTCCCAAGCCCTTAACAAATCCTGATGTAAAAGCAGTTTTACCCATACCCAAACCACCTATAAATCCTATAACGGAGCCTGATGGCAGTTCAACTGCCAGTTTTGCCGCAATTCGGAGGGTTTCATCATAACTGCTGCTTGTGTATTCCTTCATCAGAAAAGACCTACCGTATTACCGTTTTCGTCAATATCTATCTTATAAGCGGCAGGAGATTTTGAAAGTCCGGGCATTGTCATAACATTGCCTGTAAGGCAAACTACAAAACCTGCGCCGTTTGAAAGGCTTGCAGATGAAACGGTAATTTTAAAGTTTTCAGGTCTGCCCAAAAGTTTTGGATTATCGGAAAGGCTGTACTGAGTTTTTGCCATACAAACAGGCATTTTATCTGCACCCAAAGCGATAAATCCGTCAAGCGCCTGCTTTGCCTCTTTAGTATATTCAACACCGTCTGCGCCGTATATCTCTTTAGCTACGGTTTCAATTTTATCATAAAGCGGCATATCAAGGTCATAAAGGAATTTAAAGTTATTCTCCTTTTCACAGGCTTCAACAACTTTTTGAGCAAGCTGAGTTCCGCCTTTTCCGCCCTCTGCAAAGCATTTTGTAACTGCAAAATCCGCTCCGCGGCTCTTGCAGTATTCCTCAACATAAGCAATTTCAGCATCGGTATCTG
>CAYXLH010000090.1:0-6510 GCA_964465835.1 uncultured Bacteroides sp. | reverse complement strand
CGGTTTATTGGCACGCTGCGGGGGACTCGAACCCTCGACCTACTGGTTCGTAGCCAGTCACTCTATCCAACTGAGCTAGCAGCGCATTTGCATTTGCTATCGCTTTTGCTCAAATACTATAACACATTATGCTGCAAAATGCAAGACTTTTTTATCATTATACACTGCGGTTATTTATATAATCCTCCAAAATAGATGCACTGTATTCAACAAGTTCGGCGCAGGGGCGTTTTTTATAATATTCATCCGTGCGCTTTTCGGGAACAGAGGAGCCGCCTTCCATAGTGCTTAAACCTAAAAGTTCACGGCATACTATTGAACGGTTTTCCTCTTTAAATTTGTTTGCAAGGGTCTGTACTTCGGTATAAATCCTCTTTTTGCTTTCATAATCCTTTGCATCGTCGTAGCCGTAAAGCGCCGACAACACAAAAGTCATTCCGGAGACTGTGCCGCAGACTTCTCTCATTCTGCCTACTCCGCCGCCGAAACCGCATACAATGCGTGCAACGGTTTTTTCGTCCATACCTATTAAATCGGAAAAGGCCATTGCCACCGACTGGGAACAGTTATATCCGCTTAAAAAATACTGTTTTGCTTTTTCACTTCTCCTCATGGTTCAACAACCTCGCCTTCATCCGGCTCATCGGGAAAGCCTACATAGGTGAAAACAGCCTCAAGCTGAACGTTTTCTTTAACTGTAAAAGTATATTTAGTGTTTTTTGATACTCTTGTGCTGCCTTTATACCATCCGTCAAACTCATATCCGTCATCAGGACGTGCAATAACTGTAATATGCTCTCCACGCTTATAGGAACCGTCGCCTTCAACTTCGCCGCCTTCGTTGCTGCCGAGACTTACATTAAACTTAGGCGCCTGGGTAGTTGTTGTGGTGGTTGTAGTTGTTGTGGTTGTCGTAGTGGGCTGAGTAGTTGATTCGCTGGTGAAATATGCGCTGCCTTCTTCGGTAGTGGATTGTTCTGTTATTGATGATGGTTCAGTTGTATCAGTTTCATCTTTGTTAGAATTAGCCACAGCAATTATGACACCGGCTATTATAGCCACAAGCAAAACGGCAAGTACAGCAATAATTATAATTGTCTGCTGCTTTTTCTTTTCTTCCGCTTTTGCTTTTTGAGTTTGCCTGTTAGGGCTGCTTCTCCTTACTGGTTCTTCAACAACGGGCGCATTCTGTTGTGTATTGTTTATATCGTCTTCGTCATAAAGCGGTGAACCGCAGTTTTGACAGATATATAAATTATCATCATTTTCAGATCCGCAGTTTTTACATCTCATAATGATTCCTCCCTTTGCTGAAATTATAACACAAATTAATTCCAATAACAATAACAATTAGTATAAATACATTATAATATTCAGTAAAAATTACCACAAATTTAAAAATTTTAACTAAAAATTCAAATCTTTTACGATTTATTCACAATTACCTATTGACTTTTTGCTCAATTTATAATAAATTTAGAATGTAATGTTTTCTAATGAACATATTATAACGGTTGAAAGGGGATTCCCACTATGAAGAAAACGATTAAAAGATTAGTATGCCTGGCACTGGTTGCTGCATTTGTATTGTCACTGGCAGGTTGTGCTAAGATTAATTATGTAACCAACGGCACAATTCAGTCCATTCAGGAAGTTAAGTCCGGTGAATGGAAGAATGCAGGCAAGGAAGAGGGCGAAGGCGAACAAGCTAACCTTGATGAACCTGTAATTGACGAATTTAAAGCAGGTACATATGGCGGAGTTGATTTCCAGTCACTTGAAGATGTTGCTAATTTCTATGTTGAAGCATACAACTATTCAAAGTCATTAACCGCTCAGTATAAAGATGCAGACGGTAACACACAGACATTCTACAAACTTCTCGGTGAAGAGGATCTTCAGGTAGGTGATATCCTTATTGATGGTTCATCAAACTCAATGATTGATAACCTTGTTCCCGGAATCGTAGGCGGTATTTATAACCCGGGTCTTAACGGTCTTGTACCAAGTACAAACAGAAATCCTGAAATGGATACAGACGAGTGGGACGGCAACGGTGAAACTCTTACAACAAGCAGACTTGTTGCTGATGATCTTGCTGCAGCAAATGTTACAGACAACGGTGACGGAACTATTACACTTAAGCTTCAGCCTAAAGCTGTTGAAATGAGCGCTCCCGGTAAGGACGCACAGGGTCATGTATTCCAGTCATTGGGTGCTATTGACAAGACAGTTGACAGCATTACAGTTCTTACATGGGCTGAGGGCACTACCGCAGATAACTGTAAAGTTAGCTATCACGGCGGTGTTGCTACTGTTACTATTGATACTAAGACAAAAGAGATTAAGAGCGCTGAATATCAGATGCTCGCTTACGTATCAGTTTCTCATGCTAACGTAGCAGTACTCAAAGATAAGAGCGCAGAGCTTACAGTTACAATGAAGTGGACATATCCTGCATCAGCAGAATATCTTAAGTCAAGTAAGGGCGTAACCCTTATCGGCTAATGTAAAATTATAAACATAAGGCAGTTCCTATCAGCGGAGCTGCCTTTTTTAATTTTTTATTATATTTTTTTATTTACCTTGCTTAATATTATAATATAATGTATAATATTAAAACAGTATTACTCATTACAACAATGCTGATTATACAGAAATTAAGGAGAAAATATATGGACAACAAAATTCCTAATATGGATTATGATGCAGACGAAGTTATTGAAAACTTCAAATCAAAATTCAAGTGGCCAGGTAAAGACGATGTTGAGGTCGTTGTTAAACCGCCGAAACTTGTATCTAAAATTTTGATTTCTTTTATCATAACTATTGTTCTTGCAGCCGGCATCTACTATATGATGCTTCCCGCTATGAACATCCATTCAACAGATGCATACGTATTTGTAATAATTCTTATTGCAGTGTTTATGGCAGTGTTTGCACTTCTTATTGGCGCAAATAAGAAAATTGAACGCCGTGAATATGTGAAGAAAAAATCCAAAGTGCCGGTTATTATTGTTGGCGTATTGCTTGTGATTATGGCAATCGGTTATCTTGCCGGCTGTACTCTTTTCAGAGCGAATTCTTACAGCGAGCTTGTTACCGTTGACGAAAGTAATTTTAACGAGGACTTTGCTCAGATAAGTTACGATGAGGTTCCCCGTCTTGACGAGGCAACGTCAAAAGTTCTTGCAGACCAGCAGCTAGGTTCTCTCAGCGAGTACAAGAGCCAGTATGTCGTTTCATCAACATCTACACAAATTAACTACAAGGGAAGACCTGTAAGAGTTGCATATCTTGAATATGCCGATGTGTTTAAATGGTTTAATAACACAAAAGACGGCTTGCCGGCTTATATGCTTATTGATGTTGTAAGCCAGAATGTACAGGTTGTAAACTGCGTTGAAAAATTCGGAGAGGGAATTAAATATTCACCTACAGAGCTGTTTAATGAAAAGCTTGTTCGCCACCTTCGTTTCCAGTATCCAACTGCAATTCTTGATACCCCTAACTTTGAAATCAACGACGATGGCAGACCTTACTGGATTACTCCTGTGCTTGATAAGACAATAGGACTTTTCGGCGGTACAGACGTTAAGGGCGCAATTATTACAGACGCTCTTACAGGCGAAAGCGAATATTACAGCATTGATACTGTACGCAATAACAAAAAACTTAATTGGATAGACGTTGTATATTCCAATAATCTTCTTGTTCAACAGTACAACTACAACGGTAAACTTAAAAACGGCTTCTGGAACTCAATTATCTTCCAGAATGATGTAAATGTTGCTTCAAGCGGTAACGGATATATCGCTATGGAAGATGACGTTTGGGTTTACACAGGTGTAACCTCCAGCGAGGCGGATACATCAAACTTCGGATTTATTCTCTGTAACCAGAGAACTAAGGAAGTAAGGTACTACAACAAGGGCGGTGCAATGGAAATTTCTGCAATGGAATCCGCACAGGACGCTGTTCAGAACTACGGCTATAACGCAACATTCCCGATTTTGCTCGATATTGAGGGTCAGCCGTCATACTTTATGTCCCTTTACGGTGACGGGTATACGGTAAAGGGCTATGCGCTTGTTAACCTTGACGATAAAACAATTGTAGGCACAGGTCTTCTTGATGTAGCAAAGAGTGATGCTAAGGCGCTTAATTCAGCAGTTGAGAATTATATTGACGCTCTCAAGGATAAGGGCAAGGTATCATCAAATGCCAACGCTGAGGCTTATAAGGTTGATGAAGGATCATCCTCTTCCTCGGATAAGCAAAACAATACAGAGCCTGATACTTCCAAACCCGACACAACAACGGCTGCCGACAGTAAAGCAGGCACTATAACCGGAGAAATTACTGATATTAAAACAACAGTAAATAACGGCAATACTGTTTATTATCTCCAGATTGATGGCAAGAAATATTATTATATCGCCGCCGGTGATTGTATGGAAGTTCTCCTTATGCAGAAGGGCGACAAGATTACCATAACCTATGATAAGGACAGCAACTCTCAATTTGTAAAGGCTTCTTCAGTTGACCAAGCTAAATAAATAAAAAAACAAGGATATCGGTCGGCATATGCTGTACCGATATCTTTTTAAATTAAAAAAATTATCACAAAACGATGTCATAAAGGGATATAGTATATATGATATCATTATTTTTAAATTTGATTGACAATCAAACAGGAAAAGAGAAATTCACACAGTTATATAATACATATAAGAATCTGTTGTATTGGATAGCATTAAAAAAGACTAATAATATAGAAGATGCAGAAGAATGCGTGCAAGAAACATTTTTGTATGTGGCAAAGAATTTTAATAAAATCGGTGAGATTGATTCAAAAAGGACAAAATGCTATCTGTCAACCATTGTTACAGGATTTGCTATTAATATATACAATAAGTCGCAAAAGACAAGTTCAGTTCTATACGATAATTGCGGTGAATTAATTCAATCTCAATATTTTGAAAACTATGAAACTACTGAATTACTGGTTGTTTTTGATGAAATATTGGATGAAGAAAGCAAGGTCTTTTTCTATTTAAAATATATTTATGGTTATAAAAGCAGAGAAATAGCAGAAATATATCGTGTTAAAGACTCTTATGTTCGTAAAAAATTGCAGTATGCTAAAGAAAAATTGAAAAAAGCGCTTGAAGGGAAGGAATTGAAAAAATGAGTAATATTGAAAAGGCTTGCCTGCTGTCATGTGAAAACTGGGTTGACTCTTTTCCTACAGAAATACCAAATCATAAATTCAGCAAAAAGCATACTGAAATTTTAAAAAATGTGTTACGGCATGAAACCGAGAAAAAACAGCATAAACTTTCAAAGAAAACCATAAAAATATTATTGATTGCAGCGATATTGATGTCTTTAGCAACAACAGTATTTGCAATCCCTGCAAGTAGAGATTATATTGTTGAAAAGTTCTTTAATCATTCAGAATATAATGTGGTTGGTACAAGTGATGTTAAAAAGGTAACATCTTTAAAACTGAATTATATTCCGACAGGATTTGAAAAAACTGAAAAATATACTTCAAATGATTTTTACATTGTAGCTTATAATAACGCCGACCAATATTTTTATGTTAAAAAGTATGGAGTAGATACAAGTATATATTTTGATACAGAAAAATATGACAGTGAAGTCATTAAAATTAACGGTGTTGATGCTGTTTTTTATCGTCCTGACAACAAACTTAAAGGTATAATATTTAACAGCGGAGACTACATATATATAATTAACGGAAATATTGACAAAGAAGAACTTGTCAATATTGCACAAAACGTGGAGTGATTATTTGTAAAAGAAGCCGAATTTTTGGCTTCTTTTATTTTTTTATCACAAAATGAAAAGATTTAGGGATTAAGTGTATTGAAAAGATAATTAGGGAGGAGGTGCAATGAATGAGAAGCCGAAGTGTTAAACTTAAGCGGATATGAAGCTGTTGAAACACGAACAAGCGGTAAAACCGGAATAATTTTAACTTTATCAGAGCCGGAAAATATCAATATTTAATGTAATTTCAGATTGAAAATTACATTAACAGTCCGTTCGGAAACAAAATAGTTTACGGTATTTATAGGATTATTAATATCTGTATTTTTAAATAAGTATGTTAGTTTATCGTAAATTGACACAAAAAATTTATATATGATTTAAAATAGAATTTAAGGAGATTTTATTATGAAAAAAATAATTTGTTTTATATTAGTTACTTTATCTATTTTGCAAATTCCATTATTTTCCTATGCAAGTAATACTACTTCCAATGACACTAATCCTATTGAAAGCAGCGTATTGACGGAAGAGAAAACGCAGATTTTGACGCTTATTGATAAAACGGTTAATAAAAATAAAGAAGATGTTGAAATACTGAAGAGGGATGGTTTATTTGAAGAGTTTTTAGATGAAGTATCTTTTCAAATGGAAGAATTTGTTTCTTCGAGTACCGATGATTTTTTTGAGGAAATATCAAAATGGGACATA
>CAYXLH010000089.1:0-6604 GCA_964465835.1 uncultured Bacteroides sp. | reverse complement strand
CGGGCACAGACCTTGAGTGGTTTGATTACTGGCGTTCCTTCTGCCGTGACTGGCTGTACTCTCTCGGTATTACAGAAGAAAATCTCAGACTTCGTGACCATGACCCTGAGGAGCTTTGCTTCTATTCAAAGGCTACAACGGACTTTGAATATCTGTTCCCGTTCGGATGGGGCGAGCTTTGGGGCGTAGCCGACAGAACGGATTACGACCTTACCCAGCACATAAACACGTCCGGTAAAAATCTTGAGTATTTTGACCAGGCAACAAATGAAAAATATGTTCCTTATGTTATTGAGCCGTCATTGGGTGTTGAAAGATTGTTCCTTGCAATGCTCTGCGAGGCGTATGATGAGGAAATTCTTGACGAGGAAAAGAACGATAAGCGCGTTGTAATGCATTTCCATCCGGCTATTGCACCGTTTAAAGCTGCCGTTCTTCCCCTTTCAAAGAAATTAGGCGAGCAGGCAGAAGAAGTATTTGCCTCTCTTTCAAAGAAGTTTAATGTTGATTATGATGACGCAGGTTCAATCGGTAAGCGTTACCGCCGTCAGGATGAAATCGGTACACCATATTGTATCACATATGATTTTGACTCTCTTGAGGATAAGTGCGTAACAGTACGTGACCGTGACACTATGGAGCAGGTAAGAATGCCTATCAGTGAGCTTGAGTCATTTATCGCAGAAAAGCTTGAATTTTAACTAAAAAACATATAGGGTAGTGATAGTATGCCGTTAGACAGAGGATTAATTAAAACACAGGCAAAGGATCTTATCAGAGGTAAAAAATTAAAATTATTTGTGCTTATTCTGGTTGTTTCCGTATTAACCGGTTCAATTTCGCTGTTTGTCAATGTAAATGACGTTTATGACGCAATTAATAATGATTCAACAAGTGATTTTTCTCAGTTCGGATTCAGCGAAGATGAGGATGAAAACGAAAATTCCGGAAATGATGACGGAAAATTTGATTTTGGATATTTTGATGATTTCGCAGGATGCCTGTCCCTTAGACCGATTAAAGCCGCAAATGTTGTAAGCTCATTGGGTTCACTGGGCACAATTCTGGAACTTTTCCTTGCCCCTCTTGCAGTAACGCTTATGGGCGTGTTTCTTATGCTTATCCGTGGACGTGATATGGAGCTTGACGACGGATTTTTCTATATTTTTAAGGAAACCTTTAACAAGAATTACTGGCACAAATTCGTGCTTGAGCTTTTGTCGGGAATAATTATCGGTCTTATGTTATGCTTGTTTATAGTCCCCGGTATTATTTTCTATTACAGATATTACTTTGCCGCACTGGTAATGGCTGATAAGCCAGAACTGTCCGGCAAGCAGGCGCTCAAAATATCAATAAAAATGACCGATAACCACAAGGGAGAACTGCTTGCATTTGATTTATCATATATCGGCTGGTTCTTTATAACCATTTTAACCTGCGGTATTGCCGGTATTTATACAATGCCTTATTATGCTGCAGCGAAAGCGCTTTATTATGAAAATTTTAAAATCCGTGCCTTTGCCGAAGGCAAGCTTACTGCTGCCGATTTTGTAACAGAGGAAGAGCGCAGAGCTGAGTATTACAGACACACATACCAGAATAATGCAAATTATCATTATCCTCCGTCAGGCGTTTATTATAACGCTCCAACAGGCAATTATAATCAGAATAATCAGCAGCCGGGCACCGGTTATAATTACGGCGGTTATCAGCAGAATAATCCCTCAAATCAGGGAAGTTACTATCCCGGTCAGCAACCGCCTGCTTCTACCGATAATTACGGAAGCGGTCAGAGTACGGATTATTATAATGATATAAATTCTTAATATTATGACTACTCAACAGATAATAAGCAAAATTAATAAGAAAAACGAAGAATTTAATAAAAAAGTAAATATCAATAAGATTTCTTTGGACGCCTGCAAGGGTTGGTTTTACGATGACGAAAAGGGCGAAATAAGAAATGAAGCAGGTACTTTTTTCAGTATCACGGGTTTATGTTTAAAAAACGAAGAAAAAGCCGAAGAACAGCCGGTTATCATTCAGAATGAGATAGGATATTTAGGCATAATCAGAAAGCCTGTAAACGGCGAGATGAATTATCTTATGCAGTATAAAATTGAGCCGGGGAATATTAATAAAATACAGATTTCACCCACGATACAGGCTACTAAAAGTAATTTTACAAGAGCTCACGGCGGAAAAGCGCCTGCTTATCTTGATTATTTCGTTAATGCCTCACGCTATAAGATTGTTGTTGACCAGATTCAGTCGGAGCAGTCCTCAAGATTTCTTGGCAAGAGAAACAGAAATATTATTATTGAACTTGATGAAAACGATGATATAGACGTTCTTGACAGCCATGATTGGATGACGCTGCCTCAGATTAAAGAGCTTATGAGGGAGAATAATCTTGTAAATATGGATACAAGGACTGTTTTGTCCTGCCTACCCTTATCGGTTGAGAATTACAGCAAAGAAGAGCTTTGTGCCATTGAAAAATCTTTTAAGGACAAGGCGCTGTTTAATTCAATTTTTTACGGATGCGGTAAAAATCTTATACCTGAAATTTATCAGTACATAAATAATTATAAAATGTTTTGTACCGACGAAATTAATACGGTTAAGCTGTCCTACCTTAATAATTGGAGTTTTGACGGGGAAAGAAAAGAATTTTCCTGTAAATCTCCATACAGTTTTAAGGTTGTATTCTGCGATATTGAAATTGAGGGCAGAGAAGTTAAGCATTGGTGCCAGCCGTTGATTGAAGCGTCGGGCATCGCTCTTTTTGGCCTCTTTACAACCGTTGTTAATAATACAAGGATGTTTTTGATAAAGTGCAAAAGCGAGATAGGCTGTTTTGATAAAATTGAACTTGCCCCCACCGTTCAGAGAGAATTTGTATCATCACAGAAGAAAAACAATGTTGATATTTTGTTTGATGAAAAATTAAAAAAGAGGGAAAATGTTCTGTTTGATACCCTGCTTTCCGAAGAGGGCGGCAGATTTTATCACGAGCAAAACAGAAATGTCATTATTGAAACAGAAATGGACAGTATAGACTTGCCACAGGGATATTTTTGGTGTGATTACAAAACGCTGAACACTCTTTGCCAGGTTAATAATACTCTTAATATTCAACTTAGAAACTTGCTTTCGGTTCTTGAATTTTAGTTTTCATACAGGAAAGGTGCAATGTCTGTGGAAAAAATAAAAATTGGAATTATATGTCCGTCTGAAATTGCTTTCAGACGGTTTATGCCGGCGCTGATTCAGTGCGAAGAATTTGAATACGCAGGAGTTGCCGTTGCAAATTCAGACGAATGGGGCGGCGAGTTCAGCGACGAAATGAGAAAAGCTGAATATGCAAAGGCTCAGAAGTTTGTAGAGGAATACGGCGGAGAAATTTTTGACAGCTACACTGCACTTTTAACTTCGGATAAAATTGACGCCGTATATCTGCCCCTTCCCCCTGCACTTCATTATAAATGGGGTATGCAGGCGCTGGAAAATTCTAAACACCTTTTTTGTGAAAAGCCATCAACAACAAGCTATAACGACACAAAAAAGCTTATAGAATTTGCTGAAAGTAAAAACCTTGCAGTTCACGAAAATTATATGTTCCGTTTTCACAGCCAGATTGATTGCGCTTTGGATTGTATAGAAAATGGTAGGGTTGGCGATGTCAGGCTTTTCAGGATTTCTTTTGGATTTCCTATGCGTTCTTCCAATGATTTTCGTTACAATAAGGCTCTCGGCGGCGGCGCACTGCTTGACGCAGGCGGTTATACGCTGAAACTTGCATCAATACTTTTAGGCGACAGCGCCAGGGTTAAGTCATCAAAGCTAAATTATATTGATGGATATGAAGTTGATATGTTTGGCAGTGCAACACTTGAAAACAAGGACGGCATAGTTGCGCAGACTGCTTTTGGAATGGACAACTGCTATAAGTGTGAGCTTGAAATCTGGGGCAGCAAGGGTACAATGTTTTTTAACAGAATACTTACTGCGCCGGCAGGATTTTCGCCGGAGGTTCAGTACAAATACGGCAATGAACCTGTGCAGACCATTACCCTTGACGCTGATGATTCTTTTAAAAAATCAATTAATTATTTTAAAATGTGCATTGATGACGAAAACGTGAGAAAAGAAAGTCATACTTCTATTCTTAATCAGGCAAAAGCTGTTGATGTAATCAGAAAGGAAAATTAAATGGCAAATCTTAAAATTACCGAGCTTGAATTGCCGGAAGTAAAAATTATAGAACCTACATATTTTGAGGATTACAGGGGCTACTATTGCGAAACCTATTCAAAAAGAACTATGAGCGAATACGGTCTTAACCCCGAATTTGTGCAGGATAATCATTCACTGTCCCTTAAAAAGGGCATTATCCGCGGTATTCATTTTCAGAATAATCCAAAGCCACAATTAAAGCTTGTACGCTGTACAAGAGGCCGTGTAATGGATTATGCCGTTGATTTGAGAAAAGATTCGCCAACATTTAAAAAATGGGTTGCAGTTGAACTGTCAGCGGAAAACAGAAAGCAGATATGGATTCCCTCGGGATTCGGTCACGCTTTTATTACTCTTGAGGATAACTGCGAGGTTCAGTACAAGGTGGATGAACTTTATTATCCCGAACTGGACAGAGCTATAGCCTATAACGACCCAGAAATCGGCATTGACTGGGGCACGGACAGTCCTGTAATTTCCGTTAAAGATACAAAGGCTCCTACCCTCGCCGAAAGCGATGTTAACTTTACAATGAAGGAGAACGGCTGATGAAAAAAGCGGTTGTTACCGGAGCCGGCGGATTTATCGGAGGTAAAATAGTATCTCTGCTTCTTGAAAAAGGCGTCAGCGTTTATGGCGTTGATGTCAACGAAAAAGCGGTTGAACGCTTTAAAAAATATGATAATTTTACTGCTGTTACGGCTGAATTTTCTATATATTCAAAGCTCAGCGAAATTATTGAGGAACGCGATTTTGACGTGTTTCTTCATTTTGCATGGTGCGGATATGGTAAGGATACAAATAATTTTGACGTTCAGATTAAAAATGTCACAGCTACACGCCAGGCGGCTAATCAGGCTGTAAAATTGGGATGCAAAAAGTTCCTTATGGCTTGCTCAAGCCACGAATATCAGATGAACTGTTATAATAATACACCCGGCGAAGTGGTAGGGCCGTGCAGTATTTACGGCGCCTCAAAAACGGCTGCAAAAACTTATGCCAAGGTGGAATGCCACAACGGCGGTATTGCCTTTAACGGTGTGATTTTTACAAATGTGTTCGGTGTTGGTGACAGGTCGTCGAGAACAGCAAATCTGTTTATTAAAAAGCTTCTTGCCGGACAGGATTTGAATTTGATTCCCGGCGATAATCTATATGACTGGACATATATTGACGATGTAGCTGATATGGTTATAGCGGCAGCAGAGAAGGGATTTGACGGTAAGGAATACTATGTGGGCAGTAAGACCCTTTGCCCTTTTAAAGAGATTATAACTCAGGTAAGGGATATCGTATCGCCGTCGTCAAAGCTTAATTTCGGCGTTTTCCCCGATACGTCCTATATTGATTATTCGGATATAGATATTGATGAACTTTATAATGACACAGGCGTCTGCGCTAAGTGCGATTTTAAAGACAGCATTCTTAAAACTGCCGAATGGGTCAAAACTCTTGATATAAAGATATAAACAAAATGATGAGAGTACATAATAGTACGATATACAATTACACTGCTGTTATAAATGGCAGGGAATTGCTCTTATCATTCATTGCAATTATTACAAGTGCCGCTTCAGGACTTGCACTTATGTGATTAATATTACATAAAACAATACCCACTATGACCGCTTCCTTTGTGAAAGCATCATAGTGGGTATCTTATTGTTTAAAAATTATTCTGCTGATTTTCTTCTTTCAGCAAGAGCTGAAGAGATTTTGGCTTTCTTTTCGCCTATAATGTCATATTTGAACATCGGAATAATTGAAAGCAGAGCCAAAATACCCGGCAGAGCCGTGTATGCAAAGAAGATAATATCCTTTGTGCCGTTTGTAAATTTACCTGTGTCAAGGGCCTCGTAATATCCTGACTTCTGTACAAAGATAAGACCTACGGCAGTACCCAGTGCAAGACAAACCTTGATTGTGAGAGTAAGGATTGAATATGCGGCACCCTCCATACGTTTGCCTGTTTCATATTCATAATAATCAACGCAGTCGGCGGTCATAATCATAGGCATAAGCGTTACTGCGCCGAACTGAAGTCCGATAAGGAACAGTGAAGCGTAGAACAGTACAGTAAGCACCATATTGTCAGGCGACTGGAACCAGAAATGGCCGATAATAAATGAGAAAATTGAAGCCGCAAATCCGTAAACCGACAAAAGGATATAAGCGTTTTTCTCGTTCATTTTTTTAATAAGCAGAGGACAGAGAGCCATACTTATCATTGAACCTACGGCGGTTACAATGCCCAAAACGGCTACAAGGTTCTGACTGCCTAAAATTACAGTAGCAGCCTGTACCTGAATACCCATTGCCATCTGTCTGCCGAAGCCTAAGAAATATGAAATTATTACAAGCA
>CAYXLH010000088.1:1753-7154 GCA_964465835.1 uncultured Bacteroides sp. | reverse complement strand
AGGTGTAGAATTATGCTGAATTTAGCAGTTCTTGTATCCGGCTTCGGAACAATTCTTCAGGCGCTGATTGACGCTGATAAAAGAGGTGAAATAGTAAACGGTAAAATCACCTGTGTTATTTCTTCAAACCCCGAAGCATACGCTCTTGAAAGGGCAAAAAATAACGGTATTGCCACCGTTGTTGTGCCTAAAAAGGATTATCCCGACAGAGCTGATTATACCGCCGCAGTAACTAAGGCTCTTATTGATGCAAAGGCTGATTTGGTGGTTTATGCAGGCTTTATGATTATACTTGATTTACAGATAGTAAAGGCGTTTCCCGGTAAAATGATGAATGTTCATCCCGCCTTGATACCATCTTTCTGCGGTAAAGGATTTTACGGGCTTAAAGTACACGAAGCTGTACTTGAAAGCGGAGTAAAACTTACAGGAGCCACGGTGCATTTTGTAACCGAAGACTGCGACGCAGGTCCGATAATTGCACAAAAGGCAGTGCCGGTGCTTAACGGTGACACCCCGGAAATACTGCAAAAAAGAGTTATGGAAGAATGCGAATGGAAAATTCTTCCCGAATCAGTATCACTTTTCTGTCAGGGCAGAATTAAAATAACCGGTAATAAAACAGAAGTAGTTTGAGGTAATATATATGATGATTAAATCTCTCGCTGAAGAATTAAGCGGAAACACTTACCCCGGCAGGGGAATAGTTTTAGGTAAATCAAAGGACGGCAAAAATGCAGTAATCGCCTACTTTATTATGGGAAGAAGCGTTAACAGCCGTAACCGTATTTTTGAAGAAAATGACAGAGGCGGTATTCGTACCAAGGCTTTTGACGAGTCAAAAATGGAGGATCCGTCACTTATAATTTACAATCCCGTATTAAAACTTGACGGCAAAACAATAGTTACCAATGGTGACCAGACCGATACTATCTATGATTTTATGGAAGAGGGTCACTGCTATCGCCATGCGCTTTTAACCCGTGAGTTTGAGCCTGACGCGCCTAACTATACACCGAGAATTTCCGGCGTTGTAAAGCCTAACGGTGATTATGTCCTGTCAATACTTAAATCAAATATGGGCGAGCCGGAGTGCTTGCGTTATTTCTTTGAATATCCTGCAAAAGCAGGGATGGGTCATTTTATCCATACCTATAAGTGCGACGGCAATCCTATTCCGTCTTTTGAGGGTGAACCTGTGCCTGTTGAAATTGACGGCGATATTGACTCTTTTACCGATATGGTGTGGAGCAATCTTAACGAAGATAATAAAGTATCTCTGTTTACCCGTTTTATCAATCTTGAAAACGGTACAGAGGAAACAAGAATTATAAATAAGAATAAATAACATTATATAGGGGTGGCTTTTGTCACCCTAAATCTTTTAGGAGGTAATAGTGTGAAAAATCACACTAATCCGATTGTATTGTCCTCAAAATTTGCCTGTGGCATAATTTTGAGATGACTAAATTCCCATTATACGCCTTATCCGGCTGCAATAAGGTGTTAGGAATTTTTTATAAACTATTTGCAGCCGGAAAGGCTATGGGAATTAATATGAGAGTTTTAGTAGTAGGCGGCGGCGGACGTGAACACGCCATTATAAGAAAAATAAAAGAATCCTCAAGGGTTGATTATATTGCATGCTGTCCAGGTAACGGCGGTATTTCTTATGACGCAGAGTGCTTTAATGTATCTGCTACCGATATTGACGGCGTTGTAAATCTTGCTAAGGAAATCAAGGCGGATTTCGTTGTTGTTGCACCTGATGACCCGCTTGTAATGGGTATGGTTGACGCACTTAATAAAGAGGGATTTGCAACATTCGGTCCCGACTCCAAGGCGGCAATTATTGAAGGTTCCAAGGTGTTCTCCAAAAATCTTATGGAAAAATACAATATCCCCACCGCTGAATATAAGGTTTTCAGTAACCCGGAGGATGTTGTTGAATATATTAAAGAGAAAAATGAATTCCCTGCAGTTATCAAGGCTGACGGTCTGGCTTTGGGCAAGGGCGTAATCATTCCCGAAAATCTTGACGAGGCAGTGGCAGGAGTTAAGGAGATTATGGAGGATAAAATCTTCGGCGAAAGTGGAAATAATGTTGTAGTTGAAGAATTTCTTACCGGCCCCGAAGTTTCTGTGCTTGCTTTTACAGATGGTAAAACAGTTAAGCCTATGGTATCTTCTATGGACCATAAGCGTGCTCTTGACGGCGACAAGGGACTTAATACAGGCGGTATGGGCACCGTATCTCCCAACCCTTATTATACTGACGATGTTGCCGCCGAATGTATGGAAAAAATCTTCCTTCCCACAATCAACGCAATGAACAGCGAAGGCAGAACATTTAAAGGATGTCTGTATTTTGGACTTATGATAACTCCTAAGGGACCAAAGGTTATTGAATACAACTGCCGTTTCGGCGATCCTGAAACTCAGGTTGTACTTCCTCGACTTAAGACGGATATAATGGATATATTTGAGGCAATTAATGATGAAACTCTCTCTGAAATTGATATTGAGTGGGACGACAGAGCCTGTGCCTGTGTAATTATGGCTTCCGGCGGTTATCCTAAATCATATCCAAAGGGAATTGAAATTAAAGGTCTTGTTAACGGACAAACTGACGGCGTTACCGTATATCATGCCGGAACCTCTCTTAAGGATGGTAAGCTTGTTACTTCCGGCGGAAGAGTACTGGGTGTTACAGCTTTGGGCGCTGATTTGAAGAGCGCTCTTGAAAAATCATACAGCGCAGTTAAAACAATTGAATTTGACGGTGCTCATTACAGAAATGACATCGGCAAGAGAGCGCTTGATGCCCTTGAAAAATAAAAATCACTAATTTGATTTAATATTTTGTAATTAATTTGTAAATTTTTGAGAAAAATACAAAAAGTTGTTGACAATTATACATTTTGGAATTATACTAAAACTGCTTATAAAAGCACACTTATAAACGTATATAAAATGTATATTAATTAAGAGGTTTGATTGTATGGCAACAGTTAAGAAAAGTAAGAAAAAGCCGATTATCACGGCGGTGTCAATTATTCTTGTAATTGCAATTATTATTACGTCGGTTATTGTTGTAAAGGCAAACTCCGGCAAAACACAGGTTGCTTTAAACACAATTTCAACTGATACTATTGTTGAAAGTGTTAATGCAACAGGTGATGTCAGCTCCGGCAGCAGCAGAGAGTATAAGGTGGCAACCGTTGCAACCTGCAAAGAGGTCTTTGTTAAAAAAGGCGATAAGGTTAAGAAGGGCGACAAGCTTGCAACATTTGATACCGAAACTCTTCAAAAGCAGATTAAATCCCTTGAGGTTACATATAACAATTCAAAGTCTGCTTATGCAAGTGCAGTTTCCCAGAAAAATAATGCTGAAAAAATGCTTAAAAGCATTAATAAGCAGATCCCTTCTCTTGAAAAGAAAGTAAACAAGCTTTCAAAGAACAGCAAAAAAACTACTAAGAAAACAACAAATAAAAAAGCTACTACCCAAAAACCGACCACCAAAGCGACGACTACTAAGAAAGAAACTACAGCTAAAGCAACTTCTCCCACCACAACAACTACCACAAAAAGAACTACCGAATCTACCACAAGAACTGGTTATGATGGTGTTTATGATGATCTTGCTTCTATCTCTGATTCACTTAAAGAAATTGCCAATACTATTGTTGAACTCACAGACAATGTTAAGACAATGAATCAGTTGCTTCAGTTAGTTGTTGAAACTATTACTGATGCAATAGAGTCCGGCGATTATAACGCTGATTCAATAGCTGAAAAATGCGGCGAAGCAATGTCAAAGGCAATTAAAGAGGGTATAATTGACGAAACTCAGCTTATTATTGAAAGTGGATTAGCAGTTGATATGGTTGAAGCTGCTGTTAAAAACATTGATTATTCTGCGATTGCAGCAAATATTGTAAGCTCTGATTCTGCTCAGCTTACATTGTCACAGATTCAGCTTGCAGCCCTTTACGCTCAGCGTGAGGTTTATGAGGCTACTGCCGGCAGTAAGCTTGACACAACTCAAAAGCAGATTATGACCACTGCAAAAGATGCACTTGATACACTCAAAGAATCTCAGCAGGAACTTGAAACCGGTTGGGTTGCTTCACTTGACGGAACTATTACTGAGTGCGATTTGAAAGCCGGAGAGGATATTTCTGCACTTTCCACAGGAATTAAGCTTGAAAATATGAACTCTATGGTAGTAACCATTTCTCTTGGAGAATACGATGTTCACAAAGTAAAAATCGGTATGCCTGCAACTATTAAAACTGCATACGGCACATATACCGGCGAGATTGCATCAATTGCTCCTACCGCAACTGGCGGTTCGTCATCTTCAATTCTTGACTCCGTAGGTTCTATGGCAGGCATAAGCGGTCTTTCATCTCTCACCGATTCAGGTGCGGGAGTTGAATGTACTGTGTCTGTAAATGACCCTGACGAGAATATCATTATCGGTTTTGACGCTGATGTAGAGATTCAGACAGGTACATATAAGAGCGTTGTTGTAGTTCCGATTGAATCAATAGTTCTTGAAAAGGACGGCACGTTCGTATATAAGTACGACGACAACGAAGAAACTGTTACAAAAACAAAGATTGAAACAGGCGCTGTTTCCGATACACAGTACCAGGTAACCTCGGGACTTAATGTGGGCGATAAAATTGTTGCAACTCCTGCGGCTGACTACGAAAAAGAAACTTTTGATGTAAAGGTTGTATCAAAAAACGAATTGACCACAAAGGCTGAATAATAAGAGGTAATTGATAGTGAATTTTACAGAAAGCTTAAAAATCGCTGTAAAGTGCATAAAAGCCAACTGGATGCGCTCATTGCTTACCATGCTCGGTATTATTATCGGTATCAGCTCAGTTATTATGATAGTGGGCGCAGGTACAGGCGTGCGTGACTATATCGTAGGTCTTATTGAGGATATGGGTTCAAATGCAGTGCTTGTATCCGTTGATTCCACACAGGCTCAGGATAGCGATTTTATCACCCTTGATGATGTAGAAAATATCAAGGAAAAAGTTAATGGCGTTGACCGCTGCTCTCCGATGCTTATGGGGTTCGGTCAGGCAACTATTGATAAAACTGCTACTGAAGCAACCGTTATGATGGTTGGTGTTAACAGCGATGTGCAGTTTGCATTAACTAATACATGTTCTTACGGGCGTTTCTTTACTGATGAGGAATATGATGCAAATGCCCCTATTGCAGTAATGGGCGTTGAATCAGCTAAATCGGTTTACGGCTATGAGGATGTTACCGGTGAAAGCATTACGGTTAGTTCCAGCGGTAAATCAATGAAAATCAAGGTTTGCGGCATTGCAAATATAGATAACCTTACAAGTACACTTGGCGGCGGAAG
>CAYXLH010000088.1:0-1743 GCA_964465835.1 uncultured Bacteroides sp. | reverse complement strand
CACCCGCAAAGCACCCATGATCATGCCGGGCACCACTTTGTCGCAGGTGGCCAGAATCACCATGCCCTCCAGCATGTTCAGCTCGGCCACGGTCTCCACCTCGCTGGAAACCATGTCCCGGGCGGGCAGGGTATACCGGTCGCCCGGCGTGTTGGAGCAAATGCCGTCGCACACGCCGGAGATGGGAAGCTCCAGCGCCAGGCCCCCTGCCCGGTAGATCTCTTCTTTCATCTCGCCGATCACATCTTTGAAGGGATAGTGGCCCGGGTTCATCTCGTTCCAGGAATTGATCATTTAAAAGCCGCTCACGGAAATTACGAAAACGGTATGTACACTGCACAGAATATGGCTACATATATTGAGATTGTAGATATTATTATGTCTGTTCTTACTGCATTTATTGCCGCTGTCGGTGCAATTTCGCTTATAGTAGGCGGTATCGGCGTAATGAATATTATGCTTGTTTCGGTAACTGAACGAACGCGTGAGATAGGTATTAGAAAATCTCTTGGTGCAAAAACAAGTGTAATTACAATGCAGTTTTTGACCGAATCTATTATTTTGTGTCTAATAGGCGGACTAATAGGAGTCGTCTTAGGTATCGCCGGTGCTTTCGGCGCTTGTGCGATAATTGATATTGCTCCTAAGATAGAATGGTGGCTAATTCTTGTAGCATTGCTGTTCTCCTGCGGTGTTGGATTGTTCTTCGGAATTTATCCTGCGAAAAAAGCTGCTAAGCTCAGTCCTATTGAAGCTCTCCGCCGTGAATAATGACTATAACAATATAGGCGTACACTCTAAAAATTGATGAGTTTAAAACCATTGATGTTGTTACAACAAGTAACATCCGTGATGATGACAACATTGTTGACGGCAGCGATGGTTGGTAAATAAAAAATCAACTGATTATGCATCGGTGTAATAGCGAAGTAAGCCACGAACATTTTTTGTTCGTGGCTTACTTCGTTTTGGATTTTGTATATCAAAATCCGATGCTCGCTAAAGTGTATTACATTTTTATTGACTATTTGCTTTAAGGATGATAAAATGGAATTGCCAAATAATTTCACAATTAAATATTTACGATTAGGGACAGTGTGTCTTTTTATCTTATTTGATAAAAATGCATGCTCTTAATTTGCATACTGTTCTTTCGTAATAGTTGTGAAATTGTTTGGCGACAGTTGAGCTATGCGTTTTATTGCGTAGCTTCGGCTGCGCATTTTTTATTTTGAAGAAAGGAGTATCGTAAATACAACTATAATACAGAAAGAAAACAAACAAAATAACGAAATCTACAATACTAAAGATTAAATAAGGAGACAATAAATGAAAAATATTTTAACGATTTTCTATACTTTTGTAATTACTATCACTTTATTGAGTGGATGTGCAAATAATATCGTTGATAATGACAATAATATGGAAACAAGCACTTCAAAAAAAGCAGAAACAACCATTCAGACAACAGTGGAAACAACAGCAAGTAATAATGCTGCGGATTATTTGCCCACAGCTTATGAAGCAATGTTGTTATTAAAAGATTATTTTACACAGCAAGGATACAACTTTGATTCGTGGTCTGTACAAAACAGTGCAGAAGATAATTACCAAATGCTTAACACCTCAGCTAATATTGGCGCAATTATAATCAATGAAGAACAATTAATATTTACTATTGATGAGAATAATCAAATAGTTTATAGATCATTTCGCGTTCTTCGGATTCGATGGCGCCGCCCT
>CAYXLH010000087.1:0-7157 GCA_964465835.1 uncultured Bacteroides sp. | reverse complement strand
AATATTTTATTATTATAGCATATTATATAGTTTATGGCAAATGCAAATTTTTATAGGTATCCCTGTGCAGATTTGCGTCAAGAACCAAAAGAAAAAAGGACAAGCATAACACTCATCCTTTCCCCTCTCTGTCTATAACAAACTATAGGAGGACAGGTTACTTAAGTCGGTTGCGGCTCCGTCTTAAGTCTTTTTTTATTATAGTAAATATTAACTAATTTGTCAAGGCGTTGTTGAAAAATATTTGTGAAAATATACAAATTCCATAAATATACCTATTATTTACATCAAAATATTCCTTTTTATCCTTTTGCATTATCCTATTTTTTGGACAAAAATATAAAAAAGTTCCTTATTTTTAAAAAATTGTTGACATAGAACAAACGTTCCATTAATATAAAGAACTGGACCGGCGCTCCACTTACGGTATTTTCGGTAGGGTAACGGTAATTGCAGTGACCCTGAGGTTGGGCACCGAAAATTATCAAACTGTGTCGGATCTAAATTTTTGGGAAAGAAGGGCAGAAATGACAATAGATGAATTGGCTCAGGAATATGAGCGGCAGTACAGCATATTAAGCGCAAAGCTTGATGCACTCAGACCTTTGCTTTGTATATATACCGGCGAAGACCTTTATCTGCTTAGAAAACGAATTAAAATATATTATAGTATGGCTTGTGAATGCAAAAGAACGGCGTTACTGCTCAGCGGCTATTATGAGGAGGAAGACAATGATTGATTATGTTGAATGCTTTTATAACGGCAAGGGAGATAACGAAAATTACGAGATTGAAACGGCAACGAAAAAGGCTTTTTCCTCGGTGCTGCCGTTGATTATTAATAATGAACTTACGCAGAAACAGGGTATCTGTTTAAGATACAGATACATAAATAAAAAAAGTCAGGCGCAGATTGCTCAAATGCTGCACCTGTCACAGCCTACGGTGTCCCGTCACATCGCCGGCGCAAAGGAAATAGTTAATAATAATTTAAAATACTGCCATATAGCTGTTACAAGCGGTTTAAATGAATTTGAAAAATTAATGATGCAGTAATATAAAGCCCCGGTGCTGAAATCTTTTCAGTAACGGGGCTGTTTTTGTATCACCTGTGCCTTTAAGAACGGTATATGTATTGACGGTATATTTTTATTTGTGTTATAATGATTTTAAAGTATATAAGTGAGGTAATGGCATGAGAATAAAAGGGAAAATTAACCGAGTAACCAATAAGATTGTGCAGAAATTTACGGGCAGCGGTCTGGAGCAGGAGCTTTCCGGCGGTGTTGGCAGGGAAGAACTTGCAGTGAAAAATATAATTCCTATCGCACGTCAGGCGGCGGCAGAGGGTATAGTTATGCTTAAAAACAGTGGTAATACCCTGCCTCTTAAATCTGCAGATACGGTTTCTGTTTTTGGCAGATGTGCTGTAGATTACTTCGGTGTGGGCTATGGAAGCGGCGGAGACATTGTAAGACCGTATCTTAAAAACCTTACCGACTCCCTTGAAGAAGCAGGGGTAAAAGTAAATTCAGAGCTGAAAAATATATATCAAAAATGGATTGATAATCCGGATAATGAAATATTTGAAGGATTCTGGGGTCACTGGCCTATGAATTATCCCGAAATGCCTCTTACTGATGATATTGTCCGTAATGCGTCTGCAAACAGCAGTGTTGCAGTTGTCGTAATCGGCAGAGCCGCAGGCGAGGACAGAGAGAATACGCTGACTAAGGGCAGCTATTATCTTACCGCCGCCGAACAGAAAATGCTGAAGCTTGTTACAAAATATTTCAGCCGTACAATTGTTGTAATGGACTGCGGAAATGTTGTTGATATGGCTTGGTCAAAAGAGTACGGTAATAAAATCGGAGCAATTTTATATGCATGGCAGGGCGGTATGGAAAGCGGCAGCGCCCTTGCAGATGTGCTTACCGGTAAGGTTAACCCCAGCGGAAAGCTTACAGACACTATTGCCGTTACATATAATAAATATCCCACCTGCAAAAATTTCGGCAATGCAAAATTTAATAATTATGCCGAAGATATTTATGTGGGTTACAGGTATTTTGAAACCTTTGCCCAGTACGATGTGCTGTATCCATTTGGCTATGGTTTAAGCTATACAAAATTTGATATTGCTGCCTCATGCGAAATAAATGATACAAAAATCACTGTTAACGCACAGGTTAAAAATACCGGGAACTGTGCAGGCAAGGAGGTTGTTCAGATTTATCTTTCTCTGCCCCAGGGTACATTGGGCAACCCTGTAAAAATCCTTACTGCCTTTGCAAAAACCAAGGAGCTTTCAGCCGGGGAAACGGAAAATATCACTCTTTCCTTTGACCTGAGTGACTTTGCACCCTATGATGACAGCGGAAAAAGCGGAACAAAATCAGCCTTTGTGCTGGAGCGAGGCGTATACACCGTCTGGGCAGGGGCAGATGTGCGCAGTTGTAAAAAAATTGCCGAATTTGAACGTAATGATAGAGTTGTTGTATCACAGCTTTCACAGCATTCGGCGGTTAAAAAAGAAAACGTGTTTAATCGCATTTCAAATAATAACGGTAAAATCGCTTTTGAAAATGTACCCTGTTCAGTTAATGATTTAAAATCTGAAATACTTTCAAATCTTCCCGATGAAACGCCCTATACGTTCAACGAGGGCATAAAGCTTGCCGACGTTAAAAGCGGTAAACACACTATGAAAGAGTTTATTGCTCAGCTTACACCGCAGGAGCTTGATGATATTTCCCACGGTGAGGGCGAAATGGATTCACCGTTGGGCGTTAAGGGCAACGCCGGATGTCTGGCAGGCGTAACAAAATCCCTGCGTGATAAGGGCATTCCACCTGTTATCACCTGTGACGGCCCCTCCGGCATACGTATAAAGCACACTGCCGCTCTACTTCCCTGCGGTACGGCGCTGGCTTCAACCTTTAATACTGATTTGGTGGAAAAGCTTTACGGATTAATCGGCGATGAAATGGTGCGCCACGGCGTTAATGTTCTGCTTGCTCCGGGTATGAATATTCACAGGGATCCTCTGTGCGGCAGAAATTTTGAATATTTCAGCGAGGACCCGATGCTTACAGGCGAAATTGCCGCCGCCGTTGTTAATGGCATACAGAGCAGGGGAGTTTCCGCCTGTCCTAAGCATTTTGCCTGCAATAATCAGGAGAAAAACAGAAATTTCAATGATTCTCGTGTAAGCGAAAGAGCGCTCAGAGAAATTTATTTAAAAGGCTTTCAGCGCATGATAGAAAAAAGCAGTCCCGATGTTATTATGACAAGTTATAATAAGGTTAACGGTGTTCACAGCCATTATAATTATGAGCTTGTTACCTCGGTGCTCAGAGGCGAATGGGGTTATAGGGGATTGGTTATTACCGATTGGTGGATGTCCAAAGGTGTATCCCCCGAATTTCCCGAAATTAATAATGATGGTTACAGAGTGCGCGCACAGGTTGACGTGCTTATGCCCGGCGGTGACGGATACCGCAGGTCTGCAAAAGTTGGCAGAACCCTGCTTAATTCCTATCAGCTGCCCGAAGGTATTACTTTGGGCGAGCTTCAGCGCACGGCAGAAAATGTTCTGAACCTTGCAATAAAGCACATTAAATAAACCGCCGTGAATATTTATGAAAGGACAAAATTATGAACGTAAATGTCAAAAATCCTCCATTTGGTATGAAAGATAAAATCGGATATGCTTTTGGAGATATGGGATGTAATTTTTCATTCCAGCTTGTGTCTTCATATATGTATCTGTTCTATACCCAGTGTATAGGACTGAGCGCCGGCGACTGGGCATGGATAATCGTTGTGTCAAAGGTTTGGGATGCAATAAACGATGTGCTTATCGGAAATATGGTGGACCGCAAGTGTATAAGTAAAAAAAGCAAATTTATGCCATGGATTGCCATTGGTTCTGTAGGGTTGGTAGTATTATCAATTATGATATTTACTCCTGTTACAGGTTTTTCCAAAATAGGAAAAATCATCTGGTGCCTGTTGTCTTACTGTTTGTGGTCTGTTGCATATACGCTTATCAACGTACCCTACGGCTCACTTCATTCGGTGATCACTGAGGATCCTAAACAACGAACTACGCTATCTACTTTCAGAAGTATCGGCGCAGCGCTTCCTGCTGTTCTCGTTATGATTCTTCCTAAAATTGTTTATAAGGACAATGTTCTGTCGGGAAATAGGCTGTTTATCGTATCTGTTGTGTTCTCTATAGCTGCGTTTATTGCTTTCTTTGCAATGCGTAAAATGGTTACGGAAAGGGTTGTGCGTGAGAATAAGGTTGAAAAGGTAAGCTATATTTCAACTATAAAATCATATTTCAGCAATCGTGCAATGATGGGTATCACTATTGCTACAATTGCAGTAGTAATTTTTTACAACTCTTCAATGTCGGTTAACAATCTTGTTTTTCAGTTTTATTTTAACGATGCGTCAAAATCCACACTGGCTATGATTGCCTCATATATTCCTTTAGTGGCGTTTATGCCTTTTGCTTCAAATATTGTTGCAAAGGTGGGAAAGAAAAAGCTTATTTCCGTATCAGGAGTTGTCAGCGTAATTGCCGGACTTATTATGCTTGTTCTGCCGATTACTCCCGACACAAAGGGTATAATTATTTACGTTGTTGGTCTTATTTTCGTTAACACAGGCTGCTGCGTATTTCAGATTATCGTGTGGGCTATTGTTGCTGACTGTATTGAAGCAAGTTACAGAAGGAAAGGCGTGCGTGAAGAAGCGTCTCTTTACGCACTGTATTCTTTCTTTAGAAAGTTTTCTCAGGGTATCGGCTCCGCAGTTGTTGCACTGGCACTGAGTGCAGTGCATTATGATGAAAATGCCGCTGTTCAGGCAGCAGGCGTAGGTTCAAATATTAAAAATCTCTACATAGTTTTGCTTGTTATAGGTCTTGCCGTAATGACGCTTTCAATGTGGTTTATTTATAATATAGACCTTAGGCAGGAGCAGTCCTTTGCAAAAGCACAGGAGGAGATTAAAGTACCGGAATTGGAGGAAGTATAATGCGTAATATTGAAATTATTAACAAACAGTGGCTGTTTAAAAAAGGTGAGGGAACGGTACCCAATGTCATTCCGGCTGACTGGGAATCTCTTGATCTGCCTTACACCTGGAACGGAAAAGACGGTCAGGACGGAGGAAATGATTATTACAGAGGAAAAGGTTGTTTTGTAAAGGAACTTGCAAAAAGTGATTTCCCTGACGGCGAAGAGCATTACATTCAGTTTGACGGCGTAAATTCCTCGACAGAAGTTTATTTTAACGGCAAAAAAATTGTTTCTCATGACGGCGGTTATTCAACTTTCAGAGCGAAGATTGAGGGTATTCAGGATACTAATATTCTTGTTGTCATTGCCGATAATTCGCCTAATGAATACGTTTATCCGCAGGTTGCCGACTTTACTTTTTACGGCGGAATTTACCGTGATGTAAAGCTTATAGGCGTTGCGGAAAATCACTTTGATTTGGATTATTACGGTGCTCCCGGAATTATGGTTACCCCCAAAGTTAACGGCAAAAACGCAGATGTTGAAATTCAGTCATTTGCCGACGGAATCGTTGAATTTACAATAACGGACGATGTAAGAGTTGTTGCGTCTGTTACGGCACAGGGCAAAAATCCTACGGCAAATATTACTATTGAAAACGTGCATCTTTGGGACGGTGTTAAGGACCCGTTTTTGTATACCCTGACTGCAAAGCTTATTACTGACGGAGAAGCGGTTGATGAAATATCAACACGTTTCGGCTGCCGTTCCTTTAAGATTGACCCGCAGAAAGGCTTTATACTTAATGGCAGAGAATATCCTCTCAGAGGTGTTTCAAGACATCAGGACAGACCTGATATCGGCAATGCACTTTTGCCTGAACATCACAGAGAAGATATTGAGCTTATCTGCGAAATGGGCGCTAATACAGTACGTCTTGCACACTATCAGCATTCACAGGTTTTCTATGATTTGTGCGATGAAAAAGGACTTGTTGTATGGGCTGAAATTCCGTATATTTCAAAGCATATGTCCGACGGTATTGAAAATACAAAATCGCAGATGATGGAACTGGTCTGCCAGAATTATAATCATCCCTGTATTGTAACATGGGGTCTTTCCAATGAAATTACGATGAACGGCGATTCCGACCCAACTCTTATTGAAAATCATAAAATGCTCAATGATCTTGTTCATTCTCTTGATAAAACAAGACCGACCACTATGGCGGCGCTTACGATGTGCGGTCCTGACAAAGAGATAGTGCATATTTCTGATATCCTTTCCTATAATCATTATTTCGGATGGTACGGAGGATTTGTTGGAATGTACGGTCCTTGGTTTGATAATTTCCATAAGAAGTATCCTGATAAAGTTATTGGTATGAGCGAATATGGCTGCGAGGCGCTGAACTGGCACACCTCTGACCCGGCTCAGGGCGATTATACCGAGGAATATCAAGCGTATTATCACGAGGAAGTGATTAAGCAGATTGCCGACAGACCGTATTTGTGGGCAACTCACGTGTGGAATATGTTTGATTTTGCTGCCGACGCAAGAGCCGAGGGCGGTGAAAACGGTATGAATCATAAAGGCCTTGTAACCTTTGATCGTAAGTATAAGAAAGATTCATTCTATGCTTATCAGGCATGGCTTTCAGATAAACCGATGGTTCATCTGTGCGGCAAAAGATATATTGACCGTACAGAAGATGTTACAAAAGTAACAGTATATTCAAATCAGCAGGAAGTTGAACTGTTTGCAAACGGTGAAAGCCTGGGCATACAGAAAAAAGACAAATATCCTTTCTTCTACTACGAAGTGCCTAATAAGAGCGAAACAAAAATTACTGTTAAAGCAGGGGATCTGACCGATGAGGGTATAATCAGAAAGGTTGACAAGTACAACGAGGATTACATAATGAAAGATGCCTGCTCTGTAATCAATTGGTTTGAAATTGATACTCCTGTCGGATATTTCTCTGTAAATGATACTATTGGAGATATTCTCTCCACATTTAAGGGAAAAATTTTTGCGCTCAAAATTCTTAAAATGCTGAAAGATGTTTTCGCAAGCAAAAAGGATAAGCCTAAAGAGAAAAAAGGAAAAAAGGAAAAAGGTCTT
>CAYXLH010000086.1:0-7364 GCA_964465835.1 uncultured Bacteroides sp. | reverse complement strand
ATATAAAAGAGCAATGATGACTGCAACTAATATTCCAATGATGAATCCTGAAATTGTTACAGGCATTTCAATGATGCTTTTGTTTGTTTTTGCCGGTACTCTTGTAAAACGGTCGGAGGTTTTGGGATTTTGGACGCTGTTGATTGCCCATATAACCTTTGCTCTGCCTTACGTTATATTAAATGTTATGCCAAAATTAAAACAGTTTGATATAAATGTATATGAAGCAGCACTTGATTTGGGATGCAAACCATTTAAGGCTTTTATGAAAGTTGTATTTCCTGAAATTTTAAGCGGAATAATTACTGGTTGTGTTATGTCATTTACATTGTCACTGGATGATTTTATTATTTCATATTTTACAAACGGTCCGTCGTTTCAAACGCTTCCTATTTATATTTTCTCACTTACGAAAAAGAGAGTAAAACCGGATATGTTTGCTCTTTCAACACTTATGTTCCTTGTAATTTTAGTATTGCTAGTGCTGATGAATGTGTCGCAGGGCCGTGCTGAGAAAAAAAGGAGGTTCGCCAATGAAAAAGAGCGTATCTTTCCTTATGGTATTGATTTTATTAATCTGCGCATTTCCTCAAAACGTATTTGCAAAAGATAAATATTTTACTCAGGAACAAATTGATTATTATAATAATCTTGGACTTCAGGGTACTATTGTTAATGTTTATAACTGGGGTGAATATATTTCAGAAGGCGACGATGGTACAATGAATACCGTTTCGGAATTTGAGCGTTTAACTGGAGCTAGGGTAAATTATTCTAATTTTGAGTCAAATGAGAATATGTATTCAAAACTTACAGGCGGTGGAGTATCGTATGATATAATTATTCCGTCAGATTATATGATAGACCGCCTTGTTGATGAAGATATGCTGTTGCCGCTTGATTACGATAATATACCCAATTTCAAGTATATACGCAAGGATTGCAGAAATCTTTATTTTGATCCTGAGCAACAGTATTCTGTTTGTTATAATTACGGCACTACAATTTTGATATACAATAAAAAGCTTGTTAAAGAAACGCCCGTTTCATGGAAAGTTCTTTGGGATAAAAAATATAACGGAAAAGTGCTTATGTTCAATAATTCCCGTGATGCTTTCGCAATTGCACAGGCAGTTTTAGGACAGGATGTAAATTCATCAAATGAGCAGGAATGGCTTGAGAGCGCCAAGCTTTTGGCTGAACAAAAGGATAATGTTAATCCTGTTTACGTTATGGATGAGGTTTTTAATCTTATGGAATCCGGTGAGTACGCTTTTGCCACATACTACGCAGGGGATTATGTCATAATGCTTGAAAATAACCCTGATTTGGCTTATTGCTTTCCTAAAGAGGGCGTTAATAAGTTTTATGACGCTTTTTGTATCCCAAAATGCTCTAAAAATAAAAAAGGCGCTGAAGCATTTATTAACTTTATGAACGAGCCACAGGTGGCTTTAGCTAATGAGGAGTATATATATTATGCTTCTGCAAATAGTACTGTTGAGCATAATGAGAAAAATTCACTATACGGAAATGAAGTAGTTTATGTCAAAAAAGAACCTGAATCTCAGTCGTTTAAAAATTTACCGCAAAATATTCTTGAATTGCAGAACAATTATTTCAGCCAGGTAAAAAGCGGCAGACTAAGCAAAAATAGCGAAGAAAATGAAAAGAAGATTTATACACAGTCCATGGTTCTTGCTGTTGCAGTTACAGCGGTTGTTATAGTAAGGGCAATATATAAATTGAAGAAGATAAAAGAAGAAGATTTGAGTGATTTATACTAATGAGTAATTACAAATGTGCAATATTTGATTTGGACGGAACTCTTGTCAATACTATTGACGACCTTGCTGGTGCCTGCGAAATTTTGCTGAAAAAATATAATTTTAATGCTTCCTGGAGTATTGATGATTATAAAAAATTTGTAGGCAACGGTGCAAAACTCCTTGTTCAGCGTGCTTTTGACAACACATTGAGAGAAGATGTACTAAATGAACGATACGAAGAGTTTAAAGTATTGTATAATAAAATTAAGCTTGATCATGCATATCCTTATGAAGGCATAATTGAACAGTTGAAAACCTTAAAGGGGCAGGGGATTAAGCTCTGTGTTGTTACAAATAAACCGGATACTGCGGCAAAAGATATGGTTGAATACATATTCGGCAAAGGTTTTTTTGATGCGATTATAGGCGCTGTTGATGGCATTCCAAAAAAGCCTGACCCTAAAAATGTTTTCAAGGCGCTTGATATTGTTAACTGCTCTGTAAAAGATACGTTATATTTCGGTGACAGTGATGTTGATATGATAACTGCACAAAATGCCGGTATTGAAGCGATAGGGGTTAGCTGGGGATTTCGTAGTTTTGGGGAGCTGTTTGCACAGCATCCTTCTGCGATAATTGACGAACCAAAATATATTTCAAAACTTTTTTAAAAAAAGTGTTGACATTTATATCAGTATTTGATATAATTCATAACGTTGACGCGAGAGTGGCGGAATCGGCAGACGCGCACGTTTGAGGGGCGTGTGGGGCGACTCGTACGGGTTCAAGTCCCGTCTCTCGCACCAAAATAAGCGGATACCCATTTGGGTATTCGCTTATTTTTATGTGAACGACAGGCTAACTTTAACTTGTCTTCATCAGGGTCCCCGAAAAGTCTGTGACTTTTTGGGGAGAGGAACAGTAAATGAAGTGATTGTTAAATACTTGCTTGCAAGTATTTTTAATTACGAAATTTGATGTGACGAAAGTCCAGTCTCTCGCACCATTATAAGCTTAGCTGCATTTGTTGCTAAGCTTTTAATTTTTGTAACCGGGACCTGAAAAGAACTCCGATTTTACAGATATCGTCGCATCCAATCAATTTATGATAAGTTTTCTTTTATCTCCTGAGCATAAAAGAATATGTGGTGTCATATTTATTTCTCCTGAATTTTCAAAATTTACGGTAACGGTATCTTCGTCACATATTATTTTAAATTTTAGATGAACGCAATGGTTTTTTTGATATGCAAAACTTATGCCGTCGTCCGAAAAAAATTCACTTTCATAAGAGCCCTTATTCAAAGGATATACCGTAAATACAACATTCTCTTTACTGTTAAATCCATATGGTGCGGTATCAGTAGGAAACACACATCCCTTGCGGACAAAATACGGCATTTTATCTGTTGGAGCAATGGAAAGCTCTACTGTACTTCCACCTGCATAAAATTCATCGCCCAAATACCAGTCATCACCCTTTGGAAGATAAGCTGTCACTTTACTTTTGCCCTTGTCAAAGGCAAAAGCCACAAAAACATCTTTTCCAAGCATCATTGAATCTGTATGAGAATAAAGTTCCTCATCATTATAATAAAGAAAAGCGGGAGCATTTATCGGTATTTCGTTCTGGACGGCATTATAGGCACAATTGTACAGATAAGGCATCAGATGTTTGCGCTGTGCAAATAAGCTCTGCACAGACTGCTTGATATCAGGATAGCTCCACGGCATCGTTGCCGAGCCGTCCGAATTCCATGAATGAATAGTTAATCTCGGTTCAAAAATTCCATGCTGAAGCCATCTTAGTAAAAGCTCGCGTGACGGCATATCACCGCTGAATCCGCCAAGATCATGGCCGTAAAAATACAAGCCTGACATTGATAGCGTAAGACCGATATTATGGCAATAGCGCAAGTCAGCAAATTCTGTTGCATCATATACTCCGTCCCAATGGTTTATCTGATTAGGATATTCAAAGCGTTCAGCAACAGCATAGCGGATACCGCGGAATTCCAAACATTCTTCTGCGTTAATTCCTCTGATTACACCGCAGGGTGTATTGCACTCAATATAGTTCATAAAAGCTTCTCCTGAAAGTAAATTTGATGATTATTCTTCATTTTGTCTGATTTGTGCAAGTTGAGTATGAAGCACAGACAATTTTTTCTTAGAAAGATTGTAACCAAATAACAGAAGTACAGCTGTTACTGCAAGAACGACTGCCGGCACAAGCGTGGATATATCATAGAGCTTTTCTAACACATCTTCAGGCAAAGCCTGTGAATTGGCAGACGCTTCACTATTGTAATTTATCTGTGCAAGCAATGCATTCAAACCCACACCTGCGAGCGTCTGACCGACTTTCCTTGCAAATGAAATAAAAGCATAACCTGTACCTTCTTCACGACGGTGAGTTCTTATTTCGTGATAATCAATTACATCCATTACAAGAGCCCATATTTCTAAAACAAGGAATGTCTGCCCAAGACCCGAGAAGAAAATAAACACTAAAAATACATAAGGGTTATCTGTTTTAATAAAAAACAGTATAAAGTTGATAAGTGCAGCAAATGCCATTCCGAATGCGCAGAGCTCTTTCTTGCCGAATCTGTCAATAAGTTTATTCATAATGGGAATTAAAATAGCCATCGGCAGATATGTGCATATGGTAACCATTGAGTAAAGACCCGCCTGGTGATAATAATCGGCGAAGAGATAGGTATAAGTTGACTGATAATAAAACTGAAATGCAATAAGGAGCATAGAAACAAGACAGAGTATAACAAATGGTCTGTTTTTCAAAAGGTCTGCAATTGTTTTAAAAACATTATAATTACTCTTCTGTTTTTTAGTTGGCGCAATACGTTCTTTGGTAAGCTTATAATGACCAAAGAACACTGCAACGGAAATTAAAGCCAAAATCATAACACCAATAGTAAGCTTTGTACCGTCAAGCGTCTGAATCTTTGTTCCGTCTGAGCTGTATGTGGTTGTATAAACAATCATAGGAAGCAGTATTGTGCCGGGAAGTCCGCCAACGCCTGCACCGATTGATCGCCACATAGAAAGTGAGGAACGCTCCTTTTCATCATCTGTAACAACACTAGCAAGTGAACCGTATGGAATATTGACGGCAGTATACATCATACCGTAAAGAATATAGGTTATATATGCAAACAGCAGATATTTTGCCTCACTCAGTCCTGGTATTACAGTAAACATCAGTACCGCAGATACTGCAAGCGGAATTGAAAACCATAATATATATGGCCTGAACCGACCGTGTTTTGTTGGCTTTCTTGAATCAATAAATGCGCCCCAGATAGGGTCGTTTATTGCATCCCAAAGCCTTGCAACAAGAATTAATACCACAATCTTTGCCGGACTGATATGCAGCACATCAGTGTAAAACTTATTTTGGAATGCACCGATAAGCGAAAAAGTTAAAAGTCCTCCCATATCGCCCATAGCGTAACCAATTTTATCCTTAAACTTTATTCCGTGTGTCAAACTGTATTCCTTCATAATTACATCTCATTTTTGTATAATTTTATTATAACTGACCAAAATATTACTTTTCATAAATACAGTTTATCATATCTTATTTAACATTACAATAAACAAATACCTTCTTTCATTACCAAACATCATTTGATGCTGAGTCTTTAATTTTCTATATAATTTAGGTTTAAATTTGCTTAAATAAAAATTTTTGTTGCCTTTTTAGTAGTAAGTGTGTAAAATATATAAGATACTTACACAGAGGTTTTTATTATGATATACAATAATGTACTTGACGCAATCGGTCATACGCCGATGGTTAGATTAAACAGAATGTCAGATGAGGATTCTGCTGAAATTCTTGTAAAATTTGAGGGGCTTAATGTGGGCGGTTCAATCAAAACAAGAACGGCATATAATATGATATGTGATGCAGAAGCAAAAGGTCTGATAAATAAAAACACAATAATCGTAGAACCAACTAGCGGAAATCAGGGTATCGGTTTAGCATTAGTCGGTGCTGTCAGAGGATATAAAACGATAATTATTATGCCTGATTCAGTCAGCCGTGAAAGAAGAATGCTTGTAGAACATTACGGTGCTCAGGTTATACTTATTCACGATGCAGGAAATATCGGAGATTGTATTGAAGAATGTCTTAATACAGCCCTTAGAATGAAAGCTGAAAATCCCGACGTTTATATTCCTCAGCAATTTGAAAATCCAGCAAACCCTATGGTACACAGACACCACACAGGCCTTGAAATTCTTGAACAGGTTGCGGGAAAAATTGACGGTTTTTGCTCCGGCATCGGAACAGGAGGAACTATTACCGGTATTGGTGAGGTATTAAAAGCTCAGAATCCTGATATTACAATTTGGGCAGTTGAGCCGGAAAATGCGGCGATACTGGCAGGCGGTACAATCGGTACTCACAATCAGATGGGTATAGGCGACGGAGTAATACCTGATATTCTTAATCAAAATATATATGAAGATATCTGTATAATAACAGATGAAGAGGCGATTAATACATCAAAGGATCTTGCAAGACTTGAAGGACTTATGTGCGGAATCAGCAGCGGTACTAATGTTGCGGCCGCTAAAAAGTTAGCAAAAAAATTAGGAAAAGGCAAAACCGTTGTTACAGTTCTGCCAGATACTGCTGAAAGATATTTTTCAACACCGTTATTTGAAAACGATTAATAAAAAATTAACCCTGCTGTTTTGATTTCAGCAGGGTTTTTGATTGCTTATTCAAACAAATAAACTCTTGTTTCGTAAGGGCGCGTTTTGAATCCGTTGCCCTGTACAGTAGGATTTTTATAATTGCAAAGAATAGCCTCACCTTTGGTTAAATCAAAGTCCTTGGGCGCCTCAAATGCAATATTCTTTTCTGTAAATGAGTTAATCACAAGCAGTCTTTTTCCCATATAATTACGCTCATATACATAAAGATAAGGTGAATTTTTGTAATGTTCTTTATAATCACCGTATATTGCAACTTCGTTTTCACGTTTGAATTTAATAAGCTTTTTGTAGTGATTATAGATTGAATCCGGATTGGAAACTTCTTTTTTTACATTGATTTCTCTGTAATTTTTATTGACAGGGAACCAGGGTGTTCCTGTTGTAAATCCAGCGTTTTCGCTGTCATCCCACTGAACAGGCGTACGGGCGTTATCTCTTGTTGATTTAACAGCATTTTCCCAGCAGAGCTTAGGGTCAAGATGAAGTTTATTCAACGCAACGTTATAGTTATTCTTAACAAATACGTCTTCATAATCATCAATAGAGTCAAGACGTGTGTTAAGCATACCGATTTCCTGTCCCTGATAAATAAACGGCGTACCTTGCTGAAGCATATACATATTTGCAAGCATCTTGCCAGATTCAGTTCTGTATTTTTCACTGCCGTAACGTGAAATAATACGAGGATGGTCGTGGTTTTCAATATAAAGTGTATTCCATGCTTTGCCGTTAATTTTATTCTGCCAATTTGTAAATGCACGTTTCATTGATTTTAAATCAAACTTTTTCTGCAGAAAATCAATCAAAAATGCGTCTGCTTCAATATGCTGAAAATGGAAC
>CAYXLH010000085.1:0-7517 GCA_964465835.1 uncultured Bacteroides sp. | reverse complement strand
CACCTGCCTTTCAACTGTATTATTATACATAAATTAAATATAAATTGCAAATTCATTATAAAAAAATCAGCCGTATCAAACGATACGGCTAAATTCTTATTTAAGGTTTTCTTTAACCTTTGCAGCCTTGCCGACTCTGTCACGAAGATAGTAGAGTTTTGCTCTTCTAACTTTACCATGACGTACAACTTTGACATCAACAACGTTAGGTGAATGAAGCGGAAATACACGTTCAATACCTACACCGTAAGAAATACGGCGAACTGTAAATGTTTCGGAAATACCTGAGCCTTTCTTGGCGATAACAGTACCCTCAAACATCTGGATTCTTTCTCTTGAACCCTCACGGATGTTAACAGAAACTCTTACGGTATCACCGATAGAGAACTGAGGAGTCTGTTCTTTTGTGCAATCCTGTGCAATAACTTTAAGTGCGTCCATTTTATTTCCTCCTTATTATTTTATGAGATGTTCATATCTGATAAGGACAGCGGACCATCTTCCAAAATGCGAAACGCTTGACATTTACGCGTTGCCGGAAGCAGCAACGGAACAAATGCTGATATATATTATCATAAAGAGTAAAAAATTGCAAGTGTTTTCTTTAATTTTTATAATTATATTTCTACCTTAATCAGTTTTGCAGGCTCAGTGGTGTATTTATTAACTTTGTTTGTGTATTCTTCATGCTTGACTATGTTTAAAATTATCTCTATTACTCCTGCGTGAGTAACAAGAATTACATTATCATCATTTTTCTTAATTTCAATACAAAAATCCTGCCAGGCATTTGATATTCTTTTGTAAAATTCTCTTGGACTTTCGCCATTTGGATAATGCTCGTCAAAGCTAAGCCTGCGCCAATACATACCGGGAAATTTTATTTCAGCAGTTATATTGTCCATACCCGCAAGCTTGCCGTTATTAACTTCTCTGAATTGCGGAAGAAATTTAACAGATAAATTATTATTTTCGGCAATAATCTGTGCAGTTTGCTTTGCTCTTAATAAGTCGCTTGAATAAACCTTTCTGATTTTCAAAGCATTGTTATTATCAAAAATATATGTGGATAATGCGTTTACTTGCTCAATACCGGTTTCGGTGAGTTCTGAATTACCCCAACCCCCCCTGACAGTATCATCATCTTGACCGTGACGTACCAAATAACAAATCATAAAACTAACTCCATAAACCCTGCTGTAAAAGGCATATTTTCAAATTTTTTATTACCCGTATAGGTGAAACCGAGATTATCGTACCAATCTTTCAGTATAATATTTTCATCAATAATACCTATACATATTTTTGTTCCGCTAAGATTGTTTTTTACATGATCCTTGGCATATTCAACCATTTCCTTGCCCGCAGAACAATGCCTGAATTCTGGAAGAACACAAAGATTAGTAATTTCATAAATACCGTTGTCTTTGTTTTTTATTGAAAAGTAACCTATGTATTTATTGTCTTTCACGTATAACAACATATCCTGCTTTGATTTAAACTGTTTTTTTAGTTTTTTTACAGTTGTAAACGATGTATGGTTAGGACAGTTTTTCTTTGTAATTCCATATTCTTTTGCAACAGTTGAAAAGCTGCGGACAATAATTTCCTGAGCGTATCTTAACTGCTTTTTATTATCAATCTTAGTAATCATTTTATCTGTATTCCTTTAAATCCTCAGTAAGCAATGATATTCGGGAGATTGATTTCCATTCAAAGTCCATATCAATTAAACGGATAATGGTATCAAACAATAGCGAAGGATTAAGATTTTTTTCGGGACCTGCAAGAAGTCTTGTATTAAGAACAATCATATTGTCTCTAATTGACAGGTTATATTTTACAATAAATTCCTTTATGTCGGTTTCCTTTAAAACTCTTTTTCTGCCCTGTTTTCCCTTTTTCAGCGCCATAATTGAATCTGCACTTAAAACCTCGCTGATTTTAGCAAGCGCCGCTTCGTTGTCCTTAAATTCAATTTTATATACATAGTCGCTGTACTTAATTTCACTGCAATCCATAAAATCGTCATATACGCTGACAATTTTAATTCCATCGGGCAGAACGCCGTTCATACGATTTTTTATTTCATCATCCGATATATCGTCAAGAATACGTATATCTACATTTTCACAAAGGCTCTCAACACCTAAGGAAAGAGGCAGAGAAAAGCTCATAAAGGGGTGAGGATTAAAGCCCTCTGTAAACCAAAGATTGATTTTTGCCCTAGCAAAGGCTCTTGAAAAAACTCTGTTGGTGTCAAGGTGGCTTATGTATTTAGCCTGTCCTGTCTTTGAAAATCTAAGTCTAATTTCTCGCATCGCAGTTACCTCCGTTAAGACGGTTTGCTCCGCAGCCTGAACATTTTATTCTGCAATGGGGCGTGGTTTTATTTTCGTGAGCCTTAATATTCTCTTTTTCAAGAAATTTCCTGCTTACACCGAAATCAAGGTGATCCCAGGGCAAAATTTCATCAAAGGGTCTTTTGCGTTTTGTGTAAAAATATGGGTCAATGTTATGCTCTTTAAATGCGTTCATCCACACATCAAACTTGAATTGGTCATCCCAGGAGTCAAATTTACATCCGTTTTTAAATGCAGTGTAAATTACCTTTGCAAGCCGTCTGTCACCTCTTGCTAAAACACCCTCAAGCAGTGACGTAGGTGTTTCGTGGTAGGAAACCCTAATTTTCTTGGACGGAATGGACTCCAGCAGATGCGCCTGCTTTGCTTTTAATGATTCCATACTGTCCTCTGGCTCCCACTGAAAAGGCGTAAAAGGCTTCGGAATAAAGGAGGCACAGGAAACAGAAACCTGAACACCTGTTCCCTTTTTCCGGTTCGGATTGTTGTAAAAAGCGTGTATAACATCCATAGCAAGATTTGCTATGCCTTCAATATCCTCCATTGTTTCTGTTGGAAGACCCATCATAAAATACAGTTTAACGCTTGTCCAGCCGTTATCAAATGCCTTGTTACAGGTATTAAGTACTTCGTCTCGTGTAACATTTTTGTTTATTACATCACGAAGCCTCTGTGTCCCTGCTTCCGGGGCAAAGGTAAGACCGCTTTTTCGTACCTTATTAAGTTTATCAACAAGCTCATCGGAGAAATTATCAACTCTCAAACTTGGAAGGGAAAGATTAATTTTATCCTTAACAGTCCAGTCAATCAAAGAAGTAAGCATGTCGTTAACATTGCTGTGATCAGAGGTTGAAAGCGAGCAAAGAGATATTTCGTCATATCCTGTTGAGTCAATTAAATCCTTGCATTGTCTATTAATAGTTTCAACGCTTTTTTCTCTTATGGGACGGTAAATAAATCCTGCTTGACAAAAACGGCAACCTCTTATACAACCTCTGAATATTTCTTCAACTGCTCTGTCGTGTACAATATTTATAAAAGGTACAACAAATTCCTTTGGATAATAAACCTTGTCAAGGTCGCTGACAATGGCTTTTTTAACTTTTGATGGTGCGCAGTTAAGGGGTTTCAGCTCTTTAAGGGTTCCGTCGTCGTTATAACTGTCCTTATAAAATGAAGGAACATAAACGCCATCAATATCCTTTGCTTTTAAGAAAAATTCTTGTTTTGTGGAATTGTTTTTCTTGCATTCTTTAAGCAAATCAAGAACCTCGTTTGTTGAGTTCTCTCCTTCGCCTAAAAATACAATATCAAAGAAATCTGCTATAGGTTCCGGATTGCAGGTGCAGGGACCGCCACAGCATACTATTGGCGTTAAACCCTTTCTGTCCTTAGAAAAAAGCGGAACATCCACCAAATCAAGCATATTCAGAACATTTGTATATGACAGCTCATACTGCAAAGTAAATCCTATCATATCAAAATCTTTAATATAATCTCCAGATTCAAGAGCAAAAAGCGGAATATTGTTTTTTCTCATTTGCTCTTCCATATCATTATCGGGAGCAAAAACTCTTTCGCACCATGCGTCATCACGCTGATTCACAAGACCGTAAAGAATTTTCATACCCAAATGGCTCATACCAATTTCGTAAGTATCAGGAAAGCAAAAAGCGTATCTTAAATCAATACTTTTGCGGTCCTTTACATAACTGTTAAGTTCCCCGCCTACGTAGCGAGCCGGCTTTTGAACGTATTGCAGAATTTTTTCTACTTCTTTTTTAACCATATTAAACCTCGTTATTCGGGAGCGTTATTAATTGCATAAATTATTACATACACGCTGATTAATATTAATGACAGATTTTTAGAGTAAATACTGAAAACAATAAGCATTATAATAATTGCCGCACTTATGCCTATATAAATCTTATCGGAAATATTCAGACTAAGTCTGTTGTTAAGTACAGATTTTAATATTCTTCCTCCGTCCAGCGGATAAACGGGAAGAATGTTTATCAAAAACAAAGCAAGATTAATCTCTTTTTGAATATTAAGAAGATAAAATATCAAATTAACGATTAATCCTGCGCTGAAAAACAGAATTTCCTGAAAAAAAATAAAATTACATTTATATTTTAATCCAATTCCAAAGCAGGAAAAAGTAATGCGCTCAGGTATACATTTAAAAATAAATAATACTGCAAGATGCCCTAATTCATGCAGGCATGAAAATAAAAGTACATAAATAATGCTGTAACTGCTTGTCAGGAATGCAAAAGAAATAATAAGTATAAAAGAAAATTCAATTACAATTTCCGTTTTGAAAATATTAAATCTCAAAATCATCACCATAATAATTTACGGTGACGGCAAGGATATAATTACATAAATAGTTATTTATCAAGAAAGCTTTGCAATATCATTACGGCAGAAACGGCATCAACAATATTTTTTCTTTTTTTGCCTCTTACATTGTTATCTGAAAGGACGCTGTGAGCCATAACTGTTGTAAGTCTCTCATCCTGGTATGTTATATCAATATCTATTTTTTTTGAAAGTTCTTCGCCTAATTTGCGGCATTCGTCGCATCTGTAACCGTAGGAACCGTCCATATTTCTTGGAAGTCCGATTACAATTAACTGTGTCCTTTCCTTTTTTGCGATATCTGTGATTTTATCCACTAATTTCGGCAGATAAGTTTCGTTTATAACGCAGTAAGGAGATGCAAGTATTCCTTTTATATCTGAAAAGGCGACGCCTGTTCTGGCATCGCCGTAATCAATCGCCATAATTTTCATAATTCACCTAATAAGATTAGTAAAATTTAACGATGCAGGCAAGGAACCTGACAATTGTTTTGTCAGAGTCCATGCCTTATTAATAAATTATTCTTCTCCACTGCCCGATGTATTAGGCTCAGTTGGAGCTTCGGTAGTAGGAGCAGTAGTTGCCTTGGTGGTTGACTGAGCAGTAGTGCTGTGAGAATTGTTATTATTGCCGGAGGAATCATTTCTCTTAGTTGTAGTAGTGTTATTCTTTTTCTTGTCGTCATCGTCATCTTTTCGGGATGTTGATCCTGCACTGCCGGAATGTCCGCCTCCGCAATAGCCTGGCATATTATCCTCGTCAAACCAGCCCCAGTTACCTGTACCTGATCTGAGTTTACCACAGCCTCCGCAGTATTCTCTGTACTTTGTTCCGTCACTGACACTGAATTTTCTTTTCTTAATGCCTTTTTCGGAATAAATATTTCTCATTACTAAATTCCAAAGAGTACCGCTGGGGTTAGATGAAAGGTAATAGTGAATTTCTTTCTGTTTATCATAACCGTACCAAACGCCGCAGGCATATTCGGGAGTACCGCCTACAAACCATCTGTCCTTATCGTCTGAGGTTGTACCGGTTTTACCGTAACATTCAACGTTACTGATTTTGTAAGTTGTACCTGTACCCTGAGTCATAACAGTCTGGAGCATTTTATTCATAACCCAGGCAGTGTTTTCAGAAAGTGCGCTTTCTCTAGTGCCGTCCGGGTCTTTCTCAATAAGAACATTGCCCTGGCTGTCCTCAATCTTATAATAACTGTAAGGCTCATAATAATATCCGCCGTTACCGAATGCAGCATAAGCAGAAGTCATTTCAAGAACGGTTGCACCATTTGTAAGTGAACCGGTTGCCATAGGCGCCAGGTTACAGTCGCTTATATTATCAAGGGTTGAAATATGAAATCTATTTGATATAAAATCAAAAGAATAGTCAATTCCGATTTTATCAAGAGTTTGTGCAGAAATTGTATTAAGATAACGTGTAAGACCAAAATGAAAGGAAACAGAATTACCTGAGTACCAGCCACCCTCATTGGTGGGGAAAGGCTTACCGTCAATCTTTGTCAGCGGAGAATCCTTGGTTGGAGTTGACCAGTAAATGTTTACGTTATCATCATCATGACTCTTTTGAAGTGCCGGAGCGTAAACAGAAAGCGGCTTGATAGTAGAACCGGGCTGACGCTTTGACATCGTAGCACGATTAAGAGTAAGCTTTCCCTTTTTCTTACCGGTTCCGCCGACAACGCCAAGAACTCTGCCTTTATAATCCATTACAACGCAGGCGCCCTGTACTGTTTCATCTGGCATTCTTCTGTAATTTTCATAAACGTCCTCAATAATATCCTGAATTTCAAAGTCAACAGCGCAGTAGATTTTAAGACCGCCGCCGTTAATAAGACTTTTAGCCTTTTTCTCGCTGTAGCCCATTTTTTGCAGGTCATCAAGAACGTCAAAATATACGTAATCAGTATAATAAGAGTAGGTTTCGTCCTCTGCTTTATCTGATTTGGTTTCTTTAATCTGGCTGCCTTTATAGTTTTTGCTGTTGGAGAATACCATCTCATATTCAACTGCATCATTATATTGCTCGCCTGTAATAAGACCCTGTTCTTTCATTTTGCCGAGTATTGAAAGCTGACGTTCCCTATTGTTTTCGGGATTGATCAGCGGGTCAAATTTTGTTGGCGATTTTGTAATAGCGGCAAGACTTGCACATTCAGCAATGTTAAGGTTTTTAACCTCTTTACCAAAATAAGTTTCAGCAGCAGTCTTTACGCCGTAACAGCCGTGGGAAAGATAAACTGTATTAAGATACGCTTCAATTATTTCATCCTTGGAATAGTTTTTTTCAAGATTGAGTGCTGAAAGAATCTCGTTGAATTTACGTACAAAAGTAACATCATTTTCGTCAGTCAGATTCTTTATTAACTGCTGGGTTATTGTTGAACCGCCCTGTTCATTTTTACCAATAAGATTATAGAAAGTCACGGCAAAAGTTCGTTTCCAGTCAACACCTTTATGGCTTTCGAATCGTTCGTCTTCTACTGCGATAAAGGCTTCATCAAGGTATTTGCTCATATCAGCACTGTTAACCCAAATTCTGTTTTCCTCGCCGTGCAGACGTGAAATCTCAACAAGCTTATCTTTTTTGTCATAGCCGTAGATAAATGAGGTCTGATTCTGGCTATATTTTTCTTCGTTAAGATCAAATACAGGGTCACCGTAAACTACGCTGTAACCGTAAACAGTGATAACTGAAAGGCATACAATACCTACAACCGCAACAATCATAATTAGCGCCAAAAGGAATTTTCCGATATTTGAA
>CAYXLH010000084.1:6630-7566 GCA_964465835.1 uncultured Bacteroides sp. | reverse complement strand
TGGAAACGTCTTTCAAGAGCGGCATCCTTTTCAATATTCTTTCTGTATTCATCTATTGTGGTTGCGCCGATTACCTGAATTTCGCCTCTTGCAAGGGAGGGTTTAAGAATATTTGCAGCGTCAACGGCGCCTTCGGCAGCGCCTGCACCCATAATTGTATGAACCTCGTCTATGAACAGGATTACGTCTTTTGCATTTTTAACCTCATCCATTGCTTTTTTGATTCTCTCCTCAAAGTCACCACGGTATTTTGTACCGGCTACCATTGAGGTCAAGTCAAGAGCAACAATTTTTTTGTTTTTAAGTAATTCCGGCACCTCGTCCTGAACTATTTTAAGTGCAAGCCCCTCGGCGATTGCCGTTTTACCTACGCCCGGCTCACCGATAAGACAGGGGTTATTTTTATTACGCCTTGACAAAATCTGAATAACACGCTGAATCTCTTTTTCCCTGCCGATAACCGGGTCAATTTTTCCCTGCTTAGCCGTTTCGGTAAGATCCTTGCCGAATTCATCAAGGGTCGGTGTTTTGCTTTTGCCTTTTTTGCTGTTTTTTGATTGCTGAGTAGTGTCACTTTCACCGCTGGAAATTGACTGGCAAAGCTCATCTATCAGCAATCTTTCGTCAACGCCCAAATCGTTTATAAACTTAACTGCGTAGGAATCGCTTTCCCTAAGAAGCGACAGCAGTAAATGCTCAGTACCCACAAACGAATGCATCATTCCGCGCGCTATCTGAAAAGACAGTTCTATAATGCGTTTTGAACGCGGTGTAAAATCATCCGGCGAAAGTCTTGTTGGATTGCCTGCGCCGATTTCTTTTTTAATCAGTTCATCAATATCTTCAAATGTAATACCTTTATTTGAGAGAGCTGCGGATGCCATACCCGTACCCTCTTTAAGCAAACCAACAAGAATATGCTCGCTGCCTATATAA
>CAYXLH010000084.1:0-6620 GCA_964465835.1 uncultured Bacteroides sp. | reverse complement strand
TGACCGTAATTTTCGGCCGATTTTATTGCAAGGTTAAGCACCTCGTTGGCTTTCTGCGTGAAAGAATTAAACTTATACATAGTTAATACCTCCAAACTCACGGCAGAAATTCTGCCGTATTATTCTAATTTATCTCTGACAAGACGTGCTCTGAGTTTACTGCACATATCCTCTGAAAGCTCCGCTCCTGCCTTATCAACAATCGTGGCGTTAAGCATTGCAAACATCAGCTCTCCTGCCACAGAGTAATCTATATCAAAATATCCAAGGGATATACCAAGACGAACAAGCGATACCATATCAAGCAATTCCGCTTCATCAAGTTTTCTTGCCATTTTGAGTATGCCCAAAGTACGGTAAATTTTATCATCAAAATTAATATCCTGAGAAAGCTGTTCTCTCGCCGTTCTCTCCTGCTTAACTATCTGGGTACAAATTGCGTCAACATTGTCTATGGCGCTTTTTTCGCTGATACCGAGAGATACCAGGTTTGAAAGGACATAAATATCCCCTGCTCCGTCCTTATGAAACGGTCTTAGCGACAGTCCTAATTTTGACACCATAGCAGACAGCTTATAAAGTGCATTCTGCTGAACAAGGGCAGGCAGATGCAGTACGAATGACGCTTTAAGTCCCGTACCTAAATTAATAGGTGATGATGTGAGAAATCCCAGTTTATCGGAATATGCAATTTTCAGCGACTTAATAAAAATATCATCAAGTTCATTTGCCTTTCTGTATGCTTCGTCCAAATCCTGGCCGGCTTCAAAAGCATTGATTTTAATATGGTCTTCCTCGCACATCATAATTGAAACATCTTCATCTTTGCTCAGCATAAAAGCGGCATTTTCGGTGTCCTTTGCAAACTGGGGACTGATATACTGCTTTTCTGCGTAAGAAAGCGCCTTTGCCCTGTTTATATCGGCAAGATTTATAATGTCAAATTCGTTTGCAACAGGAGAACTCTTCACCGTGGCATAAATCTTTTTTGTAACATTTTTTCTCACTTCCCTGCTCATACGGTTAGGAAACGGAAAATCTGCTAAATTTCGGGCAAGCCTGATTTTTGAATACAATACAACATCGGAATTTTTCTTGCTTTCCTGATACCACTTACTCATTGTTAATTCTCCTTGCCAAGTTCATTTATTTTGTCACGTAAAACCGCTGCGTCCTCAAACCTCTGTTCTTTTATCGCCTGTTTAAGCTGAGATTTTAATCCGTCAATTTCGGATACAGGCTTTTGCTCCTCTTTTTCCTCGGTGTAAGTAACATTTTTACCTACATGCTTTGCTCTGCCGTGGAGCTTTTCAATACCTGGAGCCAGCCTGTCTTCAAACTTGTCGTAGCAATTTGCACAGCCTACTCTGCCTGTATTAACGATATCATTAAATGATGAACCACAGTAGCCGCATCTTTCAATTCCTGCAAGTGAATTGAGCGCTGCAGCGCCTGCGCCAAGGAAATTGCCGAAGAATGAATCCATTGAAAACGGTTCAAATTCGTCCATAACTCCCAGTTTCTTTGCACATTCGGGGCAAAGATACATTTCCTGGGTTCTGCCGTTTATTGTCTTTTTAATATGTGTATTAGCTTCATTTTCATGACAATGTGTACATTTCATAATAAGTACCTCCTATTTAATCAATATATGCCAAAAGCATTTGTTTCATCTGTCGTGCTCTGATTTTGTTTGTGCTATCAGTTTCAACGCCTCTGAAATTGCTTTCATTAAGTGCGGCTGCCATCATTTTTGCCGCTTTGTCGCTTAACAGTTTTTGATAATTAAGATTGTAGATGTGCGCCTTTGCCGTTCTCTCGTCAATCTCATCACCTATACTGTTAATCAAACCCATAACGGCAGCGTCCTTGCTGTTTGCTCTTGTGATAAGAATGTAACCTCCGCCTCCTCGCCGGCTTTCTATACGGTAGCCTGCTTCGGGAGTGAAGCGTGATGTTATTACATAATTTATCTGGCTTGGCACACAGCCTATTTTTGACGCTAAATCATTTCGCTGAATCTGCACCGTAGGCGTATCGTCGTCAAACATATCCATAATCATATCGGCGATAAAATCACTCATCTTCATTTTTTAATCATCTTCTTTCCTTTATCAGTGGAGCATTGAAGGTCAAGTTTTTATTTTGACTTTGACTTTCTTTGTCCTTTGACTATGTTATATCACAAAGGTCAACAAAAGTCAAGATTTTTTAAAAAAATTTTTGACTTTTTTTGACTTTTTATTATTTGGTCTGAAATATAAGAGAAACGCCCCGGTTTCCCGAGACGTTCCCAATATGCTATGTGACTAAATCAGCATCCGCAATCATTTCCGCAACCGCAGTTACCGAAACCGCCGCAGAGCAAAAGGATTATGATGAGAATAACGATCCAAGATGAACCGCCGCAACCACAATTGTTGTTACAACCGCAACCCATAGCCGTACCTCCTTTCCCTTTTCTAAGTCATACTATGAAAAGGAAAAGAAATTGTTACAGCATCGTTTAATTAAATTATTCCGCCGTTTACACCGAGAATTTGTCCTGTTACATAACTATTTTCGGCAAAGAATAAAATCGCCTGCGCCGTTTCTTCAGGTGTACCAAGCCTGCCTAAAGGCACCTGGGAAGCAAGCTCTTTTTTATCAAAGCAATCATTCATCCTTGTGTCAATAATACCGGGGCATACACAGTTAACAGTAATTGAGCTTGGAGCAAGCTCCTGCGCCAAAGCCTTTGTTAAACCAATAACCCCTGCTTTAGTCATTGAGTAAAGTGTTTCGCAGGAGGCGCCGCACTGACCCCACATTGAAGAAATATTGATTATTGCGCCGGTATGTCTTTTAATCATATCAAGAGCTTCGTATTTACAGCAGAAATAAACGCCGCGCTGATTGACGCTTTCAACATAATTATAATCATACTTACTTACGTCGTTTATCATTTTAATAAGCGACACACCTGCATTATTTACGGCAACGTCTATGCTTTTAACCGTATCAAAAAGCTTTTTTATATCGTCAATGTCTGACAAATCACATTTAACGGCAGTAACGCCATCATAATCCAGAGGAGTATTATTATATGTTACATAAACGTCATATCCCCTGTCACGAAAAAGCAATGCCGCCGCTTTTCCTATTCCGGTTGCACCGCCTGTAATAAGAACTTTTTTCATAAATTCACCCTAATTATTAAATATACAGTTAAATATTATCACGAGCGGTTGAATTTTTCAACAAGTTAATATATAATCTATAACAATTAAAGAGAAAGGCCTGATTATATGGACAGAGATTTTTACACAATTTCGGTATATGTTGACGAAAATGAAAACCTTATTGGTATTCCCTGCGGAGAAAGCGCAAAGTACGGCATAGCAGATATTGACACGGTAATGCTTCTTAAAGCGCCCTATACCGACGAAGCGCTGGAGACATATATTGAAAAGGTACTGAACGCCTGCTACACAAAAAAGCATAATGACGCCAGCAATGTATCAACTATTGAAAGATACACAAAAAAGCAGGGATTTGTAAATGCAACTGCTGATTTTACAATGATTTCTATTGTTAAAACAAGAACCAACTATTCACTTATGCCCACTTTTAACGATTATGAAAAAGGTCCTCTCGCCATTGATGACGACGAACGCATACTGCCCCTGAACTACAATCCCGGCGAAATGGCGGAGATTATTCACAGCTACATTGAAATTTATGTAAAAGCCAATATGTTCTACAAAGAAATGCAAGAACTTGAAGAGGAAAAGAAAAAGAAAAATAAAAACAACTAAGTGAGGATATTATGCATTTATTGGATATTAACAAAGAGCATTACATAGGTCAGGCGGACCCATTTATATTTGAAAGCAACGGAAGATATTATATTTACACCACCGGCCATGACGGCGTTTACGCTTATTACAGTGATGATTTATTCACCGGCTGGAAGTTTTACGGCAAGGTTTTCAGCGTTGGAAACAACGAAGATTACTGGGCGCCCAGCGTTATTGAAACCGACGGAAAATACTATATGTACTGCAGTTTTGAATACTATGAGGACGCCCCGGACAAAGGCGGTCATCATCAGGCTATGTTTGTATCAAGCAGTGATTCTCCGTTAGGTCCTTTCAAAAACGAAAGACAGCTTCTTCATCCGTTTTCAATAGATTCTCACGTTGTAAAAAACGAAAGCGGAATGTTCATATTTTATTCCACGAATAAATTTGACGGCGAGAGAATCGGTACGTACATAGTTGTTGACAGACTGATTGACCCTTACACTGTTTCGGGAAATCCTGTAACAGTAATTGAACCTACACTTGACGAAGATATTTTCCGCCGTGACAGATACAAAAAAGGTCAGCACTGGCACACTATTGAGGGTGCTTTCTATTTTAAAGAGGGAGATTGGCAGTACCTTATGTATTCGGGCAACTGTTATGAACAGCCCACATATTATATAGGCTATGCAAGGGCAAAGAGTGATGAAACAGATTTAACCAAGGTTAAATTTGAAAAATATCCCGACGATAACACATACCACCCCGTTTTAAAGGCAAACGAGTTTGAAGAAGGCACAGGACATCATTCTATGATAAAAAAAGGCGGTCAGTGGTACGCCGTTTATCACGCAAGAGATTACGACGACGAATTAAACACAAATGCATTTGACGCACGAAACGCAAGAATATGTAAAATGAATGTCTGCGACGGAATCATCACCGCCGAGCGTTACAAAGACAGGATATAAAAAGGAATTCATACGGAAGTGGTGAATATGAAAAGCCGTTTTCAAATAAGCGAATCAGTTGAAATAGGAATAATTCTTGCACTGGCAGGCGGATTTATGGACGCCTATTCCTATATGTGCAGAGGCGAGGTTTTTGCAAACGCACAAACAGGCAACATACTTCTGTTTGGCATAAATCTTTCATCAGGCAATTTTAAAACTGCGCTGTACTACGCACTGCCTGTAACAGCTTTTGCATTTGGTATAATTTTGTCCGATGTTATAAGGCACAGTTTAACAACAGTCAACATACTCCACTGGCGCCAGATAAGCATTGTATTTGAAATCTTAATTCTTCTCGGCGTTGGATTTTTTCCTCAAAAATACAATCTGCCGGCAAACTGTCTGACATCTCTCGCCTGTGGAATACAGGTTGAAAGCTTCAGAAAAATACACGGCAACGGCATTGCAACAACAATGTGCATAGGTAATCTACGTTCAGCGATGCAGAATTTAAACGACTACTTTTATTCAAAAAACAAACAGTCATTAAAAAAAGGAATATTGTATTTATCGGTAATATTATTTTTCGCAGTGGGAGCGGTTATCGGAAACATATTTGTAGGTATTATCAGCGAAAAGGCAATTTTTATCTGCTGTGCAATACTTATATGCGCATTTTTGATAATGTTTATTGACAGAGAAAAAGCAAAACCGGATAAACTATAAAAGGCACAGAGCAAAAACTGCTCCGTGCCTTTATTTATTATATACAAATTACATAAGTGAAAGGTAAAGTTCCTTGATTTCCTCAACAGAGGTTTCACGGGGATTACCGGGACGGCAGGCGTCATCATAAGCAGACTGTGCAAGAAAGTCAACATCCTCAGGCTTAACAATTTCTTTAAGATCCTTAGGAATTCCTACATCTGCGCTGAGCTGTTTAACTGCGTCAACAGCAGCTTTTCTTGCGTCTTCAAGTGACATACCATCTACGCCCTCAACACCCATAGCCTTTGCTATATCACGGTATTTTTCACCTGTAGCAGGAGCATTATATTCCATAACAGTAGGAAGAATAATTGCGTTTGCAACACCGTGAGGTGTATCGTAAAGAGCACCGAGAGGATGGGCCATTGAGTGAACGATGCCCAAGCCTACATTTGAGAATCCCATACCTGCTACATACTGACCGAGAGCCATTCCCTCTCTTCCCTCAGGAGTGTTATCAACAGCTCCGCGGAGCGAACGTGAAATAATTTCTATGGCTTTAATATGGAACATATCGCTAAGTTCCCATGCACCTGCGGTGATATAACCCTCAATAGCATGGGTAAGAGCGTCCATACCTGTTGCGGCAGTAAGTCCCTTTGGCATTGATGACATCATATCAGGGTCAACAACGGCAACAACCGGAATATCCTTAGGGTCAACACAAACCATTTTTCTATTTTTAGCAGTATCGGTAATTACATAGTTAATAGTAACCTCAGCGGCTGTACCTGCTGTTGTGGGAACGGCAATAATAGGCACACACTTATTTGTTGTAGGAGCAACTCCCTCAAGTGAAACAACATCGGCAAAATCAGGATTTTTAATGATAATACCAATAGCCTTTGCAGTGTCCATAGAAGAGCCGCCGCCTATAGCAACAATGCAGTCTGCGTTGCTTGTCTTGAATGCTTCTACGCCCGACTGAACATTCTCAATAGTCGGATTCGGCTTGATGTTTGAATAAAGCTCGTAGTCGATTGAAGCGTTATCGAGAACCGAGGTTACCTTTGCGGTTACTCCGAATTTGATAAGGTCGGGGTCGGAGCAAACACACGCTTTCTTAAAGGCTCTCGCCTTTATTTCGGCGGCAACCTGCGAAACCGCGCCCTTG
>CAYXLH010000083.1:0-8097 GCA_964465835.1 uncultured Bacteroides sp. | reverse complement strand
AAAAGGAAGTTGAAACAACTTCAGCCGTAACTGAAGAAGTTGTGGAGACAGCAGAAAACGCTGATAAGGCTTCAAAGCCTGCTGTCAAAGCATCTGCTGATGGTGAGGCATCCTTCGAAGAATTACTTAATGAATCTTTTAAGGAAAACGAAAACAGCAAGGTAGTCAAAGGCACAGTAGTAAGAATCACTCCTACTGAAGTGTATGTTGACGTACCCGGCAGAAAGCAGACAGGTGTTGTCGCATTTGACGATCTCAGTTCTGATCCTATTACAAAGTGTGAAGACGTAGTTGCAATCGGTGACGAAATTGATCTTGTTATTATGAAAACAGATGATCAAGACGGTGTTCTTAAGCTTTCAAAGCGTCTTTTTGATGCCATTAAGGGCTGGGATAATATTGTTGCAGCAAAAGAGTCAGATGAGATTCTTGAAGGTGTTGTTACCGCAGTAGTACGCGGCGGCGTTCTTGTTTCTGCTAAGGGAGCAAAGGTATTTGTTCCTGCGTCACTTACAGGTGTTCCACGTAATCAGGATATCAATATCCTTAAGAACACAACAGTAAGATTTAAGGTTATTGATATCAACACTGCAAGAAGACGTGCAGTAGGCTCAATCAAAGCTGTTCTCAATGCAGAGCGCAAGGCCGCTCAGGATGCCGCTTGGGAAAAACTTGAAGAAGGTATGAAGCTTACCGGTACTGTTAAGTCGCTTACCTCTTACGGTGCCTTTGTAGATATCGGCGGAATTGACGGAATGATTCATATTTCAGAATTGTCCTGGTCAAGAATTAAGCATCCGTCAGAGGTTGTTAATATTGGTGATACAGTTGATGTTACAATCAAATCTCTTGACACCGAGAACAGAAAGATTTCTCTTGGATTCAAGAAAGTGGAGGATAACCCATGGGAAATCCTCAAGAGAGATTATCCTGTTGGCTCAACAATTACAGGTAGAGTAGTAGGTCTTGCATCATTCGGTGCATTCGTTAACATTCTTCCCGGAATCGACGGTCTTGTTCACATCAGCCAGATTTCTTGGGAGAGAATTAAGACTCCTGCTGACAAGCTTACAGTAGGCGAAATGGTCGACAGCAAGATTACAGAGGTTGATTTTGATAAGAAGAGAGTTTCTCTTTCAATTAAAGAACTTCTTCCTCCTCCGGAAGAGACAATCAGCGAGCTTGCAGACGAAGCTCCTGCCGAAGAACCTACCGTTTAAGGAACAGCAGGGAAAAAATTGAATGAATTCTTATAATTACTTATTTGTTTAATTTATATTGAAAGCAAAATGTATAGTTATTATATGCATTATTGCAATGGGGATTTTGATATGAAAAAGAATAAAATTATTTCTTTACTGTTGGTATTTACATTATTAAACTGTTCACTTATGTACGCGACACCTGTAATGGCTAAAGATAGTATTGTTACAAGTCCACCTTACTATTCAGATCCGACACCTGGAAATACGCAACACCGCTTTATTACAATAACAAAAGATCCTGCATGGACAAGTTATAAATATGTTTCAGGGCAACCAACAAAAGGTACATATTTAGAAGCAGGAGACGGATTGTATTATGGTGAGTCTGGTGGAAGCAAGGTATCTATTTCATTTGCTATAGAATATGCGGGTTGTGTTAGTGTAGGTTTTTCTGTACCAATAGGTAAAATGAGTAACAGTTATTATGGCAAATTTTTAAAAGCAAAATCAAAAGGATTTTATAAGATTAAAGCGAGAAAAGAAATTAAGCCTACAATAAAACTTATTCAGTACCGATATAGGAAAAACGGAAAATGGGGTTCATGGGGAAAAGCAAAGGTATATTCAAAAAAATATACCGTTGTTAGATCCCAATCCGTTTTACAAAAAATAAGTTGATTGGTGGGATTTTGTGATTAGTAAAAAGAAATTTACAGTTGCTTTAGTACTGGCTGTGCTATTGTCCTTTATTCTCGGCTTAGTTGCTTTTTCAGTTTACACGGAGAGTAAGGACGGCAGTACAAAAGGTGAAAAAGTGTTTTTCGGAACCTACGAAATAGGCGAAAATAAAAGTTTGGATACTGTTAAGTATTTGGCTGTTATACCGCCCGAAGAAAGTGACGGAAAAGGTCAGTTTATAATTTATAATTCGGATGACGATATAATATACGAAGGTGTATGCAAAACATATAAGAGTAATTATGCTGAATTATATACAGATGACAGTGTTTTTGCTGTAATAACTTTTACAAATAATCAGTATTTCTTTTCTCAATCCGGAAGCAAAGTCCAAAATCTTAAACGTATAGCGGAATCTCCTATGGTGCCGTAATTATGACAGAATAAAAGCAGATTACCATCCGGCAATCTGCTTTTTATAATTTTTGTGATTTTGTAATTTAATCCTCATTTGAAAAAATTGAGTCAATCAGGTTTTCGTAAACTCTTACGGGATTTGTGATGAATTTTTCTTTGATAACCTCCGCTTGGGTCAAAGTAGAGGCGAAAAGTGTAAGATTCATAAAGTCATTGTTTTTATCGCTGACGTGTAGAGTTACATTGTAGCCGCTGTCACATGGAGTAATTTCCGCCTTGTTTTCTCTTTGATACGTTTCTTTTGCAATAAGGCGCTGGCATATTTTTATGCTTTTATCTCTCAAGGTAAGGGGCAAATCTTTTTCAACCAAATCTATCATAGCTTTGTCGGAGCCATTGAGTTCAAGAGCCCCGTCCTTGTTTTCGCTGATTACGCCTTGGGATTTTAGTTTTGAAATGGCATTTGATATCTCAAAGTGATTTGCAATCATTCCCTCGTCCATAGTGTCAATAATATTCTGCGCCGTTACTTTAGTTTTGATATTGGCGATAATATAGCATACAATAAGGTTGATGGACGCAACACTTCGCAGACCGCCGTCTTTTATTCCTGCTGTAAAGGCGTCAAATCTTAATCTTGGGTCTATTATATTTTCCGATTCTCTTTTTTCATTATCCATTTTATCACCGCTTTTGCTTTTTATGTATTCTATCACATAATTAATGCACTTGCAAGATTTGACTTTTTATCTTATGTGCTATATTATATAATAAATAATTATTTTAAATAATATATAAATGTTTTAAGGAGATTTTAATATGACAGAAGTAACGAAAGATACAATCATCGGAGATATTCTTGACAATGCACCCGAAACTGCACCTTTTTTCATTGAAATGGGTATGCATTGCCTGGGTTGTCCTGCTTCAAGGGGAGAATCCATTGAGCAGGCTTGTATGGTTCACGGCACAGATGCAGACGAGCTTGTTAAAAAAATCAACGATTTTCTTGCAAAATAAATATGAAATTGTCAAAACGGCTTAAAGCTGCGGCTGATTTAGTCAGCAAAAACTGCCGTCTTGCAGATATCGGCTGCGACCATGGGTATGTTCCTGTTTATCTTGTAAAAAATGCACACATATCTCATGCTCTTGCCTGTGATATTAACATTGGCCCCTTGTCCTCCTGCCGAAAACTTGTAGAGCAGGAGGAGCTTTCGGATTTTATAGAGTGCAGATTATCCGACGGACTTCAGAATATCATCGCCGACGAAGCAGATGATATTTTAATTGCAGGTATGGGCGGAGAACTTATTGCAGATATTCTTTCAAAATGTGATTTTGTTAAAGATAAGCATCTTGTTTTAAACCCTATGACGCACCCTGAAATTGCTCGTAAATGGCTTTTTGACAACGGCTTTGAGATAGATAACGACCTCGTTGTCCAGGACGGCGCACATCATTACAGCGTTTTTGACGCAGTATATAGCGGCGCAAAAAAAGAGTACAACGCAGAGGATTATTATTTGGGAAATATTAAGGATTTCAGCGATAAGGAATATTTTTATCATTTACTGAACTATCTTAAAAATAAAAGTAAAGGCGGCGGAGATTATTCCAGTGTGATTTCCGCTATTGAGAAAAAATTATGACAACTGTAAAAAATATTTATGATTACATAAACAGTATTGCACCTTATGACACTCAGGAGGAGTGGGATAATTCAGGGCATATTATAGGCGATTTCAGAGCGGAGGTTAAAAAAGTCGTTATGGCGCTTGATGCCACTCGTCAGACTGCGCTTTATGCAAAGGAAACTGGCGCCCAACTTGTTTTAACTCATCATCCTTTGATATTCGGTTCCATTTCAGACGTTAAGACTGGAACTGCTGTTTACGATTTTGTAAGCAGTAAAATCAATGTGCTTTGCGCTCATACTAATTTTGACAAAGCAGATGGCGGCATTAATGAAAATCTTGCTCAAATTATTGAACTTGAAAATTTAGAACATTTTGACGACGGTTTTGTCGTTACAGGCGATTTGAAATGCGAAATGAGCGCTGATGATTTTGTTCAGCTTGTATCTGACAAATTGGACTGTCAGGGTATCAGATATACCGACAGCGACAGAATTATTAAGAAAGTGGCGCTCTGCGGCGGTGCAGGCGGAGATTTTATTGATACAGCTATGGCAAATGCCGACTGCTATCTTACCGGAGAACTTAAATATCACGAAATGCTGGACTGTGCCGAAAAAGATTTCTGTGTAATTTCGGCAGGGCATTTTGAAACGGAAAATTCAGCATTTTTAATGCTTAAAGAAAAACTAGAAAAAATTTTTACAGACGTGGAATTTGTTGCTGCACCAAACGAAAATCCCGTTCATTCAATCTGAATTATAAGGAATTAATCAATGGCGCTTGACGGAATATACTTATCTCTTTTAAAAAATGAAATAAAGAAAAAAACAGTTGATAGCCGTGTTGACAAAATATATCAGCCGTCAAAGGATGAACTGCTTTTCACAATGAGAGGCAGAAACGGTGCAGTTAAACTTCTTCTTTCTGCAAAAGCGGACTGTCCGAGAATACTTATTACACAGCATAGCGGCGAAAATCCTAAAAAGCCGCCTATGCTCACTATGCTTTTGCGTAAACTGCTGGGAGGTGCAAGACTTACCGATATAACCCAGGATGGCTTTGAAAGAATACTTTCACTGCATTTTGACGCAAAAAATGAGCTGGGCGACCCGGTGCAGTACAAGCTGATTATTGAAATAATGAGCCGTTACAGCAATATTATTCTTGTTGACAAGGATGATAAGATAATTGAATGTATAAAGCGTATTGATGCTTTGAAATCAAGTGTGCGGCAGGTGCTGCCGGGTCTTAAATATATAGCTCCGCCCCCTCAGCATAAAATGAATATTTTAACAGACGATATAGGGGAAATTCAAAGAGCTGCCGATGTTCTTGATATGAAAAAGAATAAGGCTTATTCACAGGTTCTTCAGGGCGTTTCACCGATAGTTTGCCGTGAACTTGAATACGGTATGACTTTGCAGGAACTTAAAAACTGTATTGAAAATCCTGTTACCACTGTTGTTATCACTGACAAGCCAAAAGACTTTACATTCTTTGAACCGAAACAATACGGTTCTCTTTGCACTTACAGAACTTTTAACACCTTTTCTGAACTAGTAGATTTTTACTATTACGAGCAGGTACGTCTTGACAGAATAAAACAGCGTTCAAGGGATTTGTTTCATCATCTTGAAATATTGCAGGAACGTGCCGTCAGAAAAGCGGAAAACAGACGGCAGGAGCTTGCAGAATGTCACGATAAGGAAAAACTGCGCGTTTATGGCGATTTGATTAACGCAAATCTGCATCGCCTTGTAAAAGGCTCCCTCTATTATGATTTGGAGAATTTCTATGATGAAAACAAAGCCATAAGAATCCCTGCCGACCCAACGCTTTCACCCGGTCAGAACGCTCAGAAATATTATAAAGAATACAGAAAAAAACAGATTGCCGAAACAAAGCTTTATGATTTTATCACCGAAGCGAAGCAGGAGGCAGAGTATCTTGATTCTGTAATTGACTCCCTTACAAGAGCCGAAACCGACAGCGAAATTACGGCAATCCGTACGGAACTTTATGATTCCGGATTTCTCACCAAACGAAGCGATAAAAATTCAAATGCGAAAAAATTAAAACCTAAAAAATATATTTCCCCTGAAGGATTCATTATATATGTAGGCAGAAATAATGTTCAAAATGACGCTTTAACGCTGAAAAAGGCAAAGAATTATGACTTGTGGCTTCATGTTAAGGACGTACCCGGCAGTCATGTAATCATTGAGTCTATAAAGGACAAGCCATTTACAGACTTGGTGATACGGCAGGGGGCAATGCTGGCGGCTGCCAATTCAAAGGCGGCAGCTTCATCAAATATTGCCGTTGATTACACAACAGTAAAAAATGTTAAAAAACCGAACGGTGCAAAGCCGGGAATGGTTATATACGATAATTATAATACCGAATACGTTACTCCTAACGAAAAGGAGTTAAGCGAGGTGAGGGAAATTGAGTAATATCGCAATAGTTTTAGGAGCGGGAAACTCAACACGTATGAAAAGCGAAAAAAGCAAATTGCTTCTTGAAATTCAGGGTAAAACAGTAATTGAGCGTTCTGTGCAGACATTTCTTGACTGTGCCGATATTGACGAGGTTATTGTTACTGTAAGAGAACAGGATTTGGAAACATTTTCATCTATTCTTACAGACGGCAGAGTAACCTTTGTAATAGGCGGCGATACCCGTCAGAAAAGCGTTAAAAATGCTGTTGATACTGTTGATGAAGCGGATAAGATTATAATTCACGACGGTGCACGTCCCCTTGTTACTCAGCAGGCGTTAAGCGATACCTTAAGGGCTGCCGACGAATACGGCGCCGCCGCTGTGGGGGTTAAGGTAAAGGACACAATCAAGGTTATAGATGATGATATGTTTATTGCCTCCACACCTGACAGAAATAATCTTATCGCTATTCAGACGCCTCAGATATTCAATTTTGACTCATACAAAAATGCTATTGAAAAAGCCGATGAGGAAAATCTTGATTTCACCGATGACTGCTGTATTATAGAAAATGCAGGGGGAAAGGTTAAGGTAGTTCTCGGGAATTATGAGAACATAAAAATTACCACGCCGGACGATATTCTTCTGGCGGAAAAAATACTGTCACAGCGAGGTTAAACTATGAGAATCGGTCACGGATACGATGTTCACAAGCTTGTTGAAAACAGGGATTTAATAATCGGCGGTGTAAATATTCCGTACGAGAAAGGCCTTTTGGGTCACAGCGACGCTGATGTTCTTCTTCACGCAGTCAGCGACGCCCTTCTGGGAGCCTGTGCTATGGGCGATATCGGTGGTATGTTCCCCGATACTGACGAAAAATGGAAAAATGCCGACTCTTTAAAACTGCTTGAAGCGGTGGTAAAGAGAATTAACGGTGAGGGCTTTTTCGTTGAAAACATAGACTGTACTTTAATTGCGCAGCAGCCTAAAATGAAACCCTACATTCAGCAGATAAGACAGAACATTGCCGGTGCCTGCGGTGTGGATATTTCTTGCGTCAGCGTTAAGGCTACCACAGAGGAAAAACTTGGGTTTACAGGCAGGCAGGAGGGCATCTCCGCCCACAGTGTTGTGCTTATAAAATAATAAATACATAATTAACAGATTGGAGAAAACTATGGCTTTTATTGCAGGAGCAGGAGCAACAAATATTGACCTTTTATATCAGGGAATGGAAAGAATACCCGATGTAGGTGAAGAATTGTATTGTAAGGATTTCAGCCTTCAACTGGGCGGTGGACTTCCTGCAACACTGATTAATTTAGGCAGACTTGGAATTGAAACAAAAATTGCCACAGAATTGGGCAATGATATTTTTTCAAATTTCGCAAGGGAAAAGTTTGGCGAAAATAATGTTTCACCTACAAATTTATATGATGGAAACGATATTCCCCTTAATATTACTTCGGCAATAATTCTTCCAAAAGACAGAACTTTCTTTACATACGGCAAAGGCACCATTGAGCCTAATGATAAAGCTAAAGAAATGTTTTATAATATTGCTAAGGGTTCAAAAATCACTATGATGCAGTTGGGCGGTTTCCTTGATGTGTATAAAAAACTTCACGACGAGGGTACAATTCTTGTGTTTGATACCGGCTGGGATGATGAAATGAGCTTTGAAAAGTACAATGATTATCTTGAGGTTGCCG
>CAYXLH010000082.1:0-8255 GCA_964465835.1 uncultured Bacteroides sp. | reverse complement strand
GATTAAGAGGCTCCATATATACCTTGTCGGCAATATCAGTATCGGTCATTATTGTAGCAGGGTTTGAGTTGATGAGAACAACCTCATATCCCTCCTCACGCAGAGCAAGGCACGCCTGTGTTCCCGAATAATCAAACTCGGCAGCCTGTCCTATAACAATAGGACCCGAACCGATTACAAGAACCTTGTGTATATCAGTACGCTTTGGCATATTATTCGGCCTCCTTTTCCATCAAAGATATAAATTTGTCAAACAGATATGCGCTGTCCTGGGGACCGGGCGCAGATTCAGGGTGATACTGAACAGAAAACAGTTTATTTTCTGCAGACTCTACACCCTCGGCAGTATCATCAAGCAGATTTTTATGGGTAAGCTTAAGTTCTGTACCCTCAAGTGATTTAACATCTACCGCATAGGAATGGTTCTGTGAAGTAATTTCAATTCTGCCTGTTTCAAGATTCATAACAGGGTGATTTCCGCCTCTGTGTCCGAATTTCATTTTAAAGGTTTTTGCACCTAAAGCGAGGGAAATCATCTGATGACCCAAGCAGATACCAAAAATAGGAATCTGTCCTTTAAGCTGACGCACAACTTCAATTACAGGTTTAACGTCCTCCGGGTTACCGGGTCCGTTTGAAAGAAACAGTCCGTCAGGCTTCATTTTCATAATCTCATCTGCCGAGATATTGTAGGGTACAACCGTTACGTTACAGCCCTTTTCGTTTAACTTGCGGATAATATTAAGCTTAATACCGCAGTCAATAGCAACAACGTCAAACTTATGATTAGGCGTCCTTGAATACCAGCGTTTTTTACAGGAAACACGAGACACCATATCTGTAGGAATCTGATAATCTTTGAGAAGCTGATACGCCTGGTCATAAGGCACGTCCGCATCGCAAATCATAACCTTCTGGCTTCCCTCGTCACGGATAATACGTGTAATCATTCTTGTATCAACACCGCTGATACCGGGAATACCGTACTCATCAAGCACTTCCGAAAGAGTTTTGGTATATCGGAAGTTTGACGGCAAATCGTTGTACTCACGCACAATAAGACCGCCCATCGTAGGCACCCTCGTTTCGTAATCGTCATCGGCCATACCGTAGTTACCGATAAGAGGGTAAGTCATACAAACCATCTGGTCGGTATATGATGGGTCGGATATAATCTCCTGATAGCCAACCATTGAAGTGTTAAAAACTATTTCGTTTACGGATAATTTGTCTGCGCCAAAACCGTAGCCGTAAAACTCTTTTCCGTTTTCAAGAATTATTTTTTTATCATAAGGCTTCATATACTACCTCTCCTTCACATATTGTAAGCAGATTTCTGCCATAGACTTTCCAGCCCTCAAAGGGTGTGGCTCTGCCCATAGTTACAAACTTGTCCGGCTCCACCGTCCATTCATCGCCTAGGCTCAGCAAAGCCAAATCGGCAGGCATACCCTTTTCGATCCGTCCGCCGGGTATTGAGAAAATTTCTCTCGGTTTAACGGACATCATAGTTATTAATTTTTCAAGGGTGATTACCCCTGTTTTTACAAGCTTAGTATATAATACTGAAAACGCCGTTTCAAGTCCTACTACGCCCATTGCACTTTTTTCAAGACCTTTTGATTTTTCATCTTTTGAATGAGGTGCGTGGTCAGTGGCAATAACATCAACCGTGCCGTCCTTAACACCCTCAATAAGCGCCTGCATATCCTGCTTTGCACGCAGAGGCGGATTCATCTTAAATCTTCCGTTCTCCTGCAAATCCTCGTCGCACATTGTAAGGTAGTGAGGCCCTGTTTCGCAGGTTACATTAATTCCTCTTGCTTTGGCTTTTCTTATTATATCAACGCTTTCCTTAGTTGAAATGTGGCAAACATGATAATGAACGCCGGTTTTTTGAGCCAGCTCAACATCCCTTGCAATCTGCTCGTATTCAGATGCAGAGCATATGCCCTTATGATTATGGGCACGGCAGTATTCGCCGTCGTGGATATATCCGCCATAAAGCAAATCATTAACTTCACAGTGGGCTGAAATTATTCCGCCTGTCTTTGCGCATTTTTTCATAGCGGCAAGCATTGTTTTCTCCTCCTGCACGCCTGTTCCGTCGTCACTGAATCCTATTACCTTATCTTTAAGAGATTCAAAATCAACAAGTTCTCCCCTGCCCTGACGTCCTACAGTAATAGAGGCAAAGGGATAAACTTTAATCACCGCATCCCTTTCAATAATATCGGTCTGCACTTTCAGATTTTCTTCGCAGTCCGGCACAGGGTTAAGATTAGGCATTGTACAAAGAGCGGTATATCCTGCCTTTGCACCTGCTGCACTACCACTTTTTATCGTCTCTTTATAAGAAAAACCGGGCTCACGAAGATGAATATGAACATCAACGAAACCCGGTATTAAAAAATACTTATCCTGTGCATTAAAAACACGATTTACTCCATTTTCTGAAATGGAGGTGCCGACGGTATCAATTAAAGAATCTTTAATCAAGACATCTGATTTTTTAAAACAATCTCCCGCAAAAACGAGAGCATTTTTTACTAGAATAGTCATAAAGCACGCTCCTTCTAGATTTTTATTATATAAAAGATTATGTATTTAGTCAATAACAAAACAGTAACAAAAACAAATTTTTTTACTGTTTCGGTAAAATCAGTAAATAATACTAAAGGTGATAAATATGGTATATACAGTAACGCTTAACCCAGCGCTTGATTATTTACTTAAAATTGACGAAATAAAAGAAGACGTTCAGACTGCCGTTAAGTCAAAAATCAGTTACGGCGGAAAGGGCATCAACGTGTCTGTAATACTTTCACGACTGGGTGTAAAAAACTCCGCTTTGGGATTTACAGGCGGTTTCAGTGGCAAAAAGATTAATGATCTAATGACAAAACAGAATATTGAAACAGATTTTATAGAAATTGAGGAAGATACAAGGATAAACGTAAAAATAACGGGAGCCGCCAATTTCACGGTAAACGCCCAGGGGCCGGCAATAACCTTGAGAAACGAGCAGGAGCTGATTAAAAAAATCTCAAAAATCAAAAACGGCGACTATCTTGTACTGTCCGGCAGTATTCCTAAATCAATGGGCAACAGCGCTTATGAGCGGATTATTGAAAGTCTTCCGGAAAAAGATATTAAATTAATTGTAGATACTTCGGGAGCACCGCTGAAAAGTATTTTAAAATACAAGCCCTTCCTGATAAAACCAAACAATTTTGAATTACAGGAAATTTCTGAAAAAGAACTAAAAAGCACAAGAGATATTGTCGTCGCTGCTAAAACATTGCAAAAATACGGCGCACAGAACGTACTGGTAAGTATGGGCAAAAAAGGTATGATTCTACTGGACGAAACGGGCGATGTAAACAGCGAGCCTGTAATAGACGGCAAGGTAAAAAACACCACTGGGTGCGGTGACAGCGCCGTTGGAGGATTTATAGCAGGATATATAAAAAAGCATGATTACAGATTTGCATTAAAACTTGCCTCAATCTGTGCGAACGCTACGGCATTCTGCGACACTTTGGCAAGCGTCGAACAAATAAAAGCCCTGGCAAATCAAATGCTTTAAAATTATATTCTAACTAATCATCTTATTTTTGCATATTATGGAATATGACAAAAAGAGAGGTGATTTTTAATGACTTTTGAAATTAAGATGGGTTCTGTTACCAATGCCCAAAGAGCAAAAAGGCTTTTGCAGGCAAAAGGTTACAGACCTGTCTTAAAAAGGATTGAACATCCTCAGCCCTCAGACGGATGCGGCTACGTTATACGTGTCACATCCGACGATGAACAGGTTTTGAGAATCATTCAAAATTCAGGCCTGGGAATTTTGGGGGTTGAGGTTTTATGATATATTTTGACAACGGCGCCACAACTTATCCGAAACCACGCTCGGTTATAAATGCCGTAAACGAAGCTGTATCCCAATATTCATTTAACAGTGGACGTGGCGGTTACAAGGAAAGCTTGAGGGCTGCGGATAAAATTTTTTCGGTAAGGGAAAAAACAGCAAATATGTTTTCAACCACACCCGATAACATAATTTTCACCTGCAACTGCACTTACGCTTTAAACATGGCTATAAAAGGAAGTGTAAAAAAAGGAGACCACATTATAATATCTTCACTTGAACACAACAGCGTAAGCCGTGTTGTTCAGAAACTGCAGGACGACGGCATCGCAGAGTATGACACCGCCGCCTTTTCTTATGACGATGACGAAACAGTAAACAACTTTAAAAAGCTTATAAAAAGTAACACTTCTTTAATAATTTGTATGCATTCAAGTAATGTTTTCGGTGTAGTATTCCCTATTGAAAGGCTGGGAAAACTCGCTAAAAAACACTCATTAAGATTTATCGTTGACGGCGCACAGGGCGCAGGGTCAGCAGATATAAATATGAAAAGGGATAACATAGATATTCTTTGCTGTCCTGGTCACAAATCCCTTATGGGTATTATGGGGTCGGGATTTATGGCTTTGTCGCCCGGAGTGGAACTCTGCACAATTATTGAAGGTGGAACGGGAAGCAACTCTTTATCTCTGCAGTCCCCTGATTTTACTCCCGACAGGTTTGAAGCAGGCACGCTGAATAATCCGGGAATAATATCCATGGGCGCAGGAATTGATTTTATTAACCGTACGGGAATGGAAAAAATATACAATCACGAGCTTGCACTTACACAATATTTATATGAAAAATTCTCCCAAAATAACAAGGTGATTTTATATACCCCGTACCCTGAGCCTAACCGTTCTATGCCTATTCTGGCTTTTAATTTAGAGGATGTTCCCAGTGAAAAAACCGCTTCTTATCTTGCAAAACATGGTATATCCTGCCGTGCGGGGTATCACTGCTCCCCTCTTGCTCACAAGCATTTCGGAACTATTGACAGCGGAGCGGTAAGGCTCAGCATAGGTCACTTTAACACAAAAAGCGACTGTACAAAGGTTATTAATGTGATAAATAATTATTAATTTTCTTGTTTTAATCCTTTATTTATTTTCATATATATGTTAAAATAAATATGTATACAAAGTTTTATGTTAGGATGCAGAAAAATGCCTATTGAATTAAAAATGAAATATTTCAGAAATCTTGAAGATTCGCTTATCAACTTTTTCAGCCAGATTAAGGGAGTGTTAGGAACCTTCGGAGTAATTGACGTTGTTGATATTTTGGTGGTTGCCGTACTTCTTTTCATCGTAATACGAATTATCCGTGAAACAAGAGCGTGGCAGCTTATTAAAGGAATACTGCTTTTAGTAGTAATTTATGCTGTTGTAAACTTCTTAGGAATGGGTGCGTCAAGCTACATCCTCAAAGCAATATTTGCAAATATTCTGCTGATTGTGGTAATACTGTTCGGACCGGAAATCAGAAACATTCTGGAGCAAATGGGAAAAGGCGCTGCCAGAAACAGTTTCAAAGCAATCATACATTCGGGTGTTGCGCTGGAAGTTGCACAGGTTCAGTCTTCCATTGACGCTGCCTGCAAGGCCTGCGTTGATATGTCCGACGAAAATATCGGTGCTCTGATAGTTTTTGAAAACGACTCACTGCTGGGCGATATTATATCCACCGGAACGGAGATAAATGCAAAAGCCACTAAAGAGCTTATTGAAAATATTTTTTATCCTAAAGCGCCGCTGCACGACGGTGCAATGATTATCCGTAACGGCAGCATTTATGCGGCAGGGTGTATACTTCCGCTTACTAAAGACACCAATATTTCTTCTGCTCTGGGCACGCGCCACAGAGCTGCTATCGGTCTGTCGCAGCAAAGCGATGCAATAGTTTTTGTAGTAAGCGAGGAAACCGGTGAAATCAGCGTAGCGATTAACGGTAACCTAAGACGCAACATTTCAAGCGGGGATATGCGTGATATTCTGACAGAAAACTTTATTCCTACGGATTCATCCTCCGGCGACAAGATTTTAAATAAACTTGTAAGGAGGCTGAAGAAATAATGAAAGAACAAAACAAAAAAAATAAAAAAGCGAGATTTTCGTTTAACACGCTTATCTATAATGATAAATATCTGATGCTTGTATCGCTTATTCTTGCATTTATTGTATGGATAGGCGCTTCAATCAGCAGCGGCACAACAGAAGACAAAACCATAAAAATTGATTTGCCTGTTAAATTGGGTGATGAGGTTTCGCAGTCGCTTGGTATGCAGTATTACTCGCTGCAGGACGCTGTTGAATTAAGCGTAACAGTAAGCGGTAACAAGTATGTTGTAGGTCAGATTGATGAAAATGATTTGACAATAAGATTTGATACCTCCAACGTTAATAAAACAGGAGAACACACCATACCGATAATAGTAAGTTCAAAATCAGATAATTTCAACGTAAGTTCATATTATCCCCAGTCTATTGAATGTTACTTTGACGCCAGCGAATCAAAAACATTTGATATACAGCTTCAAAACGAAGACTTAACAAACTCCCTTAATGTTGCCGAAGGCTATGCATTGGGAACTCCTGTATTCTCGGAAAAACAGGTAATTGTTACTGGTCCTAAAACTTATGTTGACAGAATACAGAGCGCTAATGTAAATGTTTACTATGACAGCGATGATGCTCTGACGGAGCCTTACACTACCGACAGCGAAATCAGCTTCGGCAGCACAGGTGATTTACAGTCAAATTACCTTACTATAACATCAAAGGCTGATAAAAAGGATGTTATAAAAACTATCAGCGTTACTGTCCCTGTGCTGAAAAGAACTACTTTAAGCACCACAGTTAATTTTGAAAATATGCCGAAGAAGCTGCCCTCCGACGCAGTAAAAATATCCTATTCCAAAAATGCTCTTGATGCAGGAATACTTGATTCAGCCAATATTGACAAGGCTCAGCTCGGCACAATAGACTTTGGCGATATTCCCCTTGAGGGCGCTAATTTCAACTTTAACCTTAATAATCTTAACGGTATTACGGTACTTGAAAAAGGTCTTGACAAAGTCAATGTCAAGGTGTCCGTTAACAAAGACGTATGCAGCAGTAAAAACGTCAGCATTTCAAAATCAAATATCGTAATAGATGATATTCCAAAGGGTTACAAGGCTGTTGTAACCTCGGTAAGCGCAAAAACCGTAACCGCAATAGGTCCATCTGCCGATGTGGAAAAGGTAACTTCCGGCAATGTCAAACTCCACTGCGATATAAGCAAGCGGACACAGGACAATAAATATTCTGCGTCAGCTATTATTGATTCAAACGACACCTGCTGGGTTTACGGAAATTACAGCGTTGTAATAGAACTTGTAAAAGAATAATTATTGCAAAATAAGCCCCGACGAATCTACTGATTTCGCCGGGGCTTTTGCTTATCCCAAAATTTCACATTTTTGCTTTGTATATTCACCACTTACAATATTCAGCGTTTCAATAAAAGGAAACTCATTTTCATAAATGAATTTTTTTACAATGAAAGGCGTTACTTCATAAAGCACCTCACTGTCCATATTACTGTAAAACTCATATGCTTTTGGAAAACTGATTTTATAATATTCCAGAAATTCTTTTTTATTTGACAGCTTTCCTATCTTTTTACAGATACCCTCTATTGATATATTGTCAATACACAGAGATACATTTTGGTTAAAATTCAGTTCCTTGCATTTGGCAGAGTGTTTATTGGTCTGAAAATAAAATTTATTATCAATACATATAATACTCATCATTCTGGAATGCACATGGTTAGAACTTACAGTTGACAGTACCATATTTTTATGTACATTGAAACTATTAAAAAACTCCTGAATTTTAGGGGACACGTCAGGTTTCTCATCACTTATGCTCCCTAATACACTTATACTTGACATATAAAAATCCTTTACACAAATTCTATTTTATAAGATGCGCATACTTATCTTTAAGACTCAACAATTCCTGCTCATTAAGATATGCTGACAGTGCACCTACAGCCGTTACGGCTTTTCCGCCGGTGAAATTGCCGAACAAAACAGATTCTTTAAGAGAATAGCCGTAAAAGACACCGTACATAAAACCGGAGAGGAAAGCATCCCCTGCCCCTGTTGAGTCAACATTGTGAAATTCATCAATGCTTTCAACAAAGAAATAATCGTCGCCGTCAATGCCAACGCATCCGTCTTTGTCAACCTTAACAACAACCTTGTCAAAATATTTTTTAAGAGCATATGCAGCATCACGGGGATTGTCTGTACCGCTGATTCTCATTGCCTCTTTTTGATTAGGGG
>CAYXLH010000081.1:0-8270 GCA_964465835.1 uncultured Bacteroides sp. | reverse complement strand
AAAAGGCATTAAAAACAATGCCTTTTTGGAGCTGGTGATCAGACTTGAACTGACGACCTCGGGGTGTAGTTAAGGATATATTTTACAATATATTCTCAATTTCTTTTTTGATATAACCAACGAAGCACCAATATTAATTTTATTTTCATTAGTATTTGTTATTTGAAATATCGAGCATTTTAAGGAACGCTCTCTTTTAAGAGAAGAATGGTTAAATGTTCAAAAATAACATTTTGTTATACATTTGTCAAGGTAACTATGTAACCGCATCATAAAACGCAAAAAGTCGCTTACTCTTAAATTTAATAATAAGCGGCTTCGTGGTAATGTGTCTTAAACATATTCAATTCTCATTTTCTTAACAGGAACGTTTCTCTAAGTCTCGAGTTAGAAAAAATATCATTCACTATGATATTTTGAAAACCACAATCTATTCAGCAAAATAGGTTGAGGACATTCATAAATTAGAAAAAATACCATCTGATTTTCTCTTTAATGTGTTTTGGTTCTGCCTAATAATTGATGAGGTTATCATGTATTTCTGTTTGTATTCACATTCAAGTGATTGACGTGGTTTAACAACTTCTTCTAACCCGTTATCTTTTACAGATATTAAACCAATCCCACTTTCATTTAACTCTATTAAATTTACATTTCGTATTTTTTCCTCTGGTAACGCTAAATAAGAAAAATCAGAAAACATTAAATATCTTTCGGCTTGCAGAATACCACTTTTCCAATCTTTAATTTTAGCCTCAATGGAAATTGTTTTTCCTAAATTAAGCCCAAAAATTTTTCTGTTTTTATAAACAACATTATTATTTTGTGTGATGATTTTTTCTTTTATTAACTGATTAAGATAGCTTTGTATTCTTGGTTTGTCAAACGAAAAATACTCGGCAAGCTCACAAACGGTTGCCCTATTTTTATCATTTATATATTCAATAAGCGATAATAAGTAATAATCTGATATTAAAGCCATAGATTTATTAGCTCCGATATTTATTGATATATCGGGCACCCCAATTCCCATACGAACTTCTTTTGTATACCGTATTTTGTATTTATCAAGATAATTTGTAATTTTATCCACTAATTCTAATTCCAGCATAAATAATTATAACCATTCTTTCTTTAATTCTTGTATAACCGCTTGCCATGTTTTAAAATGACTATATTCATCAGATTTAAAGATAGGCTTTAACGCTTGATGGTAATTCATAGCATTTTGAACACGTTCTTCTATGTATTCTACTTTATCACTTATACTTTCAAAAGAACGCAAAATATTTATTTCTTCCTGCCTTTTATACAAGAAATGCTTTTTTGAAAGTTGTTCATTTACTAATTCTTCTGGTCGCTTTCCCGTGCAATAAGGACAATTACAAGAAATGTTGTGCCCTGTACTAGATGATAAAAGTCTAATGATTTTAGCAGGGTTCTTACGCTCAATCGGGACATTTCGCATCAAATCAGGAAAATAATAATTCAAATACAAGTTATAGCTGTCACTTGCATTTTTATATAAATCCTCATAGAAACTTTCAAATCGTGATGCACCTGACTCAAAGCCAAATAAGCCGAAAGCAAGAAGAACCAATCCAAAAGTCCCTATTCTACCTGCAATAACTGGTTTGTCTGTTGATTTTTGCAAAGTTAATAAAGTATTTGCATAATGATAAAGCTGTGCAGGATTAGAACCATTATCAATACAGTCAACATAAATCCAATACATATCACATGGTAATGCAGAAACAACATTTAGGAAGTATTCTCGCTCAGATTTTGTAGTAAGTATATCTGTTTTTATGCAGAAGCCACCAATTAACGGAAGTTGACAATTAATACTTTTAAGATAATCCTTTGTTTCGTACAACAGTTTAACATCAAGGGAAAACCAATTTTCGTCATCCGTTGCTTTAATACGAACTAGATTTGAGTTATTACTAACATGAAAGGGCGAAACAATATATGTTGGGTTGTATTGCAGTTGAGCATCAACTACTTTTCTTACATATTCTTGTTTTGCAGATAATGCCTTTAAATCGTCCAATTCCAGTCTATTAAGTCCTTGAGGTGCATATGGCAAAGAAACTAGTCCTTTTACCTCAGTAAATGTATCGTAGGCTAAACGCATAGTGGCAGGGTCAATTAAATAATTTGAACCTGATTCTATTATATTTTTTAAAAGATTTTTTTGCTGATTTTGATGATTGATTGGGAAAATGTAGTTTTCAACCTCATACCCATCTTTTCTGTAAGATTCAATAATACTTTTTTCATTCCAAGTGCGTAGAAAGAACGACGGTACAAAAGTTCTTACTGTTACTGATTTATCCGCTGTAGTCATTGCCTGTATATATTGCAATATTTCTTTCACACTATTGGGACGTCTATAATTTTCTTTTTCCAGTAACAATGAAATAAGATTATCAATCTCATTAGGAATTGTTGGAATATACTGCCGTATACTAATTGGCGGCTCATTTATTATTTTAAAATAGAGTTCTGTTCGTGATTGAATTTTCCCATATGGATTATTTTTAGAAAGCAATTCAAACAAGATGACTCCCAACGCATAATAATCTGAACGATAGTCTATATTTTTACCGTCTTTAACTTGCTCTGGAGACATATATAGTGGCGACCCGATTTCTGCACCTGTGCTTGTAATTGATGTAAAATCAATTAATTTTGATAAACCAAAATCAAGAATTTTAATATCACCGTTTTGAGTAATATAAATATTAGCAGGCTTCAAGTCACGGTGAACAATATGTTGTTTATGGATGGCATCTACGCCATGTAATATATTTGTAAATATAGAAATTGCATTGTTAATATCCAGATCATTATTCCTAATGAATTGGTTCAAATCCTCCCCTTTGACATAATCCATTACTACATATAAGTACTTGACGCCATTATCCATAAATTCACCATCATCCACATACGAAACAACATTAGGATGATTTACGGATTTTAATGCTTTTATCTCACGAGTAATGCGGTTATCTGTTCCTTTAGAAAACTCTGAGAATACATATGAGAAATTAAATATTTTGATAGCATATGTGTTGCCATTCTTTTCACATGAGTATACCGAGCCAAATGAACCGCTTCCTTTAAAACTTTTAATTATATATCCATTAATAACTTTTCCTAACATAATAGTCAGTTACCTCCATTCCAATTTGCATTATCACAAATCCATATATGAAAAAATTCCCTCGCATTCACTATCGCATCAAACACAGGCTCAAGAAAAGTCTGGATTTCTGCAATGACGAATGGAAACTCAAGCGAATCATCCTTTATGGCTTTCAAAAAGAACTTCCAACGCTTCTGCATATCTTCATCATCGGCAAGTGCAACAACACGCTTAAAACTATCTCGGTCGTAAGGAGTGCCGCGCCGTTGTAAGGTTTCAAAGATAGCGGTTTGTAATTTTGTACCCTCAAAATCGAATGTCCTTGAAAGATAATAGATGTCATAAAAATCTTTCATTCTGCCTGTCAGCTCAAAGCGTTGCAGTATAGCATCGAACTTTTCTGCAATGGTGCTTTCTAGGGAATAAGTCTTGATTACAGGTGCTTCAAAGTCCGGGAGCTGAGTGCTGATTGTACGTTCTTCAGCACGGGGGACTATAATATCGCCCACGCCGATATCAACATTGAACGGCACACGCACATTTTTTATTTGCGCAATAATCTGTGTACTGATACCGTGATATTTTCTTTGCGGAGAAATCTCTTCAAAGCCTTTTGCTCGCATTTCTATATAATCGTTACCTGTCGGTGTGTCGATGATTTTACAAATCAAATCTTTAACATCATCTATTGAATTAGAGTAACCGCGGAGAAGGAAATCAACATCAATGGTTGCTCGGCTTTCAAAATTAGTTAGAGTATAAATGAACAATCCACCTTTGAGTATTAGCGTATCCGCACATCCGGATTTCGATAACTTCCTCAAAAATTCTTCCTGCATAAAAAGTTGTAAGCATTGCTGATAACTGATGCCGGAAGCTTTTGCTTTATTTCTCAGTTTTGCCAGAATGGAAGCCGCTATATCAGCCATCACAACCACACTCCAATCAATTCTTTAACCTTCTTTTGCACACGCAGTTTTTTTGCATAAATCATAAGGTTTGGTATATTTTTTTTCGGGTCATTCACATAACCTTGTATTGCTTTATTGAAAATTTCCTTATCCATTTTGCTCATATTTTTCAGGACATCACAAATTGTTCGGTCGCGGTCATAAATTCGCACTTTTGTAAAATCAATCTCGCCTGCTGTTTCACCAAGCGTAACCAAATCCGACTCCATACGATATGCTTTAATGAATGGGTACTCTATATTGGTTCGCAATTTTGAAACATTTCTATCAATGGCAAAATTCCACTCAGCAGGGTTTCTATCACTATATTCATAGTAGAATAGGGCCGTTTCCATACAGAGAACTGCATCAGGGAAAAGATGATTGATAATTGTGACTTCACTTTCTCCTTGATCTTCAACCCAATGGTAGTAACCTCTCCGCACTCTTTCGATAAAACCTTCATCCAAAAGCTGTTTAATATCCGCATAGTATAGTTTGGTTTCAAGAAGCTCGGCAGTGCTCATTATATAGTGATGTTGATTGAACAAGTTTCTCACATTTTTTATATCATTTTCACGAAGCATTTGTTCACCTCTGTTTAATTGCCTCACAGTTATTATTCAATAGGGCACTTTACTATATTATTATATGCGATTTTTATATAGAAAGTCAATAGTAAACTGCCCACTTATTTAATTTTTAAGTAGGTAGTTATCTATAAAAGATAGTTGATTTGTCGTGTCTTTAATCAACCCATCAATCCGACGAATTTATAATATATCTCAACAGTTTGATATTTTTCGCCGTTGATGATTTCTTTTTCGTGGACTACGATTTTCTCAATCAGTTCGTTTAGGATTCGGGCATTGAGTTCTGTGATGTTGATATATTTTTCGATGAGATCGGTAAAGATTTTAGCGTTGTATTCTGCTGTTTCAGTTTGGGTAATCTGCTCTTTGAGGATAGTTTGCTTGTCTTTTAATTCGTTGTACTCATTTTCATAGTTGCTACTCATTGATAAATATCGTTCTTCAGTTATCTTTTCAAGTGCCCTGTCCTCATAAAGTTTATTAAGAATTTTATCAAGCTGAGCCAAACGCTTTTCAATTTTCTTGAGTTCGTTTTTTGCTTTTTTGATATCCAACTCTGCTTTTTCATCCATATGGTTTTCAAGCAGTTCTATATATTTTTCTTTTGAGTCGGCAACACATTCCGCTTGACGGCGTATATCCTCAAGCACAATATTGTAAAGTGTTTGATAGCCGATTGCGTGTGATGTGCAACGCTCTTTGCCGTAATTCTTATACACCCAGCAGGAGAAACCAGTAAATTTTTGCTTTTTTGAATTATATGAAACATTTAATGCAGAACCACAATCCGCACATTTCACCAAGCCTGCAAACATCTGCACCTCGCCACGCTTAGTTTCTCGCCTGCGATTTTTCATAATATCGTGAACCAAATCCCAAGTACCTTTATCAATAATCGGCTCGTGCGTATTTTCTACAACTATCCATTCGCTTTCGTCAACGGCAACCTTTTTCTTTTTGGCTCTGCCTTTAACCTTTGTTCTGCCAAAAGTTGTTTGACCGAGATACACAGGGTTATTCAGAATGGACCTTATTGATGTTGCGTGCCAATCAAAATCCTGACGCCAATAATCGCTTTTATAATAGTCAGGATTGTTTTTATTAAAGTAGGCTTGTGGATTTAATACCTTTTTCTCTCGCAGAATTTTAGTCATTCTTACATAACCAATTCCATCACAAAACATTCTGAAAATATCCTGAACAACTGCTGCAGCCTCTTCATCAATTATCAGGTGATGTCTATCATTCGGATCTTTCATATATCCAAACGGAGCTCTGCTACCGATAAACTTACCGTCTTTCGCCAACGCTCTGTGTGCTTGTTTTGTCTTGCGAGAACATTCCTTAGCATATTGACTATTAATAACATTTGTTATCGGCATCAGTATTCCATCTGTTCCGTTTAGTGTATCAATGTTTTCACCGATAGAAATAAACCTGATATTCCAATCTTCAAAATCATTTTCAATATACATTCCCATCTGTGCATATTCTCTGCCGAATCGAGATAGGTCTTTGACGATTACAAGATTTGCTTTGTGATTTTCTAAATCGGCAAGCATTCTTTTGAAGTCAGGTCTTTCAAAATTTGTGCCGCTGAAACCGTCATCAACATACACATCATAGACAGGAATATTATTCTCTTTGCAGTATTGCGTTAATAACGCTCGTTGAGTCTGAATACTTCCGCTCTCACCAAGATAAGCATCATCAGAGGATAAACGGCAGTATAATGCTGCTCGGTATTCATTCTCTTTCTCAATCATAAATTCACATCCCTTCAGAACACACAATACTACAAACTCTTATTATCATCCAGCTTTTTAGGCGACGAAATTTCATCCGATTTTTTGTTCAGATCCAACAAATCTAAATCGTCAGTTACCATATGTTCAATTTTTGAATGTATAAATCCGTCGTTTTTGTAACGGCTTACCACACAATAATTCACACCGTGTTCCCTGTGTCCGTGAATTTGAAATGCTCGCTCAGTTAATGGTATTACTCCTGCAAGCATTAATATATCTTCTTTTGTCATTCATTTTCTCCTTAATCGCCATTTTGATATTTGATTATATCTTTTAAATTAATTGCACCGTTAATTGATTTAACCTCATATAAAACTCTATCTTTCATAAGTTCCAATTTCTCCGGCTCAAGTTCAAATGCTCCAGCGAGAATATTCATTGTATATGCCATTTCTACGGCAAGTTTGAAAATGATTTGTGAGAGTCTGTATTCTGTTAAATCAAGTCTTGCGCCAATTACTGATTCAAAGGCAGGTGTCAACAGATTTGTATTTACATCCTTATGCAGTACGCAGTCGTATAACTTTACTGCATCAATAATAAACTGATTTCTACTTTTCGCATCAGCCAGGCTTAAATTTCCATCACACATTTCGATTATTTCAGTTGGGAGGTATAAACACACCCTCTTCATCTCATTTTCTTTCATATTTAACAACTCCTTATTTTGATATAACACTTTGATATAAAAAACATTCTAAAAAATGCTTATATAATGCAGAATTTGCAATACTATGGCATAAAAATTTTAATATTGTATATCAAAGTGAATCATTTAAAACTTATTTTGATATAAAAATTTTTTGCCCGCTCGGCATTGCCGTGCGGTGTTTTTCGGCTTTTTGGCGCTGAAAGCGGCATAAAGCCTTTATCCTGCTTATTTTCAACCAATGAAATTTAGTTAAATTTTCACCATCAAAATATCACCTCGTTGTTCTGAAAATTTACCCCTCATAATAGTAGGCAGTGAGAAAGCAATTTTTAGAACCTGTTATTCAAAAAATCATTCCTACTTATAGCAAAAGACATTAAAATCTAATGATTTTTAAAACACTCTTCACTATACAGACACAAAAATAGCGTAATATGAGGATTTAGAAAATTTGTTTACAAAAAGTTTATAAAAAACACCTCCCATATTAGTAGGCAACGGCAAGATAGAAAAAGGGCAATAAGTTTAAAAAAAATTTTTGCACCTCTATAACCACAACTAAAGCAAAATATGAGAATTTTAATTTGCCCTTCACTATACGGACATTTAAAACACAAAATATCACGGTTTGAAAAAGTTATTTACAAAATATTTATAAATAGCTTTCTTATTACCGAAGAAGGAGTATGGTTTTTCTGTTTGAAAAATTCGCTACAATCGATTTATATTTTTAATTGGTACACGGTGCTTACCTATAAAGAAAAACTCGTTAAATCGTCACACAGGGGTTGCACTTTGTTTTATTTATCTTATTTATATATTACTGTTCATTGTAAAACTTCATCAGGCACATTTGAAACAGAAGAGAACAAACATAAACATTAGATTAATGTAGCTATTGAAATCTATATTCTGTTTAACTTCTCTATATATAAGGACACTAAAATTCATTTTGTAAACCAATTTACAAATTTTTTTGCATCAAAAAAAGAACCCATGTTGCCATGAGTTCTTTAATCCTTATTACTAAATCGTTTTTATTATTGCATAACAAATTATATTGTGATAAAATAAAACTGCTAAACGAATTTAATATTACGCAATGTTTGAAGCGTG
>CAYXLH010000080.1:0-8297 GCA_964465835.1 uncultured Bacteroides sp. | reverse complement strand
TTTGAAGCCATTTCCCAGCCTCCTAACTGAATAAAATTAACAAAACTATTATATAATATTTAAATAAAAAAATAAAGAGAAAATTTCAATTCTTTACAAAAGTTTACAAATTTGTTACTTTATGCGTTTTGCACGCTTAGAATTCATTTTGACGTAACGCGTTGTTACAAGTACATCGTCATAAGTTTTTTTTGCCCGTATATATACCCAATACTTAATTTTACATTTTTTGCAAATACCAACATTTTTAAATGTATTGTTGATACTGCCAAATCTGCGTATAATTTTAAGTTCACAGTTGCATTCAGGGCAAAAAGTTTTTACGCTTTCTAAATCAAAATCATCTGTTTTCGCCTCAGTTATATACTGTTGTTTATACATAAGACGGTTAAAAAAGCTACAGTCGCAGTCAGTTATATATTGCTTAATTATTTCCTTATCATAAACTTTTTTTATGCATTCTGCCGTTACATAGCAGTCAAAAAGCGCTCTGTGCAGTTTCTCCGGGTCAACTTCAATTTCAAAAATATCAGCGCATTTTGACAAGGCAATTTGATTATTGTTTTCATTATTTTTTATGAAGGACATACAATATTTCTGCACGTCGCAGTATTTTTTTATAAATGCAATTTCATAGGTACCGAGAAACGCCTTGACATTTGCGCACATTGCGTAGAGGTCAGAATTGCTCCAACTCATAAAAACACTGTCTTCCCTGCCACTCCATCTACTGAAATCTTTTAACGCTTCTTCAAAGGGTATATCATCTTCTTTAAGCTGTTCATTTGTAATTCCGGTTAAACTTTTACATCTCCCGGTTAGCTTTTTTGTAACAGTTGGTTTAATAAGTTGTTTAAAGGTATCGACAATATTAAGTTTTGAATCAAGTTTTACTGCCCCGATTTCAATAATCTCGTTTAACGGCTGATTTGTCGCATAATTATAAGCAGTATTCCATTCTAAATCAAAAATAACGTAATTCAAATTATATCTCCAAAAAAAATATAACCTTGCATTACGCAAGGTTATAAAATCATAGTTTACACAAACAAAAATACAAGAAATGCCGCAAGAACTACAATAAAGAACAATGCGATTAACCATTTTGTTACTCGCTCTAACTTTCCTTCAATGGTTCTTCCCTTGGATTTACCGATAAATGAATCGGTACCACCGGAAATTGCACCGGAAAGGTTCTGTGAACGACCTTCCTGCATAAGAATAACTATTGTAATAATAATTGAGCCGACAATAAGTACGGCGCCGAAAACGTAATGATACCAAAGCATAATAAATTACTTAGCCTTTCCCCTACAAAATAAATATGTAATTGCTTTGCTTGTAGGATACAAAGCAAAATATAGTTATATAAAATAACTTTTCATTAATAGCACTTGTGGATTATATCACATTAGATATGATAATGCAAGGCTTTTTTATTATTAAATGACAAAAAAGTTAAAATTATTCTAAAACGAAATTTGTGCAGTATTATCTGCAGGACCGGGTAATGCACCGGCTGCCGGGAGATTTTTTGTTCTGAATCTCCATGCCTTTTCAAATTCACCCTCTTTGTAAAGGTGCATTGATTCAAGTTTATGACCTCGTTTTTGGGTCATTACACTGACGCCAATTGTGCTTTTTGTTTCCTTAGGAGTAATTGCTCCCGTGTTCAGGATTAGCATTCTGCCGTTTGTAGAACAAAGCACAAGTTCGCAATCTTCTTCAATATAATCACAGCACGCAAGCGGTACTTTTGCAGAATAAGCGTTAATAAGCTTTTTTCTGTTAGTTTTAGTCTGATATGATTTTATGTCAACTTTGGCGACCTTACCGTTTTCAAAAGCAAATATCATATAGCCCTTGTACTCTCTTATCACTGCAATGAAAACAACCTTTTCATCGGCATCCATTTCAAGTTTGCCTGCAACATAGGTACCGAGCTGTGACGCTTTTGAGTCAGGAAAATCGTCAACCTTTGATTTATAAACCTGCGCCTTATCAGTAAATGCAAGAAGTTCGTCTCGATTGGAACATTCGTATGTTCTTGTAACCATATCGCCTTCTTTTACCTTTTGCTCGCCGGACATACGCAGGTTTGCGGTTTTAATTTTATTAAGATAACCTTCTTTTGTGATAAATAAAGTTACCGGGTAGTCCTCTGCTGCATTAATCTGTGTTTCATCGTATTCTTCAACCTCATAAAGAATTTCAGATTTTCTGTCAGAGGAATATTTTTTGCTGACTTCTTTCAGTTCGTTAACAATAATCCTCTTCATTTTGTTGTTAGAAGAAAGGATTGCGTTAAGGTCGTCAATTTCGCCTTTAAGTGTTTCAATATCCTTAGTTCTCTTTAAAATATATTCCCTGTTTAAATGGCGCAGTTTTATTTCAGCAACATATTCAGCCTGAACTTTGTCAATACCGAAGTTAATCATAAGGTTAGGCACAACTTCTGATTCGGATTCGGTTTCTCTTATAATTTTAATTGCTTTATCAATATTGAGAAGAATTTTTTCAAGACCTTCAAGAAGATGAAGCCTTTCAGCCTTTTTATCACGATTAAACTGAGTTCTTCTTCTTACACATTCTAGACGGAAATCAACCCAGTTTGTGAGAATTTCACTAACGCCCATAACCTTTGGGCAACCTTTAATAAGCACATTAAAATTACAGGAGAAGGAATCCTCCAGCGGAGTAAGTTTGTAAAGCTTAGTCATAAGCTTGTCCGGGTCAATTCCTCTTTTTAAATCAAGAGTGATTCTCAAGCCTTTAAGATCCGTTTCATCTCTGACATCTGAAAGCTCTTTAATTTTATTACCTTTAACAAGCTCAACAATTTTATCTATGATAGCTTCCGCAGTGGTTGTAGGCGGTATTTGAGTAATGTCAATACAGTTGTATTTTTTGTCATAGGCGTATCTCGCTCTTACTCTTACAGAACCTCTGCCTGTTTTGTATATTTTATCGAGTTCATCTTTGTTGTAAAGAATATATCCTCCGCCTACAAAATCAGGTGCAAGCAGAGTTTCACTAATTTCGTGTTCCGGATTTTTAATAAGCGCAATAGTGGTTTCGCATAATTCAGCCAAATTAAAAGAAGCAATAGAGGAAGCCATACCTGCCGCAATACCAGTTGTAACATTACACAAAATCGACGGAAAAGTTACAGGTAAAAGAGTAGGCTCTTTCATCGTATTGTCATAGTTATCAACAAAATCAACAGTATCCGATTTGATATCATCAAAAAGCTCATGGCATAAAGGAGCCAATTTTGCCTCTGTGTAACGGGAAGCGGCATACATCATATTTTTACTGTACGCTTTACCGAAGTTGCCCTTTGATTCAACATAGGGATAAAGCAGAGTTTCATTGCCTCGTGAAAGCCTTATCATTGTTTCGTAAATTGCAGCATCACCGTGCGGATTTAACTGCATTGTACGACCTACAATGTTTGCACTCTTTATAGTACCGCCTTGAAGCAGTCCCATATTATACATTGTATAGAGTAATTTTCTGTGAGAAGGCTTAAATCCGTCAATTTCAGGGATAGCACGTGATAGAATGATACTCATTGCGTAAGGCATAAAGTTGCCTGTTAACGTATCTGTAATTATCTCCTCTTTAACCTTACCGGCGCCTTTGATGTGTACGTTATCAGAAAGAGAATTGTTCTGCACTGTCTCTTTTTTTCTTTTTGCCATAACAATCCCCTCCTTAGCTTACGTCTGCGGCATCAAGATAAAGATGTCCGAAGTCCGAAATATATTCTTTTCTGCCCTCAAGATTGTCCCCTAAAAGCAAATCAAACGTTTGCGAGGTTCTCTGAGCCTCGTCAGGTGTTACCTTTATAAGACGTCTTGTAGCAGGGTTCATAGTGGTTAGCGCCATCATTTCAGCCTCGTTTTCACCCAGACCTTTTGAACGCTGAACTGTGTATTTTTCGTCGCCTATTTCTTTTTTTATTTCATCCATTTCTGTTTCGTTGTATGCAAAATAAGTCTGATCTTTGCAGGTAACTTCATACAGTGGTGATTCAGCAATATATACCTTTCCGGCTTCAATAATTTTAGGCATTAGTCTGTAAATCATTGTAAGAATAAGCGTTCTGATATGGAAGCCGTCAACGTCGGCATCAGTACAAATAAGAACTTTTGACCAGCGCAGATTATCCATATCAAACATAGACAAATCTTTTGATGCTTTGCTTTTCACCTCAACACCGCAGCCTAAAACCTTAATTAAATCGGTGATAATTTCGCTTTTAAAAATTTTATCATAGTCAGATTTTAAACAGTTGAGTATTTTGCCTCTAACAGGCATAATTGCCTGGAAATTAGCGTCTCTCGCCTGCTTGCAGGCACCGAGAGCAGAGTCACCCTCTACTATGAAAACCTCCCTTTCGTTGACGTCTTTTGAACGGCAGTCAACAAATTTTTGAATACGGTTTGTCATATCCATTTTTGACTGGAGAGAAGTTTTAAGAGTTTTCCTGGTTTTTTCAGCCTTAACCCTTGAACGCATATTAATGAGTACCTGGTCTGCAATTTTATCTGCGTCCATTTTATTTTCAATAAAATAAATTTCAAGCTGTTTTCTAAAAAAGTCGGTCATTGCCTCCTGAATAAACTTGTTAGTAATTGATTTTTTAGTCTGGTTTTCATAGGAGGTTTGGGTGGAAAATGAGGAAACTACGAATATAATACATTCCTCAACATCCTGAATATTACTCTGTGAGTCGGTTTTATTGTATTTATTGTTAGCTTTAAGATAAGAATTTATCTGGTTTACAAATGCACTTTTATAAGCCTTCTCAGGCGCGCCGCCATGCTCAAGAAAGCTTGAATTATGATAGTATTCCTTTAACTGCGAATGCAAGGAAAAACAAACCGACGCTTTAATTTTAAGCTTGTACTCATCAAGGTCTTCCCTATCTCTTCCGTAACGCTCGCACTCCCAATACTGAGGCGTTGTAAAAGCCTTGTCTGCCGCAATTTCTTCAACATAGTCTTTTATGCCGTTTTCATAGCAGTATTCCTCTGTTTCAAACTGGGTTGAAGTTATCTGATTTTTAAATACAAACTTAATTCCGTCATTGACAATAGCCTGACGCTTTATTGTTTGCTTAAAATATTCAGCAGGAACATTTATATCGGTAAATACCTGAAGGTCAGGCTTCCATTTAATTTTAGTACCTGTGTCGCCTCGCTTTTTATATTCTTCTTTATGAAGTCCACCTACATTTTCGCCGTGTTCAAAGTGAAGATTATATTTAAATCCGCCTGTTTTAATTTCAGCGTCCATATATTCGGAAGCATATTGAGTAGCGCAAAGTCCAAGACCATTCAGACCAAGACTGAATTCGTAGTTATCGCCGTTATTATCATATTTACCTCCCGCGTATAGTTCGCAGAAAAGAAGCTCCCAGTTATATTTATCTTCGTTTTTATTATAATCAACGGGTATTCCTCTGCCGAAGTCTTGAACTTCAACTGAGCCGTCAAGATATTTGGTAACAATAATTTTACTTCCGTGTCCCTCACGTGCTTCGTCAATAGAGTTGGACATAATTTCAAAAATAGAATGTTCGCATCCCTCTATACCGTCGGAACCGAAAATTACGGCAGGTCTTTTTCTTACCCTGTCTGCACCCTTAAGCGATTTGATGCTTTCATTGCCATAAGATTGCTTTTTTGCCAAATTTATCCCTCCGTAATAGTTACATACAAAAATAATTATACAATATATTGTATTAAAAAGTCAAGCAATACCATAATAATGGAAATTAAAAATAATAGCAGCGAAAAATCCGCTGCCATTATCTTATTCGTTTTCTTCGGTTTTATCACTTAATTCACTGTTATTGAACATATTTATAAGTTCGTCAGCGTTAGGTGTGTTTTCAGTTTCACTGTTTGACTCGGGAATTTCATCAACTGTAAGGTGAGAAATTTCATCAGGCATCTTTCCTTTTTCCATAAGAGAAGTAAATTCCTCAGAATTAATCTTTTCTTTTTCAAGCAAAGTATTTGCCACAAGTTCAAGCTTATCAAAATGTTCTGTAAGGATTTTTTCGGTCTTTTTGTAAGCTTCACGCATCATTGCTTCGATTTCGTTGTCAATTTTAGCAGAGGTTTGCTCACTGTAATTATTAACGTGACCGTAGTCCTTGCCCAAGAAAACTTCGCCATTATCGTCATTATATACAACTGGACCTATATTATCGTTCATGCCGTATTTAGCTACCATATCACGGCATATATCCGTTGCTCTCTGTAAATCGTTAGACGCTCCTGTTGAAATATCATCAAGGGCTATTGCCTCGGCAACACGACCACCCATAAGCGAGATAAGGTCGTTTAGCATTTCATTTCTTGAACTGTAATTCTCCTCCTGGGGAGTGTACCAGGTATAACCTCCTGCGCCCAATCCTCTCGGAATTATTGAAATCTCTTTAACAGGGTCGTGACCCTCAATATAATATGAGGATACAGCATGACCTGCCTCGTGAAATGCAGTAAGCTTTTTAGCTTTCTTGCTGTATTTATGGGATTTCTTTTCCGTACCCATTTCTACACGGGAGGTTGCGTCTGCAATTTCCATAGCGGTAATTGCCTTTTTTCTTCTTCTGACAGCCATAAGAGCAGCTTCATTAAGAAGATTTTCCAAATCTGCTCCGGTAAAGCCGATAGTATCTTTTGCAATTTCTTTTAAATCAACATCTGGTGCAAGTGGTTTGTTCTTAGCGTGGACTTTCAAAATGTCCTCTCTGCCCTGGGTGTCGGGGCGATTAACGGTAATCTGTCTGTCAAAACGTCCCGGACGAAGTAAAGCTGGATCAAGAACATCAGGACGGTTAGTTGCGGCAATTACAATAACACCGCTATTCGTACCGAAACCGTCCATTTCGACAAGCAACTGATTGAGGGTCTGCTCACGTTCGTCATTGCCGCCGCCTGTACCTGCGCCTCTGTGACGTCCAACAGCGTCAATTTCATCAATAAATACAATAGCAGGACTTTTTTTCTTAGCTTGTTCAAACAAATCTCTTACACGAGAAGCACCGACGCCTACGTACATTTCTACAAAATCAGAGCCTGAAATTGAAAGAAACGGTGCGCCTGCCTCACCTGCAACGGCTTTTGCAAGCAAGGTTTTACCTGTACCGGGAGGGCCTACCAAAAGAACGCCCTTAGGTATTCTTGCGCCTAATTCAGTATATTTTTTAGGGTCCTTGAGGAAATCAACAAGCTCAGATAACTCATCTTTTTCTTCATCGCATCCGGCAACATCTTCAAAGGTTTTCTTATTTTCATCATCACCCTCAAGATTTTTTGCTTTAATTTTTCCGAAACTCAAAGTCCTGTTTGTTTCACCGCCTAAGGTATTTCCCATACGCTTAATCATCCACACCGATGAAGCAATAATAACAATCACCAAAATCAACGACGGAAGAAGACTTATCCACCAGGAACCGCTGGAACCCTTTATATAATTATAAACAATTTGGTTTTTAGGATGCTTTGTATTGTAATCATTTACATATGGACCCACATCCTCAAGAAAATAAGTTACGCTTGGTACACTGTAAGTGTTAACTTTATTTTTGTCCTTATCGGTTTTCAGTTTATACTGAAGCTTACCGCTGCTTAAATCAAGACTGAACTCTGTTACCTGTTCTGTTCTAAACATATCAACGATTTCAGAATAATTTTTTACTTCATTTTTGCTTTGATTTGAAAACAAAAAAACAGAGCCAATAAGAATCAGCGGTATAAGAATATAAAAAATTACCGATTTCCAATTTTTTGATAAATTGTTTTTCATTAAAACTAATCCTCCGCACGGATATTGATTAAAATTACGCTGTTCGTGGTATTGTCAATTTTGACTCTCTCGTCACAGCAATAGCCGTATATTCCTATAACTCCCTTATCGTCAAGAATTACGGGAATACCGTCTCTGTCCTCCACAGGTATCTTCAATTCGTTGTAAAGTTTCTTTAACGATTTTGTACAATTACGTCCGACAGGAGAAATTTCATCTCCGCTCTCTCTCGGACGAACTGAGATACTGCCGTTTATTTTATCATAATCACAATAAAAATCAAATTGTTTTCTGTATAATTCACAGTTATTTAAAAAATCAACTCGCGATGTTATTTTTTTATTAACAATTACACTGCCAAAATCAAGTGACTCCTGAAAAACTGCAACACGCAGTCTTTTTTTATCCGACAGCACAAAAACATTGCCTTTAATCTGATACCTTCCAGGTTTATTCAGCAGATTATAAAT
>CAYXLH010000079.1:0-8364 GCA_964465835.1 uncultured Bacteroides sp. | reverse complement strand
ATTTAGATAATCGTTTCATTACTTTTTCCAAAGCCCTTCATGAAACAGCCCTAGAGAAGCATGAAGTGTCATTGTCATCCAGTCAGTTGTGTGCTATAATTTCGGTGTTATTAATAACGTAAATTTGATATTTAGGAGAATAATTCTATTGTGGAAACAGTGATATATAAGGGTATTCCTAATCAAGCAAAAGAAATCAGACAGAAGGTATTTGTAGATGAGCAGGGATTTCATAATGAGTTTGATGATATAGATGAAACGGCTACACATATAGTAATGTTTGACGAGGATAGGAGACCTATTGCAACCTGCCGCATATTTTGGGATACAGTGATGAATACACATATACTAGGCAGGCTTGCGGTTATCAAAGAAGACCGTGGAAAAAACATAGGCTCCGTTATAGTCAAAGAGGCAGAAAAGTATATTAAAAAAAATGGCGGAAAATGCATAGCATTGCATGCCCAATGCAGGACAACCACTTTTTATCAGCATTTAGGTTTTGCTGAATTTGGTGATATTGACGATGATGAAGGCTGCCCTCATATTTGGATGAAAAAAAGCCTTTAAGGTATGATATTGTTTGATACAAAAATAAATTTGCATATTTAATTTCAAATAATTATCACGAACAGCTGTAAACTTATCGGAGACTTACCGCTGTTTTTTACCCAAAATAGAAAGAAAAACTGTATGCAGAAAACGGCAACACTACCGCCAGCAACCAATAACAACGATAAACGATAGGAAAGACCGCCTTCTAATACAATCCATTATATTTGGGCAGTGGATAATCCATTTCATAATTCCGACACAGATCAATAAAAGATTTAGCTGATGAAGTAAGAAATTTTTTTTTATGATATACGATATTGAACTTTCGTTTGAAACTAAGTCCTTTTACATGGACAGCAACAACAAGCCCACGTTCTATAGGCCCGATTACCATACGATGTGGTAATACGGCAATCCCAAGCCCGTTGATAACAGCATTTACCAAAGCCGTGGTGCTCATGGCTTCCCAGATAGGAGAAACAGAAAAACCTGCTGCTTCAACTACACGTTCAAAAGTTTCGCGTGTGCCGCTTCCATGCTCACGAAGAAGAAAATTCTGTTGACGAAATTCTTCAACAGAAAGCAATTGCCCCGGATAAAAGCTGCTGTTTGCAGGGCAGATTACAGTCAGACTGTCTTCCATATATTCCTCTGAAACAAAAGTTGGTGTATGGGGAATACCCTCAATCAGTATAAAATCCAGTTCATTGTTCAATAATTTCTGTTCCAACTGCTCTGATGGACTGACGGTTACTTTTACCTCTGTACCGGGATAACGATTGTAAAATGCTTTCACATAGTAAGGAAGAAACTGTGAACCGATCGTGATGCTTGCCCCGATTCTTATAACGCCAAAAGAATCCCAGTCTTTCATTTCTTTTTCCATATCGTTAAATATGGAGGCGATATGTGCAGAATACTCACAAAACCGTTGCCCAGCTACTGAGATTTTAAGTCTTTTCCCAATTCTGTCAAATAGAGCTATACCGTAGTACTGCTCCAGTTCCTTGATAGCAAGACTTACTGCAGGTTGTGTCATGTGGAGTTCTTCGGCAGCTTTTGTTATATTGAAATTATTCCTGCAAACTGATAAAAATATTTTTAAGTGCCGTATTGTCATATTTATTCTACCTTTATATGAATTTACTTATTATATAAATTGAATTATATTATTTTCTTTATTAAAAAGCAAGTGCTATAATTATGTGTATTAAGGAGGGAAGCACGTTGAAACAAAAAACATTTATAAAGCTGTTTCTATCTACTTTACAGTTAAGTGCCTGTACGTTCGGTGGTGGATTTGTAATTATACCTTTAATGAAGAAAAAATTTGTTGATGAACTACACTGGATAGAAGAACAGGAAATGATGGACTTGACAGCAATCGCACAATCCTCACCCGGCGCAATCGCAGTCAATGCGTCTATTCTTGTAGGGTATCATGTGGCAGGGGTGATTGGGGCTTTGATAACGGTATTAGGAACAGTGCTGCCGCCGCTCATCATTATCTCTGTCATTTCTTTTTTTTATACTGCATTTCGTGATAATGTCATTGTCAACATGGCTATGACAGGCATGCTTGCAGGAGTAGCTGCTGTAATTTGTGATGTGGTAATTACAATGGGAAAAAGCATTTTCCAAAAAAAACGGGTTCTGCCGATAGTTGTTTTGATTGCGTCTTTTGCTGCTGTCCGTTTCATGAAAATCAACATTATACTGATTATCCTGATTTGTGCCATAATCGGTGCAGTTGACACTTTGGATTTTGACAGGAAAGGAAGGCAGGCATGATTTATTTGGAACTGCTGTGGAGTTTTTTTCAAATTGGGTTGTTCAGTGTAGGCGGTGGTTATGCTGCCATGCCGCTGATTCAAAATCAGGTTGTTGATGTTCACCCATGGCTGACTATGACCCAATTTGCAGATATTATGACGATTGCGGAAATGACACCAGGACCGATTGCCATCAATTCAGCAACCTTTGTAGGGATTCAGGTTGCAGGAATTCCGGGAGCGATTATAGCCACCATAGGATGTATTCTCCCGTCTTGTATGATTGTAATGACGCTCGCCTGTATTTATTACCGTTTTCGCGGATTAAAAATGGTGCAGGGAGTGCTTGCAGGCATTCGCCCTGCTGTCGTAGCCATGATCGCGTCTGCTGGTATTACCTTAGTAATCATGTCTTTTTACGGGGAAAGAATCCTGCCGGTTGATTTGAGTGGAATCAACATAATTTCTGTAATTATTTTTGCCGTTGGATTTTTGGCTTTGAGGAGATGGAAAGTAAATCCCATTTATGTGATGGTGGGGGCAGGTGCAGCCGGAGTATTGCTGTATTCCATTGTCTGATATTGGGAGGTATAGCATGAAATACATAATGAAAGCAGGAAATTTATACTTCAATAATATAATGTCAGCCCGGATAAAAGGTGCTTTTACAGGTTCGGGGAAAAAGATATATTCTGCAAATGGTTCGATACTTCTGCACACGGATATAGTGAACTTAGAGGTCCCGCCAAATGGAATGGGAAATGTCCGTTACCGTCAATATATCTTGTTTGACGGTAATGGTGATACATATGCAGTCGCAAATCCAGACTATGCAGAGGGGGATGATCCAACTGTAGCCGGATGGCCTTTACACCGTATGCCGAGAGTAGACCATGCAAAGGTGGTTTATGATAAAAACGAATATTTGCTGGTAATGCAGAATGGCCAAAATTATTTATTATCCGATAAGTGTAGCAAAGCAGTTATTCAAATTTCCCATCGGGGATTAGCCGGCGGCTGGAACATAGAAGTTATGAACGATTTTGCTCCGGAAATAATATGCGGTATTTTTATATTCTGCAAGTATATTGAGTATGAAAATGAATTTTTAGTAGTATAAGCGAGGTGATGTAGTTGCAGCCATACATGATAGAAAATTTATTTGGGATAGAGGGCTGGAATATTGCATGGTATGGTATTATTATTGGCATAGGAATATTCCTTGGCCTTGCATTGGCATCATACCGGACAAAAAAATATAATGTAAAGCAGGAACTGATTTATGACTTTATATTGATAGCCTTGCCGGTTGCCATTATCTGTACCCGTGCATATTATGTGATTTTTGAGTGGGAAAATTATGCAGATAACCCAATCAAGATATTTGCAATTTGGGAGGGCGGATTGGCGATTTATGGCGGTGTCCTGGGTGGGCTTTTAACCGCAGTTATATTTTGCAGGATTAAAAGGTTCCCACTGCTCTATTTTTTGGACTTGGTGATACCAAGTTTGGTGCTTGGACAGATGATTGGACGGTGGGGCAATTTTACCAATCAAGAAGCATATGGAAATATCGTTACAGATTCTTCCAGGCAGTTTTTCCCCTATGCAGTATTTGTTGAAGAATTAGGGGAATGGCATCAGGCAACATTTTTCTATGAAAGTATGTGGAACTTGTGTCTGCTGATAGTCATGCTAATTGTAAGCAGACACCGGCACAAAAGAGGGGTGCTGTTATGCTTGTATTTTTCAGGCTATGGAGCAGGACGCTTCTTGATAGAAGGCTTACGGACAGACAGTCTATATATTTTTCCGGGCTTGAGGGTATCACAGGTATTATCATTGGTATTAATGGTTGCTGGTTTTTTGTTGTGGTGCTTCAAAATACGAAAAGAAGAGTCATAAAGGTTGTAATTACAAAATGCGTAAACTTCTTTATCCCACATGAGTAAATGTTAAGCCTTTAGAGCGTTGAAACCGCCAAGGATAAATTTAGCCAGTGTGCTTTGCAGCCGGTACCACTGTTCATCTTTTTTCCAGTTCATGGATTTGTTGACATAAAATGCACCATAGATGACCAGCATATAAACCTTGTCTGCTTCTTTCAGGCTTAATCGGCAGTGTTCCATCAGCAGGGGAAGCATCTTTTCCTTTTCAGCCAGATAAATCCTCCCGATAATGTAGGAGGACAGGGAATCGTCCTGAAAGAGAGGGCGGTATTTTGGATGGTCGGCCACACGCTGGCAGGCGGGGAGCAGGGTATCAAAGGTATGGAATTGCTCCGGAGCGGTTCCGGAAGTGATCAGGTCAAGCATTTTCAGCATATCCTCGTTGGGATTGGCTGATCCATGTTCTGCAATCCGGAGCGCATCGTCCAGTACCTCATCCAGAACATCGGTCAGGTCATCAAAGTGCAGGTAAAAGGTGGTTCTTGTGATCTCTGCCTGACGGCATACAGCCGTGACGGTTATTTTCTCGTAAGTGGTGTTCTTCAGCAGCTCCAGTAAGGAATCTTTTACGACAGTCCTTGTATAGAGCGTCCGGCGGTCGGTCTTCCGGCCTGGCGTTGTATGTTCCATGGCTTCATCCTCCATAAAGTTCCTGACAGATTCGGAAAAGTGTAAGGAAACGTCTATATCTGAAAAAGGTGTACTTGAACTATTTTCTCCAACAAAGTATATTAAATCCGTAACATATTGTCAAGAACTTGATGACGTGTAAGAAAATAATAATGGAGGAATCACGATGAAAGAGGTTGTTGAATTTTTGAAGGCGAACCCGGTACAGTATCTGGCAACGGTGAGCAGGGACAACAAGGCGAAGGTGCGTCCGTTTATGTTCCTGATGGAGCATGAAGGAAAGCTGTGGTTTGGGACAAATAACCAGAAGGAAGTTTACCATGAAATGCGGGCAAACCCCAATGTGGAGATTTGTGTATCCACACCTGGATTCGCATGGATACGCCTGAACGGAAAGGTTACGTTTGAGGACAATATGGCTGTGAAAAATGCCTGTATGGAAATCCCTATGCTGAAGGAGCAGTACCAGACGGCAGACAATCCGATCTTTGAGGTATTTTATCTTGCGGATGCACAGGCAGTGATTGCGGATATGTCCGGCAACGCGCCGAAAGAGTACAGTCTGTAGAACGGAGGTGTCTGGTTTGGGAAGGCGCTCTGTTGATGTAAAGAAGCAGTTTATCCCGCATCCTATGCAGTTATTTTTAGTAGGTACTTATGACAGGGACCATCAGGTAAACATGGGGATGTTCTGCTGGCTGAGTTTTTGCTGGGACGAAGAATTATGCATAACAGTCTGTATGGACGGTGAGAAAGCAACGAAAGACAATATAAAGGAAACAGGGATGTTTTCGGCCTGCCTCGTTACAGAGGGACTTCTTCCCGTGGCAAATAAAATTGCGGCGAGCAGTGGGGGCAGGAAACAGGAGATACTGGAAGAAGCAGCGGTTCATCCGGGTTTGGCACTGGATGTGCCGGTATTGTCGGACAGCCCTTATTGTTATGAACTCAGCGTAAAAAAGGTGATACCACTTGCGGGCAGCGATTTATTTGTGTGCAGGATTGCAGACACTACTGTGCCTGAAGAGTATATCCAAAACGGTGTGTATTCCCTGACAGAGATGAATCCTGTACTGGTATCACAGAAGGAATACCTGAAAGTGACAACCAAAGAAGAATGTGGGCTGCTGTAACAGCAGAACATTCTGTCAGCCCTGCTGTCCATCGGCAGGGCTTATATTATAAAGTGGACGGATTATTGATAGAGGGAGAGCCAGCGTATACATAAAGCAGGAGTTGATCCCGGAGGACGGAGAGGAATATGAGTTTAAGCTGCATTAAGGATACTGTAAAAAATATCAATATCGTAATTGGCTGCACCATTGGCTGCCGGTACTGTTACGCGAGAACAAACTGCCGGAGGTTCCATTCAACGGATGATTTCTCAAAACCAGTGTTTTTTGAGAGCAAGCTGAAGCGTATGGACACAAAATATAAAGCCAATTTTCTGATGACCGGGCAGAACGACCTTTCAGACTGGCAGACGGACTGGAAAGAAAAAGTGTTTGAAAAAGTAGAATCGAATCCACAAAACCAGTATTTATTTCTGACAAAGAGGCCGGAAAAGCTGGATATGGATGTAGGGATGGAAAATGCGTGGATGGGTGTCACGGTTACCTCTGCCAAAGAGAAGCAGCGTATTGCAGAATTGAAACAGCATATCAGGGCAAAGCATTACCATGTCACTTTTGAACCAATGTTTGATGATGTTGGGGCATTGGATTTATCTGGTATCGAATGGGTCGTAATCGGTACGGAAACAGGAAAGCGGAAAGGAAAAGCAGAATCTAAACCTGAATGGGTATTTTCCATCTGTGAACAGGCAAAAGCCCAGGGTGTGAAAGTCTTTATGAAAGAGGATCTGCTGGGAATACTGGCAGAGGAGGAAATGGTTCAGGAATTTCCGGATGAATTTATTTAAGGAGTACATGTGATGGCAGAACAGATAAGACCGGAGAATATAAAAATCATTGAAGCAAAGAATGTCATGACAAGATCAAGTCTCCCGGTAGGGGGATATTCAGTCAATCCCTATGTAGGATGCCCACATGCCTGCAGATATTGTTATGCCTCTTTTATGAAACGGTTTACGGGGCATGATGAAAAATGGGGGACATTTCTTGATGTGAAAATGTGGCCGGAAATAAAGAAGCCTGAAAAATATGAAGGACAGCTTGTGGTAATTGGTTCTGTGACGGACGGTTACAATCCTCTGGAACAGCAGTATGGCCGTACACGGGAACTGCTTTTGCAGTTAAGGGACAGCGGGGCAAAGATTATGATCTGTACGAAATCAGATCTGGTACTCCGTGACCTGGATCTGTTATCTTCCATGAAAGATGTAACGGTATCATGGTCGGTCAATACACTGGATGAGGATTTTAAGAATGATATGGATGCGGCGGTCAGCATCGAAAGGCGGCTTGCCGCAATGAAAAAGATATATGAGGCGGGCATCCGGACAGTGTGTTTTATCTCCCCTATCTTTCCGGGGATTACAGACATATCGGCTATCATTGAGCGCAGCAAAGACCGGTGCGATTTCATATGGCTTGAGAACCTGAATCTGCGGGGGGATTATAAAGCTGTCATTTTGGAGTATATAAAAGAGAAATACCCGAATCTTGTACCGTTATACGATGAGATTTATAAAAAGGGTGCGAAGGATTACTGGCGGCTGCTGGAACAGGATATGAGGGACTATGCGAAAGAGCAAGGTTACGGATATATCGATAATTATCTCCCTGATGGGAGAAGTCCGAAAGGAAGCCCCACGATTGTGAATTACCTTTACCACGAGGAAGTGCGGGGGTCGGGAAATACGGGAAAGCGGAAAGAAAAGTGACAAAAATTGAATAAAAAAAGTACCGAGCGAGTGAGACCGCATTGTGTCGAGTCACGAATGACCAGAGTAAAGCTAGAGGGTTTTAATGTGTGTAGTTTTAGATAGCTTTCCCTGGCCATTCTCTGCCATTTTTTCAAAGCCAGTCTCACATATAAATTTACAGCGCTCTTAACTTTACAAAGCCGTAAAGGAAGGAACGCTTTATGCCTGTTAGGAAAATCACACAGTCAAATCTGGAAACGAAGAATCCACACTGAAAGTTACGGAAGAAAAACACTGAATTACTTTAGGATGTGCCATTGGAAATAGAAACTCAAGGTAGTGCGGGGAGGCGGTTGTCAGTGGAAAGTACATAAAAAAGTTTGCAAACACACTTGACAATCCTTCTCTGAAATAACGGGCGGCAAGGGCGTGACTTTTGCGACGGGCACACCGATCAGCAACAGCATGACGGAGCTTTACACCAATATGCGCTATCTCCAGTATGGCACGCTTCAGAAGTTAGGGCTTGGGCATTTTGACAGTTGGGCTTCTTCTTTTGGAGAAACACAGACAGCGATAGATATAGCGTGCCAGTTATAGGCACATCAAACAAAATATGGGCAGGAACACA
>CAYXLH010000078.1:0-8383 GCA_964465835.1 uncultured Bacteroides sp. | reverse complement strand
TCTGACCTCTGAAAAGCAAAAGAAGCTTTGTATTAGGACATTTTTCTCTGATAAGACGAAGTCTGTCCCATGGGTCTTCATCAAGGAATCGCAAACAGGAATCAAAGGTTGCTCCTCCCCAGCATTCAAGCGAATGAAAACCGATTTTATCCATTTTTTCAAGGATATTGACAAACTCGTCAGTTCTCATTCTTGTGGCAATCAAAGACTGATGTGCGTCACGGAGAACTGTCTCGGTAATTCCAATTTTAGCCATTTTTTTACCTCGTATAAAATTAATCTAATCAAACCGTTACAGGCTTGTTCGGTTTTGTCTCACCTGATTAAGCAAGAGTAACAAGTGTTGTTCCTGCTTCTACGCTGTCGCCTTTATTTACGTTAACGGAAGCAACGGTACCGTCCTGAGGAGATACAATCTCATTTTCCATTTTCATTGCTTCAAGAATAATGAGAACGTCGCCTTTTTTAACAGCAGCACCATTTGAAACCTTAACATCAAGGATGTTACCGGGCATAGGAGCGTCAACAGATACAGAACCTGCTGCAGCAGGAGCCGCAGGAGCTGGTGCAGGAGCAGGAGTCTCTGCTGCCGGAGCTGCCGGTGCAGGTGCTGCTGCAGGAACAGGAGCTGCTGCAGGTGCCGAAGCGCCCTCTTCTACCGTTACGTTATAAGGTGTACCATTTACTGTAATTGTATAATTTTTCATTATTTTATCCTCCTTAAAGTTATTATTTAACTGAATGTTTTCTTGCTATTGTAGTTTCACGTTTACTGCTGAGCATATAAAGAGCTTCAGCGATTTTATCTCTTGTATCCTGTGCTGGGAACACATCGTCAATTGCTCCACAGGCAGCGGCAGTAAACGGTGAACCAATTGTTTCTTTATATTCTTTTTCAAGCTCAGCTCTGTTCTCACCATTGGCAAGTCTGTCATTATAAAGAAATGCAACAGCCGCCTGAGCGTCAAGAGGTGAAGCAACTGCACTATCCCAGGCAAATGTAAGATCTGCATTTGCGCCCTTACCTGCAAGAATTATATAAGCTGCACCGATCGACTGACCTGTAACAAGGCTTATTTTTGCAGATGTTGCACAAGCATAAGCAGATGTTAACTTTGTGGCTGCCACAAGCATCTGATTTTCCTTATTCTTTTCAAGCCCGTCGGCGTTTGCAACAGTAATTATAGGAATATTATAAGCGTCGCAGAGTTTAATCATAGCTTCTGCCTTATAGGCACAAGCCGGACAAACTGCCTTGCCGTCAAAAGCGACAAAGCCAACAGGCTGTCCCATAACAGTGCCGAGAGCAGTAACAACATTTTCACCATAGCCTGCTTTAAATTCTACAATGGTAGAAGCATCAGCGATTGCCTCAACAGTCTGTGAGGCAGTAACGCCATCAGCAGCCTGAAGCACAGGAGGTGTACAAATATCTGCAGAAATATACACAGCTTCAAGATTATTAGCAGGAAGAAGCGCTTTAACTTTTTTAGCTGCATCCAAAGCTTCTTCTACTGTATCTGTCATAATATCAACTGTACCGGCTGAATAACTTTCTTCAACAGTTATTTCACTGGGAGCGGTAACATAAAAGTCTGCATCCTTAACTGCGATAACAACATCAGCCATATTTGCCATAAGAGCAGATGTACCCACGCAGGCGCCTGCTACAACTGCTATCTGAGGAACTACACCGGAAAGTGCGGTGACGTCTTTAACAAGACCGCCATAGGCGGAAAGCGCCTCAAATCCCTCTGTAAGTTTAACTCCGTTGGAGTCATATATTGTAATAACAGGATATCCTGTTTTTTTAGCCAGATTATAAACCTTTTTAATTTTAGCGCACTGAGCAACGCTGATAGCACCGCCGTTAACAGAAACATCCTGTGATATTGCATAGCAATATCCAGCATTTCCTACATTACCGCATCCTGCAATAACTTCAACCTCGCCGTCGGCAGATTTTGCAAAAGCGTCAATCTCTGTAAATGAACCATCGTTAAAAAGATATTCAATTCTTCTGCGTGCTTCGTTTACTTCTGCTGAATTGTTCATTTTGGTCCTCCTTCATAAGTTTTATATATGAAAATTGTTAAAAGTTTCATATACAACCATTGTACATTTTAACACGTTGTTAAAACAATATCAATAATAAAATTATTATTTTTTATTATTTTATACGTGTTTTCACCAAATATCATAAAAGCAGACCCAATAGGCTTCGAGTCTGCTTTATGAATTAACTTTTTAATAAAATTCCCTTTGATTTAAGGTCGCTGATGATTGAATCTGCAACTGTCTGTACTTCTTCTCTTGTAAGAGTTCTCTGAGGATTTGCAAAGGTAATTCTTGTTGTAATTGACTTGGAATTAACATCCTCATATACATCCGTAACCTCAACCTTTTTGATAAGCGAACACTCTGCATTCTCAATAGCCTTTGCAATAGGAGCAAATTTATCACTTACAAATGACAAATCAATATCCATTGACGGGAATTTTGAAGGCTCATCATACTGAATTGAAGCATTTTCAATTTCGGCAAGAAGCTCCACATCAATTTCGGCAAACACGATTGAAGCCTTTTTATCAATCTTCTTTGATACTACAGGATGTACAATTCCGATTTCGCCGATTTCTTTACCGTCAGCAATAATGCTGTTAAGATTCCTCGGATGCTGATAATTGCTTACTGCTTCTTTTGCTTCATACTTTACTACTTTGTGGCGCAGGTCGGATATCATAACTTCAATCATATCACGAAGTTCAAAGTAAAGCTGAGGAACACTCTTTGTTTTAGAATAAAGAGTTATCGCAAGCTTTTTATTTTCAATGCAAAGATTATTTTCATCAATACCGCTTACAACTCTGCCGATTTCAAAAATACCGAAATCTGAGGCAAAGGAGGTGTTGATTTTAAGCTGGCAAAGCTGTGTGGGAATTATTGATTTTCTGATAGTTTCAATATTTGGGTTTGTAGCATTTACAAGCTTAATTTCACCCTCAACGTCAATACCGAGCGTCTTAAGTTCATCATAGTATGCCCAAACATAAGAGTGAAGCTCGTGAAGAGAAAAACGCTTTACAAGAAGATCCTTAATCTTATCTTCAAGAGTTTTTTCAGTATAAGGTCTTACAGGATATAACGGTGAACGTGTTGTATGAACGTCAAAATTATCATAACCGTAAATTCTTGTAATTTCCTCAATAATATCGGCATTCATTGTAACGTCTTTTGTAGCTCTCCAGCTCGGTACAACAACATCAAAAACATCATCACTTACGCTTGCCGTAAATCCAAGGGAAGTAAGTGTTTCAATAATGGTATCGTTTTTAATATCAATACCTGTATATTTGTCAACAAAAGCCTTATCAAAATTAAGTTCAACTGTATCGTAATGATAAGCGTATTCGTCAGTAAGAGCAGATACGACTGTACTTTCCGGGTCGGAATCCTGAAGCAGTTTAACAAATCTTGCAACGGCAGGAACTGTCATTTCAGGGTCAAGACACTTTTCATAACGCATAGACGCATCCGTTCTGTGTGAAAGACGAACGGTTGATTTACGGATAGAGGCAGCGTCAAAGGTTGCTGATTCAAGGGTAAGAGTAGTTGTATCATCAACAATTTCACTGTCAAGTCCGCCCATAATACCTGCAATAGCAACAGGGTTTTCGTCGTTGCAAATCATCAGTGTATTTTCGTCAATATTTCTCTCAACACCATCAAGAGTTTTAAAGGTGAACGGCTTATCAAATCTCCTGATTCTGATTTTGCCGACCTTGCGTGAGTCAAAAGCGTGCATAGGCTGACCCATTTCAAGCATAAGATAGTTTGTAAGGTCAGCAAGGAAATTGATTGCTCTCATTCCGCACTAATACAAACGTATTCTCATATTTACGGGAGATACGGTTTTGGTGATATTCTCAACCTGCAGGCAGGAATAACGCTGACAGAGAGGGTCAAGAATTTTCAAATCCACTTTAGGCAGTGAGTTGTATTTACTTAAATCCGCTGTATCAAGAGGTTTAAGGGGTCTGTGTGCCAATGCGGCAAATTCTCTTGCGATACCGTAATGACCCCACAAATCTGGACGATTAGTAAGAGATTTGTTGTCAACCTCAAACACAATATCATCAATTGCATAAGCATCTTTAATATCGGTACCGTTAGGCAAATCGTCGGTGATTTCCATAATGCCAGAATTGTCATCGGAAATTCCGATTTCTTTTTCACTGCAGCACATACCATTTGACATAAAACCTGCAAGTGGTCTTGGTGCAATTTCAATCTCGCCTATCTTTGCGCCGACTTTTGCAAAAGCAGTCTTCATACCAACTCTTACGTTGGGTGCTCCGCAGACAACGTCTATAAGTTCACTTTCGCCTGCATCCACTTTAAGAAGATGAAGCTTCTTGGAATCCGGATGAGGTTCTACTGATTTAATCTCGGCAACAACAACGCCGGATAAATCGGAACCTTTCATAAATATTTCGTTTTCAACCTCAGCAGTTGAGAGTGAAAACTGATTTATAAGTTTAAGTAAATCAAGACCTGATAAATCAACAAAGTCCTGAATCCAATTCATTGATAAAAACATTTAGTTCACTCCCCTTTCTTACTGGTCGTCGGTAAACTGCGACATTGCTTTAAGGCTGCCGCCATTTAAATCGCGAATATCTTTTATACCGTATTTCATCATAACAAGTCTTGTAAGACCTAATCCGAATGCGAAGCCTGTATATTTATCGGGATATATACCGCCCATACGCAGAACTTCGGGATGAATCATACCGCAGGGACACAGTTCAAGCCATCCGCTGTGCTTACAGGATGGGCATCCCTCGCCGCCGCATATAAGACAGCTTATATCAAGCTCAAATCCCGGTTCAACAAATGGGAAAAATCCAGGGCGAAGCCTTACCTTGATGTCCTTTTGGAACACCTCAGACAGCATTGTTTTCATAAAATAAATAAGGTTTGAAATAGATATATCCTTATCAACCATAATACCTTCCATCTGGAAGAAAGTATTTTCATGGCAGGCGTCGGTTGCTTCGTTTCTGAAGCATCTGCCCGGGAATATTGCCTTAATGGGAACGCCGTCGTTAAGAAGAGCGTCCTTATATTTTCTCAGTATTGCATTCTGTGCCGCAGAAGTCTGAGATTTAAGGAGCTGGCCGTTTTCAAGATAATAAGTATCCTGCATATCACGTGCCGGATGATCCTTTGGAACATTAACCGCCTCAAAGCACTCGTAATCAGTTACAACCTCTGCATAGTCCTCTACGGTAAATCCCATTGACTTAAATATATTTTCACACTCACGCTGAACAAGGGTAATCGGGTGATATGAGCCTCTTGAAAGATTTGCCGGCATTGACAAATCAAACTCCGGCATCATATTGATTTCAGCCTGAATTTCCTTTTCTTTAAGTTCCTGTGTTTTTTCGGCAATTCTGTCTGCAACCGAGCCTTTAAGACGGTTAACCTCCTGACCGAAAGCCTTTTTCTGTTCATTTGAAAGTTCTCTCATACCTTTAAGCAAATCGGTAACGCTTCCCTTTTTGCCAAGATATGCTACTCTGATTTCCTCAAGTTCGGAAAGAGTTTTGATTTTTTCAAGTTCCGACTCAAATTTTTCTTTCAGAGTGACAATTTTCTCGTCCATAATTCCCTCCGTTTAAAAAAATAACCGCCTCAAAAAATGAGGCGGAAAAATCCGTGGTACCACTCAAATTGCACTGCTAAAGCAATGCCACTCTACGCTTTAACGCAGCGTTACGCCCTGCTTATGATTTCACAGGGGGCTTCCAAGCTGAAATTCAGTAATAATAACCGTTGCGCTTGCACCCACCGCGCACTCTCTTAATCGGTTCATAAAACCTACTTACACTTGTTCACAGCCTTTATATATCATAGAAATTATAAACAAATATGGACCGTAAGTCAAGTTTTTTGCTTATTTTACGTTAAAATTATTATAAAACTATTGTAATTTACCAAAAATATGTTTATAATTATATGGAATAGCAATCACTGCAATACATTGCAAAATCTATATGGAGGTGACTTTACTATGACTGATAAGACTATGACCTTTAAAATCGGCAACGAAAATGAGGACGTGATGAAAGAAACCCTGACGGAAGTTTATGACGCTCTTCGTGAAAAAGGATATAACCCTATCAACCAAATAGTAGGATATATTCTGTCTGAAGATCCTACTTACATCACCACTTATAAAAATGCACGAAGCCTTATTCGCAGAATTGACCGTGACGAGCTTTTGGCAGAGATGGTAAAGTCTTACTTAGGGTAACGGTAATAAAGGAGGATTATTGTGGCAGAAGAAAAGAAAGAAGAACTGCTTGAATACAAAGGCAGACCATTGATAAGAAGCAAGAATGTTGTATATTATGGTAGTATGGCTGACCCTTATATTGTTTGCCTTACAGTAAAAAATGCTGTTGATTTTAAAGATATAAATCTTTCAGACAGCGTTGCAATTCAGCTTCTCAGCACAGACACCGATTTATCACCTAAGAGCAGAATAATTAAAAAGAGTGAAAAGAAAGGACTTTTCAACGCTCTTGATTTAGGTGTTGTATGGCTTGAAAGAGCATTAAAAAACAATAAGTAATTTTAAAAGGCAGTTCAAGCGAACTGCCTTTTAACTATAATCAGGGATATAATCGAAGCAAGCAACATTACAAAAGACAAAAAGCACATAGTGTTTTTTCATAAATTTTCTTCTAACATAAAATCATAGTAATTATTTATTCAGTAATATCTTTGATAATCTGCTCCATCTGGGGCATCTTTGCTTCAATATCAGATACAAGCTTAAACTGATTTCTTGCACGTACAAGATTGTGTTCGGGATAATCCGTTCTGAAATATGTATCACCGTTAAGGTAATCGGTTAAAAATCTCATTCCGCACTCAAAGGTCATCATCTTTGCGGCAAAAGCAAGATTAGCAATTTCGCACTGATTTAATGCTGAACCTGCCTCGCCGAGGAAACCCTCGGCATAAGCCTTAAAATATTCAAGACTAAGACTTACCTTATCCAAATCAGGCTCGTCCTCAGCGGCGGTATTGGCGCCGAAACGTATAGAGTCGCCGAAATCGTAAAGCGCAAGTCCGGGCATAACGGTATCAAGATCAATAACGCATACGCACCTGTTTGTATCGGTGTCAAACATAACATTATTAAGTTTAGTATCGTTATGTGTAACACGAAGCGGCAAATCACCGCTTTTTATCAAATCAACAAGAACACCTGTGTCATTTTCCCTGGCTTTTACAAAATTAATCTCATCAGGACAGGTATTTTTTCTGCCGCTTAAATCATTTTCAACTGCTGGGATAAACTCGTTATCATAACGCCATTTTGTATTATGAAAATCAGGTATGGTTTCAAACAGAGTGTCGGCATCAAAGTCAGCAAGCAGACGCTGGAATTTACCGAAAGCCTCGCCGCTGGATTTAAAAATCTCAGCGTTATCAACGCTGTCATAGCTAATACTGTCTTTTACAAAAATATATGCACGATAGCACCTGCCCCGGGAATCCTTATAAAACTTTTTACCGTCATTGGTTTTAATATAATGCAGAGTTTCCCTGTCAGGATCGCCGCCGTATTCTTTAATATGATTTCTTATATGTGAAGTAACGGCAAAAACATTATCCATAAGTCTTTCAATGTTTTTAAACACGGTACCGTTAAGCTGCTGAACAACATAACTTTGATTTGTACCGTCATCCTTTTTATAAGTCGCAATATATGTTTTATTAATATGACCTGAGCCGAACTCACGACAGTCTATCAAATTACCCTTAAAATTAAAATTAGATAACACATCCGTAATATTCTGCAAGGTTACACCCTCTCTGCGTATTATTTTATACTTACTAACATAATATACCACAAACAGACAAAATAAGCAACAGCAAAAAACAGCAGACATATAGCTGATGTGCAGTAATACTTAAGGATATTAACACAAGATAAGGTTCCATAACGAAGTAAACCAAGAACAACTATGATATGCACCCCAAAAGTTAGACACTTTTGGGGTGCATATTTTTTATAGGAAAGAAATATATTCATTACTGCAACAATGAGCAGTCATATTTCTTATAGAATTATTTGAATTAATTAACATTTTTATACTGGATTGAACATAATGATCGGTTTATTGTTGTTTCCAACAAGAATAGAATATTCAATTCCTGATTTTTCTGTATCTTTTTGTCCTGGAGGTACAATAGAATCTGCCATATTCTTTAATTCATCTGTAGATAGCTTCAAATCATCAGGACAATTTGAAAACAGTATATCCAATACCTCAAGGTCACTATATGATAAGACTTTAAT
>CAYXLH010000077.1:7512-8474 GCA_964465835.1 uncultured Bacteroides sp. | reverse complement strand
ATTCTCATCCATTTCTCAAAGCCTGCTTACAAATCTTATGGCGATATACACTTTCTACACACAAAATAATTTACTGGGAGGTATGATACTTGAAAGTGCAAAACAATCTTACATACATTGAAATTGACGGACTGAATTATCCCAATTTCAAAGAAGCAAACCAACCCAAAAGAGTAATAGGCATTTGGGGGCACCGTCACGCAAATTATCTGCGTGAATTTCATCCAACAATTTATTACTCTATGCTCTGCAAAATGACCCTTGCCGATTATCTGGAAACGATAGATAAACAAGCAAAGGAAATGTATGATAAGCTTATAAAAGAGTTTGCAGAAAAGCAGGACATAACCGAACAGCTCAAAGCAGAAAATCAAATGCTTTGGGTGCAGCAAATGAATAACATCGCTAACCAAGTCCGAGAAATCATATTTGATGAACTGATTTTTACCTACAATAAAACAGAATAACCCATAAAAACCCTATTCAGTTGCGAATAGGGTTTTTACTTTAAATATGATGGTAATAAAATGGTTTTGGGAAATAACTCCTGTGAGGAGGAAAAATGAAGGATTACATAATAGAAAAAATTTTTATTAAGATGCAGGATGATATAAAAATAGCAGATAGTAAATACTTATCTGCTAAAAAGAAATCTTATGAGATTGAAAAAGAATTGATGACAGAATTGTCTAATAATCAAAAAGCAAAATTGAAAGAACTTATTGATGATTTGACAACGATTGCTTACGAGGAAAGCAAACTGAATTTTTGAAATGGTTTTAAAATCGGAGCAAATCTCATTTTAGAGTTATTATTTTAATTCCTGTTCAAGTTCTTTGAATTTTTGAGTATCAAAAAAATCAATTATTGAAATATCAAGACCATCGCAAATTTTTTTGATGGTTACAATACCGGGATTTTTACTTTCGCCATTTAAAATGCTTTTAATTGTTGATTGGGAA
>CAYXLH010000077.1:0-7502 GCA_964465835.1 uncultured Bacteroides sp. | reverse complement strand
GGGTTATTTCTCTTTCCTTGCATAGTTCATATATTCTTTCAACAACTAATTCATAAATACCCATAGTTCACCTCAAAGTAATATTATACTTTGATGATATATCACTATATATTCACTTGTTAGTGAAAAATCACTAAAATCTTGCTGAATTCTATTTACAAATGAAAATTTTTTATATATAATGTTAGTTATATATCACTAACACTAAACAGAATGAGAGGTAAAACACAATGAAAGACAGAATACAAGCGTTTTCAAAGAAATCATTATCGTTGTTTTTAGCGTTGATAATGATGTTTACAATTTTGCCGTATCATGCTATTACAGCAGAAGCAGCAAATAGAAATGATGTAGTTGATAAATTAATGTCTATTGCAACATCAGAAAAAATCGGTTATTACAGTGATGATAATAAATATACGCATTGGTATGGAAAAATAGGAGGTTCTTACAAATATTACTGGTGCGCTACCTTTGTTTCATGGTGTATTAATCAAGCTGGCATTTCAACGAAAGTTGTTCCGAAAACAGCTGGCTGTTCACCTATGGCAGATGCTTTAAATAAACAGGGGGTTTTATATTCACCTTCAAATTATACACCACAAAAGGGAGATATAGTATTTTTTACAAATGGTAAATCAAAATATTCACATGTTGGATTTATACTTGAATACAATTCAAAAACAAAAAAGATTAGAACTGTTGAAGGAAATACGGGCTGGGGTAATTATTCATCAAGTTGTGTAAATATTAAATGGAGGGATCCAAATTACAAGGCATTTAAAGTAAGTGCATATGCTCATCCAAATTATAGTTCTTCAATTAGTTATAAAATAACAGCAAATGAAGCAAACAGCATTACAAATTCGTCAGCAAAGCTTAATGCAAGTTTAAATCAAACTGCAAGTGTGCAGAAGTGGGGATATTATTTAAGCACTAATAGAACCGAAGTTACAAATGTTGATGGCGTAACTAATGCAACCAAAACTCATGCAGATACAAAGACAATGGATTACTGCCGTGTTAATGATTGGAGCAGTTCTCCGAAAAGTAAAAAAGATTTATCAGTTAATGTAACAAAGATAATGAATAAGTCATTATCTGCAAATACAACATATTACTATAAGTTTGTTGTAAAAATTGGTGGTAGATGGTATCAGTCTGGTGTAAAAAGCTTTAAAACAGGGCAGACTAAGCCGGGTGCTGCTACCTTAAATGTATCTTCGGGTTATAGTGATATTGGTTTAAATGATACAGCGACAGTAAGTTGGACTTCATCAAGTGGTACTGATTCATATACATTAAGATTATATAATTCATCAGGTACAAAGGTATATGAAAAAACAGGCGTTAAGAGCAATACATTTACATATCCAAGCAGTTGTTTTGCTAAAGCAGGAACTTATACTGCAGAAATAGTATCTGTTAATTCATATTCATCAACTGTCGGCTCTTCAAAGCCTAAAATCACAGTACATAATAATGTCAATGTAACTTTCTATGATACAATTACTAATACAGACATAATTACTCAGAGTGTTGTATATGGTCATGATGCAACACCGCCTGAAAATCCAAGTCAACCAGGTTATACTTTTGTAAAATGGGATAGCTCATATTCAAATGTAAAGGCAGATACTATTGTAAGAGCTGTATTTGAGGCGAACAAGTATACAGTTAAATTTGTTGATAGTTTGACAGGAAAGGTATTAAAGACAGAAACTGTAAAATATCATCAGCCTGCAACAGCACCGACCATTGATGACATTAATAAGATTGATCATCAAGGTTATAAATTTATTGGTTGGGATATAGACTTTTCAAAAATTGAAGGCGATACAACAGTAAATACAAATTATGAGTGGTACAATGAAAATTATCCTGTTTCATCTACAATTACTGCTGTAGAACAGGACAAGGAAAACGAAAACGGTACTGAAATAAATGGTTACAAGGTTAGTGTTTCTGTTAAAAATGGTACTTCGATATCAGTTAAAAAGGCAAGACTTGTTGTGGCTTTAAAAACAGAAACAGGTTATCTTTTGACAGAAACCGAATCTTATGCATTTACACTTAAAGCAAAAGAAACAAAGGCCATAGATGTATTTGTACCATTTGGAGAATTTGCTTATTCAGCAGAGGTGTATACAATAAATGACTATGGAGACTTGGGACCTGTTGCAAAGCCTGTTTCTATTAAAATAGATAATAGTAATAATTGGTCTGATTGGATTGAATATACAGATACTGTTCCCGTTAAAGTAGGTGAAAATGGTGTTTCAAATATTGAAACCAAGACAGATATTTCACCTGATGTTACACAGTATAGATACAGAACAAAGTCAACAACCACATCTTATGATAGCACAATGAGCGGTTGGTATGAGGAAAGTTATACTTGGACAAAGCAAAGTACTCAAACTATCGATTATGTTGACAATTTCCCATCAGGATTTGATACAGGAAACTATTATTATAAAAAATATCATGTATCACCTAAGAGTGCATGGACAAATAATAATGAAAAGTTAGTTATTGATAGTACAGCCACTCAAGGATATCTTTACTGGCATTGGTGCAGAGGCGGCAGTTACGGTGCTATTAATAGAGGTATAGCATGGAACAAGTCATCTACATATAACAAATTCCATTGCTTCTACAGCACAAGCAATAAGAGTTACAATAGTGATGCTAATGCAATCAAATGGCAGAATACCGCAGAGTGTAAAGATACTTACTGGTGGAATACTGCCAAGAGTAAATCTTCGACAAAGGTTACAGTAAAGAGACAAAAGTATTCTAATTATAAAAAATTGCGTACTTTTGCAAAGTGGTCTGATTGGTCAAGTTGGAGTAATACTCGTCAAGCAACATCGGCAACCAAGCAGGAAGATACGCAAGTAGTTAAAGGTACAACTACAAAGTATTATAGATATAAAACAGATGTTCCTGCAAAGGATGTCAGTGCTTCAAAAGAGCAGGTCGTAAATATTAAAGGTAATGTTGATAAAAGTTTAGCAGGTCGTGAAGCAACAGTTTATATTTATAAATACACGCAGGCAGCTGATTATACTAATGAATATCTTGGCACAACAACAATTGGTACAAATGGTGAAATTGTTATTGATAATGCTAAATTAAAGGAAGCTCCTACAGTTGAAACAGGAGATTATACAATCGTTGCTTCAGTTGAAGGCTGTACTAATGCTATTGAAATAGGAAAAGTATATGCGCCAAAACAAGTATTTACTGTTGATTTCTATGATTATGATAACAAAACCATCGTATACAGTGAAAAGGTTGAGCAGGGAGATACTGTAACATCACCCGATATCAGTAAATTAAATATTCCGGAGGGATACAGATTTACGAACTGGAATCAGTCTACTGTTAATGTTAATGATAATCTTCAGGTTTATCCGCAATGTGAAAAAGAAAAATATGTTGTAGTATTTGTAGATTGGGGCAAACAGGAAGTAAAACTGGAAACTCTGTCTTATGGTGAGGATGTTGAAAAATGGCTTCCTGAAGTAGCTGAGCAGGATGGAATAAAAGTATCATGGGATTTAAGTGATACAACAAAGGTTGAAGATGTACTTTCAGATGGTACTAAAACCGAAAAACATATTATTACACAGAATACAGTAATAACAACTGTTTATGAAACAGAGTCATATGATATTCAATTTATTGCACCTACAGAAAAGGCAAGTGAAAATGTAAGCACGGATAATTTAGATGAAATAGATAGCATTATTGATAAAGTGGATGTCGCAACAGTTGACAGTGTTGAATATGGAACATTTATTGATGCACCTGAATATATTGACGAATCGCCGGATTACATATTTGTTGGTTGGAAAAATATTGCAACGGGTAAATATTTAGGTAACGATGAAGATACATCTGCTATTGAAGATGGTATTTATGTACCTGAATATACATTTGCAGAGACTGTTGATATTCCTGAAGCAAGTGTTAAAACAGGAGAATATTCTTCTAATCAGACTGTAGAGCTGACTTGTTCAACAGATAAAGCAGTCATTTACTATACAACTGACGGAACTAATCCTGAAACATCTGATACTGCTGTTGAATATAAAACACCAATCACTCTTACAAAGTCTTGCAATTTACAATTCTGTGCAATGGCTTTGGGCAAGAATAACAGCGGTGTTGTATCCGAGCTTTATGCGATTAATACTTCAACATCAGGGAAAGCTTATCATATTGTAACCGTTTATTCTGATTTACCGCAGCAGGAAGGCGAGTATTATCAGACCCTTATAAAAGATTCTTTATTATTTAAAGACAACGATTTGCAATCTGTTGAAGGATATACATATAATGGCTTATTTACAGATGAATCACATAATGATCCTTTCTTTAATGATTCAGAGGTTATTACATCTTCGATGGATTTATATGCAAGCTATACTCCTCTTGTTTACACAGCAACATTTGTCAACGAAAATGGAGATTTAATTGCAAAAGCTAAAGCTAATTATGGAGAATCCGCAGAAGAACCTGCTGTACCTTCCAAAGAAGGCTATGTATTTGTCGGATGGGATTCGGATGATTATTTGTGTATGACTAAAGATGGTACATTTACAGCGAAGTATGTTCCTGAAGATGAATATGCAAGAGTAGAATTTACAGGAAAAACCTCAAAAGAATGTATGGCAGGAACATCTCTTAAGTTGAGCAGGCTTGTAAATATTACTCCTTCAAATATGAGCGATACACCTCTTATTTGGATATCAAGTAATCCGTCTGTGGCTACAGTAGATGAAACCGGCTTAGTTGAAATGCTTGAACCAGGTACTACAACTATCACTGTAATTGTTGAATCATCAGGCGAAGAGGCTAAGTATGAAATTACAGTAACACCGAATTCTGAACTACAAATAACTCTTACAAAAAATTCTATTCTTGACTTTGATACTCAAAGGTATTTAAGAAGAATTCCTGATAAAGCCAATACTGTTGCAGAACTTAAAGAAGAGTTTATGAATGATGAATTGCATTATTATGATGTCAATGGAAATGAACTTTCAGATAGTGATAGAATGGGTACAGGTACTTTAATCAAACTTCTTGATGGTGATAAGATGCTTGATGAAGTTACGGCTGTTATGACTGGTGATTATAATGGCGATGGCAGAGTTAATAGCCGTGATGTATCAATGTTGATGCAGCATACAGTTGATTTAAGAGAAATTAATCAGTACCAGACAGTGGCTCTTGATGTTAATGGTGATGGAAAGGTTAACAACAGAGATAGTGCAATTTTATCTGCATATCTGGTAGGTAAAGCAGATATATAGAAAATAATTATGTTGCGGTAAATTATATGTGTTTACCGCAACTAATTTAGAAATTCGGGAGGTATATTTTGAATAGATTAAAAAAGCCAGTTTCTTTAATTTTGTCAATAGTATTAATATTATCTACATTGATTGTAGGTGGTGTTAGTTCTCTTGCCGCTGAATCTCCTACGATTTATTCAGATGTTATAAGTGCAACGGCAGGGAATACAGTTGAAATCCCTATTTACATAAAAGATAATAGTGGACTTTTGGGCTGGAATTTGATTTTTAAATATGACTCCAATATTTTAAAGCCAAAATCAATTTCAAAAGGTATGGGCTGGAATGGAATATTGAGTGATACAATTTCAGATTCAATATATGTAAAAGATGGAGAATTTGAAGCGAAATATCAGCAAGGAACATTAAATAATAATACATCTAACGGTATAATTATGTATGCAACATTTGAAGTTGATAAAACAGCTGTTGGCTCAACTGATATTTTCGTTTCATTTAATCAAGAGAATACATATGATTGTGATTATGAAGATGTAATATTAAATCCAGAAAATATTAAAGTTAATATTTCAAATTCTTCAACAGTTATTGCATTTGATTCAAAAGAAATAACGGCAGGAGAATATGTGGATTTACCGTTAAGCATTATTAATTCCAATTCGCTTTCCGCTATTGACATTACATTGGATTATGATAATGAAAACTTTGAATATGTAGGGCTTGAATCAAATAATTCCCTTGATGTTAAAGTCTTAGAAAGTAATGGAAAAGTCAAAATATCAATATCCGGAATTTCATCTGATATAGATAATGCCGTTATTTTGAAATTTAAAAGCAGTGATTTTGCATATGCGAAACAGTATGAGTTTAAAGCAGTTAATGATAATGTCGTCGGCTCAGATAATATAATTATCAGAAATTCTTATATTAATGTAAAGGCATCTGAAACGAGTGATTCTGTTGTCATTAGTTCAGATAATAGTTTAAAGGCTGATTACAGTGAAATAATATCAATTCCATTTTATATGAGTCATAATAAGGGATTATTCAGTTATGGGTTAATTCTCGGATATGATAGTGCTTGTTTGAAACCTGTGTCAATAGAAATTGCAAATGGTTTTGGAGGGCAAATTATAGATAACATTGGCAGATATAATGATCACATCAATATAATGTGGAATAATGTTGAAGATACAGACAAAAAAGGTGAATTTATGATTGCCAAATTTGAAGTCATTTCAAAACTGGAAGATGTGAATACGTCTATTAAAGTTGATTATAGTCCAGATGACACTTCGAATTTTGCTGGTGATGATGTAACATTCATTTGTAATGATGTTAATATTATCCTCAATCATATCCCTGTTGTAACAGATTTAACAATAAAATCAAAACCTTCAAAGCTCACTTATGAATTATTTGAAAACTTTGATGCAAGTGGAATGGTTATTGAAGCAACAAAGGATGATGGCTCTGTTGAAACAGTAACAGATTATACAGTTACAGGATTTGAAACAAATTCTGTCGGCACAAAAACAGTTACAATTTCTTATGAAGGCAAGAGCGTATCTTTTGACATCGAAGTAGCACATACACATACTTGGGGCGAATGGGAAACAGTTTCTTCGCCGAATTGTCTTGATAAGGGTTCGGAAAAACGAGTTTGCTCTGTGTGCAAAGAAATTGAAATGAGAGATGTTGATCCGTTAGGTCATAATTGGGAAAAAGATTTTACAATTGATATTGAACCGAAATGTGAAATCGCCGGCTCAAAATCAATCCATTGCAGCAGATGTGATGTCGTCAAAGATATAACGCCGATTGATCCTATCGGTCACGATTATGAAAGTCGTATCACAAAGGCTGCAACCTGCACTGAAAAGGGCGTTAAAACCTTTGTTTGCAAAAATGATCCTTCTCATACACATACAGAAGAAATACCGAAGATTGGTCACAATTATGTTGCAAGTATAACCAAACAGCCAACATGTGAAGAAAAAGGTATAAAAACCTTTGTATGTTCAAACGATTCTTCTCACACATATACAGAGGATATTCCTGCAATCGGTCATAGTTTTGAACTTACTAAAACAATTAATCCAACCTGTACCGAAGATGGTAAAGAGATTTACACCTGCAAAAATGATTCTTCTCATACAAAAGAAGTTGTCT
>CAYXLH010000076.1:0-8830 GCA_964465835.1 uncultured Bacteroides sp. | reverse complement strand
GTTCATCAGACAAAAAACCAAAATAGCCATTATTAATATCATCATAAGAAAACAAATACACTTGGTCTTGGCTGGAGTAGTTGGCTTCACTGGTATCTGTCATTTGAATGAGCGCTTTTTCTTCTTCTGTAAAAGCATCATTTATGAAAGTGTTTGTTATCCATTGACGACAAAAACTATTTTCCCAAGAATTTGAATGACAATCAAGCGGTTTTCCATCAATTACATTTTGTGCAAATAATTGCCAATTTCCGTCGACCTCGCCTATAATATCCCATAGAATTGGTTCCCATTGAAAATAGTAATTTGTATTTGATTCAAATTTATCGCTAGAAGCTCTTGCCCCTACATCTTCACCATTATTATCATCAATAGCTTCATAATAAACTCTTCTATATTTAATACCTTCGTATTCAAAATCACCGAAATAGTATGTTATTGTTAATGGTTCACCATCACCAAAAACTGTTTCAACTGAATAAGAATTCATATTAACGTTTTGGTCATTAAGATAAGTAATTAATCTTGTATCCGTAATTTGAGTTTTGGGATATTCGCCTAATTCTAAGTAGTCGCCAACAGATAGAGAACTTGCGTCGTAATATTCAGCCTCATCACCGTTTTCCACAATTTGACCGTAATTACTTTCTGATACATTATTTCTATTGCTATGTATAAAAATACCGGCTATCACACCAGAAACTACTACAAATAATACAATCAATATTGCCGCCACCGTTTTAGTTGCCGTTTTTGTATTTGATTTAGCAAGTTGCGCATGATTGTTTTGCGTCGAGTACACCGTCTGTAAATTAGGCGAGATATTTTGAGAAATTGAAGAAGACTGTTTAGATGCTTTTTGATTTGAATGATAATCATAATCATCTAAATCACTCATTGCTGCTTTTCTTAATTCATCATCTAAGTTACTCATTTTTAATTCATAATCCTTTCCCGTTTTGTAAATAATAATTCTCAAATAAACATGACTGCTCTTAAAATCATAACTGCAAGAAGAAATACCAGCAGTATTGTCGTTATAATTTTATAGATTGACTTTTTCTTATAAAAGAACAAAATCATAGAACATACAAAACAAACAATAGCAAGCGGAATGGTAAAAACTATGCCGAAAGATTCTAACGAAAACATATTTATAACAGTCAACACACACGTGCTCAATGAAACTAAACCTAATACAATTCTTAATACCAAATCAAGTTTTTCATAAAGTTTATTTTTATTAATATCATTTTTTGTGTTTTTTACATCTTGAAAAAGCAGTTTAACATCTTCTACTATTTTATCCTTAGAAGATTTTTCATTTTCCTCTAAAGGACCTTCTAAATTAAAATTTTTGTTATCCATAATAATCACCATATCATTTTTCATTTTATGAATTGTCTTACAAAAACAGCCATATTAAGAAAGTCACGATAAATGCAGCAGCTATTATAAGAGCAATTATTTTACCTTTATTTGACTTTTTGGGTAAATCAATATCATCGGGCATATTAGATATGAATTTATCAATTTCTTCCTGTTCTGCTGCTGTGTTTTCAGTGTAATCCTGAAGATACCATTCATTAGCATCAAAAATTGATTCAATTTTTGATGCTAATTCACCACCGCTATCCTGTGATTGTTCATTATAAGTCCTCATCAAATCAGAGTTGACTGCATTCATAATTTTATCAAGCGAGGGTATAACCGAATTTTCGTTCATTTGTTTGCCCCCTTTGATGTCGAATCAGTTAAATCTTTTTTAGAAGTTGTTGTTTTTGATATTGAAGCGATAACCGAACTTTTTTCGTCTTTTTTAATATCCGTAATATTCTCTTTTGTTTTTTCGCTAACTTCAGCATTTGTTAATGCAGGATCAGTCGTTGTAGTAATGGAAGATTCAGCAGTAGAATGATTAGTTATATGTTCTGTGGTAGTAATAACCGTTTCTTTTTTATTATGTGCCTTAAGCAATGAAAATGTTTGTAAAGCAAAACCTATAGCAAATAGAATAACCAAAATGGACAAAACGAGTGTTGCAATTTTAAGTGTTTTATTTTTATTTGCTAAAAATTTATTTTCATCTTTTATTTTTTGAACATATTCATCTGTCATATCAATGTCTCCACTTGATTTTGGATTGAGTGAAGAACTATTCTTTTTTTTCACAGAATAAGAATTCAATTTACTGTTTAATAGATTTGGCTTTTTATTGTTAACGCGCAATGCTATAAAAGAACAGTCATCAGAAAACTTATCACTGTCGATTAAAATCTTTTGAATAATTTCTTTTAGTTTTTTTTGTCCGTTTTTATCATAGACCAATAATGCAAGTTTTCCCGCACCATCAAAAAACTTGTAGTTATATTCGTCAAACGCATATTCTGTTGTTCCGTCGCTCATCAAAAAATAGACAGCATCATCAGGTGACTTTTCAAATTTGTCAATATGCAAATATTCATCAGCCTGGGGTAAGGTTATAAAATATGTAGTGCTTGCAAATTCTCCGTTTTCAGGACCTGATACAACTCTGATTTCATTTTTTGTTAAGCAACCGATTGCACCATCACCAATGTGACAGGAAATAACCCTATCACCATTTACAGCAATACATAGCAACGTAGATGATAATGCAATAATGTTATCTACACCAAGTTCTTCTGCTCTTTTTCTCAGTGCGTCCTGGCAAACTGTCATTATCAATTGATTTAATGAAGATTGAATTTTAATATCATAAACTTCGTCAAATTTTTCGCATAAAAACGCACAAATCGTTTTTGTGACACATTCAGCACCCTCAGCCGCATAAGTATATTCTTTACTTCCTGCGCCATCTGCCAAGGCTATAACATCAACACCATTTTTTGAAAGTGAATATGTCCTGTCTTCACAAGGAGCACAATTTGATTTATGCCTTGCACCTTGTAAAAATATTTCTATTGTTTTATACATAGTCGTTTTGCTCACTTATAAATTTTGACATATCTAACTTTTTACCTTTGTGTAAACCATTTCCATTAATGACATCGTTATCCATTTTTATATCGTTTTCCGTAAAATTGCCTGCAACTAAACTTGATGAGCTTGCAACAAGATATTTAAGAAGATTGTCCATATCATTTGCATCGTTAACATAGAAAGGTTCTGCGTTTTTAATTGATAATTTTTTCAAATTATCAAAACTGCAATCATCACCAATAGCTACATTAAACACAAATACCTTATTTTCTCTTTCAAGCTGATTGATTTGTACTAATGCCTGTTGAAAATTATCTGTTGCATTGGGACCTTCCGGTTCTCCATCAGTAATTATTACAATCCAAGGTTTAAAGTATTTAATTCCTCGATCTCTATATGCATTTTTTCTAAGCTCAAGCAATTTTAAGGCAGATGTTATCGCTTCTCCCATAGGAGTAAAAGAACGCTCATTTACATTAATTCTTGAAAATTCTTGTTTTTGTAATGAACCAAAAGGCTTGTCTATGCTTACTTTGCCGCCAAATGTAATAACAGCAACATCAGCAGATTGAAGAACATTCTCATCTCGTTTCATTGCAGTAATAAATTGGTTAAATGCCCTATTTAATTCGCTAATCCTTGTGCCACCATTACCCATGGGCGATACCATAGAACCGCTGACATCTAAACAGAAACAAATCGGTAATCTTTTTCTGGTTGATGTTCCAAAATCTCCTGCTGTGAATCCTTCATATTTACTCATTATTTTTCCTCCTCAAATAAAAATTCATTAACATTATGATTTTTTGATTTATTATTTTCTATAAACTCAGAGTAAGTTTTTAACATCATAATCATTGTTTGTATGTTTGGTCTTTCTCCATTTTTAAAAATGTTATATAAGAATCTTTGAAATTGATATGGTGTATTTTTCCAAATTTTATCATAAGGACCGTATACTATCTTATCAAAACTTTCATTAACATTTATTGGATAAGGAAATGACATCGATGCTATTTCTTCCTCAATTGTGTCAGCACCATTTCTTTGGTCATATGGATGCAAACCACAAAACAAGATTTTAAACACTAATACTGCACATGAAAAGCTTTCATTTTCATAAGTTCTAAGTTGTTTTGAAAATTCAACTTTTTGAAGTTCTGCAGGTGTAAAATCACCAAAACCTGCCGGGCAAGGTAATTGTCCTATTTGACAGGAATCCAAATCAACAATTGTTGGCTCACCATCAGGGGAAATCATTATATTGTTCATTCTTAAATCGCCAATTAAAATTCCGAACAAATGAAGATACTGTATTCTTTCAAGAATTTTAATGACCAACTGAATTAAATCTTGTTTTTTCCAATTAGGAAAGTTTTCCAAAACGCTTTCATAACTGTCAAATACCGATGACAATGATTTGCCATAAACTCGTTTCATAACATAACCAATAGGTTCTCCGACTTTTGAATAAACTACTTTTTCAAGCCAACACAATCCATTATATCGAATTTGTTCCTTTTCCATTTGAAGTATTTTCTTTATGCGAAGCTTATTCAACTGTCCGTTATGGTAAATTTTTACCAGATAATCACTTTTATAGTTACACTCAAAAACATCACCTTCACCGCCACCGGCAATAAATTCTCCAAGCGTTATGGTTTCGCCTGCCTTTGTACGAACGATGCTATCCGTTTTAGGCAAGTCTTCTATTTCAAAAAAGGAATCATCATACATAGATTCATCAACACTGTTGCAGGTAAAAATAATATTGTTTTTTTCGGTGATAATATTTCCATTATCATCAACAACAATAAAATTAACATCTTCATTATTAAGTAAATTTTGTTTTATTGCTTCACACATTTCTGACATTTGATAAAACACATAACAAATTCTTCTTTGCTCGGCAAAATCATTTATAAGTTTGTAATTACTGTATACTTTTTCTATATTTAATAACATTCCGCTTTGGCTAAGTTTTTCGGTAAAATAATATGCTTTTTGAGCGATTTTTTTTTGCTCTTCATTATCACAATTGTTAATGATATCATAATTTTTATAGAATTCATCTGTGATTGCAACTTCAATTTTGTCGTGAATAATTTGATTTATCAGCAAATCAAATTCGTTAATATCAATATTTACAACCGCTGAAAAATCAAATATTAGTAAATCAGTTTTTCTGAATATCTTTGAGATTTTAAGTAAAATTTCCTGTGTCATATTATTTCTCCAAAAAAGTTGATGCTAATACTTTTAAGAATTTTCTCACAATTTTTTCTTATTCAATATTAATTGTTAAGAATAATGAATCATCCTCAAGCACCTCTTCATCAACTATAGACATCCCATCTGTCAAGTTTTCTTTAATATGATTATAGGTATAAGCTTGTACATTTCTGCCGTAATCAACTTCAAATGATTTAAGATTCTCAAACAGCTCATCCGGATTTGATATTTCATCAAGCAATAGTCCAAATGGCAAAGATGCGTTCTCTCTAACATATCTCATATTACCGCATTGAGTTTCAACTATAATTTCATTTTCTGAAATAACATTAACGCCACAGCCATGAGCTAGCAGTGTTTTTTCAAGCAATTCACAATTATTAAACATTGTTTCAATAGGTTCATTAATATCCTTTACACCATCAGACACCTGATCAATTACTGCTATAGTAGTTGCGCTTGATAAGGTTATACCTGCTAATATTGCAGCAGAGGTCAAAGTAAATACAACTGACATTTTTCTTCTCCTTATAAATCAAAATCAACAATTCTTCCGCCCTGATGATTAACGAAATCTCCGTCATCACTATCATCCGGTGCAGCACTTTCTCTATCTTCAACAGCAGTTGCAAGTACTGCTCTTTCTTTTGCCCATTCTCTTAAAGACAAAATCTGTTCACGCTGTGTACTTGAAAGCGGTACAGTTTCTTTAATCGCTTTTAATACATCTTCTTTTCGTAATCCTCTGTCAGCATAAAAAGCCTCATACATTGCAGAAATTACAATTTGCTCAATTTCCGCACCGACATATCCTACCGATGCATTTGCCAATTCATTGCAAACGGTTTCAGATAATTCAAGTTCATGATGGATATTAGAATTTTTCATGATTTTTTTCAAATGAACACTAAATATTTTTTCTCTTTCTTTTGCAGTAGGTAAGTCAACAAAAAATATTTCATCAAATCTGCCTTTTCGTAAGAGTTCAGGAGGTAAAGAACTGATATTGTTCGCTGTTGCAATAACAAATACGGGGGCAGTTTTTTCCTGCATCCATGTCAAAAATGTTCCAAATACTCTTGCCGATGTACCGGAGTCGCCGCCTGATTTTAATCCTGAAAAACCTTTTTCAATTTCATCTACCCAAAGAATAGACGGTGCTATTGCTTCAGCAGTATCAATGGCTTTTCTCATATTTTCTTCTGAACTGCCTACTATTCCGCCAAAAATTTTACCCATATCTAGTTTAAGTAACGGCAATCCCCAAATCGCACTCATTGCTTTAGCTGTTAATGATTTACCACATCCGGGTATGCCTGTAATCAAAACACCTTTTGGTGCAGGCAAATTATACTGCTTTGCTTTTTCTGACCAGGAATTATTTCTGCGTATAAGCCATTTTTTCAGGTTTTCAAGTCCGCCGATATCGTTAATATCTAAGTCAGACTTTACAAATTCAAGAACACCTGTCTTTTTGACAACCTGATTTTTCTCTTCATGAATAATTGAAAGTGCGTTAATATCTAACCCTTTTAAATTAACAATTGCCCTGCAAAAGGCATTTTCTGCTTCTTGCATTGTAAGTCCGAGCGCTGAACGGGAAAGTAAAGTCTTTTCATCTTCCGTAAGCTTAACATTTTCAGGATTCAACCCACTTATTAATTCATTAAGAAGTGATTTAATTTCTGATTCTGTAGGCAGACTGAAATCAAGAATAGATATTTCCTTTTCCATATCGCAGGGAATCACAAGTTTTGATGAAATAAAAACAATCGTTTTTCTGCTTGACTTAAGGTTTGGAATAATATCTCTTAGCTTTCTGATAACAGCATAATCGGGTCTTGTGTTTCTGTCGCCGCCAAAATAAATATGGAAATCCTTAAATATGTAAATTGCATCCTCGTTTGATTTTGCAACACTCTCAACAGCATTGATAGGATTTGATGTATCTCTGACCTTTGTTTCATCATTAACTAAACCATCGGTCTGAGTCCATACATATAATTTTCTGTCATTTTTTATTAGTTCTTTATTCCTAAGCGTATTCCTAATTGTATTTGTAATTCGTTCTTCCTCATAGGAAGGTATATAAATATAAGGAAAACCGGCATTAACAAGATTTGCAAAATCCTGCATAAATTTTGTTGTATTCATATTGACTCCTTTTTGCTTTGTATAAATTCTTCTAATTTTTCTATATTTCCCATACCATTGAATTCAATCGTACCGTCACTTGTAATCCTGATTTCAAATCTATTTTCATAGTGTTCTATTTCTTCCGACGAAATTCGATCTGTTAAATAAATAAATCTTTGATTTGATGATCCAACAAGTGGTCTTGAATAATCGACCAAAGACTTTTCAAATTTTCCATCAATTAACAAATCTGTTTGATTAAGCAATGAAGTCATCACAGATTTGTTTAACAATTGCTCATAACAGTAGCCTGTAAAAGTAACAACACTTTTATTTATTGAATGAATATATTTTGCAATTATTGATAACTCCTCTGCATATTCAAACGGCTCTCCGCCCAAAAATGTTATTCCGCAAATATCTTTTTCAACTGATTCAATTTTTAATATAATATCATCTATAGAAATATCATATCCGCCTTCAAAATTCCAAAGTTCCGTAGCAAAGCAACCATCACACTTATGATTGCATCCCTGCACCCAGATACAAAATCTACATCCTGGTCCTTCAGCATAGGTTTTTTCAACAATTCTATGTACCCTCATTACAAATCGAGCATTCTTTTACCGGAATTATCAGCTTTTGTCACTTTAACAGCTTTGTATTCGCCCACAGTCAACTGCTTTTCGAGTGCAACAATAATATGCGGCTTTGCATTTATACAATTAAAAAACTCATCAACATTATTAAAACCATTATGTTCATCTCTGTAAGCTATAGCTTTCTTAGCATCAACAATTGTCAAACCTTGTAAAGTTGACAATTCATCTTCGCTTACTGAATTTATATCAATTTGTTTAATATTGTTGGATTGAGTTTTTGTTTTTTCGGAAACATTTTTTGTAAAAGAATTAATTTTATTTGTAATATTGGTTTTGTTTTCTGATTGCTCTAATAGTTTTAAATATTTTGCTCTATCCGTTAATGCAATAATCAGAAATATCACATATATTACAAATATCGCTAATAAAGATGCAATTGTTACTATGTATTTATTACTATTAAAATTTTCATACTTATTAATTTGAGCTTTAATATTAGGCTGATTTTCCCATTCCTTTTCTTTTTTAGCCCAATTGTCATATGCGTTTTGATATTCTACATATTCATCTGTTATCTTAAAATCGGAAGAAAACTCATATGAATAATCATTATAATAGATTTTCTTTTGTTCATCTGTCATAAAGTCAATTACTTCGGGAGCTTTTTCTACATCCGCATAATAAGGTCTTTCATTTGGATTGTTCAAAAACATAGGAATAACAAAAGATAAAATCAATATAATATTTAGAATAATTGATACCCAACCCAATATTGACCATTTTTTATTCTTTACTCTGCTGTTCATACTTAAAAAAGTAATGCAGGATAAAACAGGAAAAAGTGACCATATGAATATTAATGAATTTTTCATTTCCCATTTTGAGCCTTTATTTGTTAT
>CAYXLH010000075.1:0-9063 GCA_964465835.1 uncultured Bacteroides sp. | reverse complement strand
GTCGACCTCCAGCGTGACAGGCTGGCGTTCTAACCAACTGAACTACCGGGCCATTTGAACTTTAGTATTCAAACCGGGACTAACCCGATTTGAATACTTATGGTGGGAACAACAGGGCTCGAACCTGTGACCCTCTGCTTGTAAGGCAGATGCTCTCCCAGCTGAGCTATGCTCCCGTGCGTCGTACTTGCGACGGGTTATATAATACAATATTAACGATTAAATGTCAATACTTTTTTTAACTTTTTTATTTAGATTTCTCAATAAGGTTTTTAATATCCTTTGGTGTGAAAATATACTTCTTATTGCAGAAATGACATTCCACCTGTGTATCCTCATTTGAATCTGCCATTTCCTCAAGATTTGCAAGGCCTGTGCTGATTAAAGCAGCTTCAACTCTTTCCTTTGAACAATTGCATTTATATGAAGCTGTTGTTTCGTCAAGTTTATCAAGTTCAAATCCGTCAAGCGCTTTTTTTGCAATATCGTCGGCAGTCATACCTGATGTCAGCATTGAAGTAACAGTGTCAATATTATTTATATTCGCCTCAATCTTATCTATTACTTCATCCTCGCAAAACGGCAGAAGCTGTATTAAAAATCCTCCTGCCTTGTTTACTGTTAAATCAGGGTTCACAAGCACTCCTAAAGCGCATACGCTTGGTGTCTGCTCTGATACTGCAAAGTAATTTGTAATATCCTCGGCGATTTCACCGCTGACAATAGGAGTTTGACCTATGTACGGCTCTTTCATTCCGATATCCTTAATAACATAAAGCTGTCCATCAGTGCCTACTGCACCTTTTACATCAAGTTTTCCTGATTTATTAAGAGGTATTTCAACGATAGGATTCTGAACATAAGCTCGTGCATTTCCGTTTGAGTCGGATACCGCAATCAAATCACCTGCCGGACCGTTGCCGTTAATTCTGACAGTTATTGAATCTTCTTTGCCTTTAAGCATATTTCCCATCATTGAGCAGGCAGTCATAAGACGTCCTAATGCTGCTGTAACTGTTGCAGACGGCTTATGTATTTGCTCCATTTCACTGACCATATCTGTTGTATCACAGGCAATGACGTAAGCACTGCCGTCCTTTGTTATATATCTTACAATTTTACTCATTTATAACTCCTTTTTACAAACAAAATATAAGCGTTCGCTGTTTGGCTTTTCAGGATTTTTGGTTAATTCATCATAAATTCCTAACACGTTAAATCCGCACTCTGTCAAAGATTTTTTTAGCTCTGATGATTCGTAAGCCTTTTCATAAAATTCTTCGGAATATCTGCTGTAAAAATCATTATGAGGTATAAAGAAATCAAGAATAATCCTAACGGTGTTATCACCGCACATTTCATTATCCCACACAAGATAAAAATTATCCTCATCATATACAAATGTATTATCGGCAAGTATGTTATTGTGCTTGTAAATTGTGTTAACGTCAAATATAAATATACCGCCGTCAGTTAAAGAATCATATACGTTTTTTAATGTTCTTATAACATCATTGTAATCTGTAATATGATTAATACTATCAAGACAGCAAATACACCCCTCAACACCCTCTGAGAGTGCGAAATCCTGCATTTTTGCATTTATAAGAGAATGTTTAACGCCTTTTGAAGAAAGCTTATTTTCGGCTAACATGAGCATTTCCCTGGATGAATCAATGCCCACAATGTTAAATCCTTTCTTTGCAATTTCAGCTGACATTGAACAAGTACCGCAGGCTAAATCAAGTATTGTTCCGCCGATAATGCCGTTAGCGAGAAAAAAGTCAGAAATGTACTCACTTCTGACCTTATAATCAACATTTTCGGTTAATCCATCGTAAAATGAAGCAAAAATATTATAACTGCTCATTTTCTTCCTCTTTAATTCTTTCAAAAATCTTGTCATAGCCGTCACACCCGTACTGGAGAGAACGGTTAACTCTGCTTATAGTGGCGGTAGATGCTCCGGTTTCGCTGACAATATCGGTATAAACACATTTTTCAGAGAGCATTTTTGCAACAACAATTCGCTGGCTCAACGCTTTTAATTCCTGTACTGTGCAAAGATCCTCAAAAAAGTCGTAACATTCCTCCCTTGATTCAAGAGCGAGAACTGCTTTAAAAAGAAAATCAAGATTTTTATCTTCTAATTTATTGTTCATAACATCCTCCGAAAATATATAACTTAATTAACTCTTATTGTTATTTTAACACACTAAAGCTTGAAAGTAAAGAAAAATCTCCGAAATTTCGGAGATTTTTCAAAATTTATTCTTTAATTAATTTATTATAGAAATCAAAGCAGTCAAATGTAGCAAAATAATCTTTAGGTGTTTCAGCTCTTCTGATAAGCTGATAACTTCCGTCTTCTTTAAGGAGGATTTCGGCGCTTTTCAGCTTGCCGTTATAGTTATATCCCATTGAAAAACCGTGAGCGCCTGTATCGTGTATGAACAAGATGTCACCCATATCTATTTTCGGCAGCATTCTGTCTATGGCAAATTTGTCATTGTTTTCACACAGGGAACCTGTAATATCGTACTGGTTATCGCAGGGCTTGTCCTCTTTGCCTAAAACGGTGATATGGTGATATGCACCGTAAATTGCAGGGCGCATAAGGTTTACTGCGCAGGCGTCAACGCCGATATACTCCTTGTGAGTATGTTTTTCATTGATAGCGGTAGTAACAAGAGCACCATAGGGACCCATCATAAATCTGCCCATTTCTGTATAAATTGCCACGTCGTCCATACCGGCAGATACGAGAACTTCATCATATACCTTATGTACACTTTCTCCGATTACCCTGATATCGTTCGGCTCCTGATCCGGCTTATATGGAATACCTACGCCGCCGGAAAGGTTAATAAATTTAATATCTGCACCGGTTTCTTTTTTCAAATCAACTGCAAGTTTAAAAAGAACTTTTGCAAGCATAGGATAATAGTCGTTTGTAACTGTGTTGCTGGCAAGAAAAGCGTGTATTCCAAACTCTTTTACACCCTTTGATTTCATAATTTTAAATGCTTCATATATTTGAGGTGTGGTCATTCCATATTTTGCATCCCCGGGATTATCCATAATATCATTGCTGATTTTGAACATTCCGCCGGGATTGTAACGGCAGCTCATTTTTTCAGGCAGTTTTCCGCAGGCTTTTTCTACTGCTTCAATATGTGTAATGTCGTCAAGATTGATGATACCGCCTAAATCGTTACACAGTTTAAATTCTTCAATTGGGGTATCGTTTGAAGAAAACATAATGTCGTCTCCTGTTGCTCCTATTGTTCTTGACATCATAAGTTCTGTCTTGGATGAACAGTCGCAGCCGCAGCCGTATTCTCTTAAAATATTAATCAAAAATGGATTTGGAGTTGCCTTTACCGCAAAGTATTCTTTAAATCCCTCGTTCCAAGAAAACGCTTCTTTAAGAGCTTTTACATTTTCTCTTATTCCCTTTTCGTCATAAAGGTGAAAAGGAGTAGGATATTCTTTAATAATTTCCTGTGCCTTTTCAAGGTTTACAAATGGTCTTTTGTTCATTGGTGTGTCCTCCGTATTCATCATTTAAAGTGCTTTTTCTATTAAAGATTTGATTTTATCAAGTCCCTCGCCGTTAACCGAGGAAAACGGTATTACAGGTACATCTCCCGCGCATGCTAATTCTTTCCGAGAGTCTTCAAGACGTTTTTTATACTCTTTTACCTTTAATTTTTCCGCCTTAGTCATTACAATGATAAAAGGTATATTGTTGTACTTTAAAAACTCAATCATAGAATAATCGTCGGCTGACGGTTTGTGGCGCATATCAACTAACTGAACGACAAGTTTTATATTGCGTTCGCTTTGGAAATATTCCTCCATAAGCTCGGCAAATCTGCTTTTTTCCTGCTTGCTGATTTTTGCATAGCCGTATCCGGGTAAATCAACAAAATTTACACTGTCTACATTATAAAAGTTAACAGTAATTGTTTTTCCCGGAACAGAGCTTACCCGTGCAAGAGATTTTCTGTTAAAAAGTTTATTTAAAAGTGAACTTTTACCTACGTTTGAACGCCCTGCAAATGCTATTTCCGCTTTATCGGAAACGGGGAGCTGGGCAGATATTCCGTAGGCTTTGTCAAACTGTGCTTTGTTGTAATTCATAATTTACTGTGTGATGACAGGAGAGCTGTCCTTGTTTTCATCATTTATAATTTTATCGGTTGCTTTATTTTTAATATTTTCTGACGGCCGTGGCAAATATTCAAGTGCATAAGTCAGAAGTTCGTCAAATTTGCTTACAGAAACAAAGTTAACTGAATTTTTAACTTCATCGCTTATTTCCTGAAGGTCTTTGCAGTTGTCTTTTGGAATAATTACCGTAGTGCAACCTGCCTTGTATGCAGCCATTGATTTTTCTTTAAGTCCACCGATAGGAAGCGCTTTTCCTTTTAAAGAAATTTCGCCTGTCATAGCAATATCGCTGCGAATTGGGATACCTGTAAGTTCGCTGACAACGGCAGTAGTAATTGCAAGTCCTGCTGACGGACCGTCCTTCGGAACAGCCGCTTCGGGCGTGTGAATGTGTATATCTTTTGTTTTATAAAAATCCGTGTCAATACCGTATTGAACGGCTTTGCTTCTTACGTAGCTTACGGCGGTTTTTGCGCTTTCTTTCATAACTTCGCCTAAATTGCCGGTAAGCTCAATTTTACCTGTGCCGTCAAGAGCAGATACTTCAATAGGAAGCATTGTACCGCCTACGGAAGTCCAGGCAAGACCATTTACAGTGCCGACGCTGTTATGTTTTTCAACTGTTTCTTTTTCATATTTTTCAACACCGAGATAGCTGTTAAGATTTTTTGCATCGGCCTTAAAGGATTCTGAGCCGTTTTCAAGTTCAACTGATGCTTTTCTGCATAAAGCTGAAATCTGTTTTTCAAGCGCTCTTACGCCTGCTTCTCTTGTATAACATTCAATGATTTTATAGATTGCGCCGTCTGTTATTTTAAACTCCTTGCTTGTAAGAGAATGTTTTTTCATTTCCCTTTTTACAAGATGTTTTTTGGCAATATTGAATTTTTCTTCAGTGGTGTATGAATTAAGTTCAATAATCTCCATTCTATCATAAAGAGGAGCAGAAATGGTTGATGTATCATTAGCGGTAGTAATAAACAATACTTTGCTTAGATCAACGTCAAAATCAATATAATGGTCATTAAAATGAATGTTTTGTTCAGGGTCAAGTGCCTCAAGCAAAGCTGACGCAGGGTCGCCCTTGTAATCCTGTCCTACTTTATCTATTTCGTCAAGGAGAATAACAGGATTCATTGTTTTGCTTTTTATCACAGCGTCAATAATTCTGCCGGGCATTGCGCCTATGTAAGTTCTGCGGTGGCCTCTGATTTCTGCCTCATCGTGAACTCCGCCCAAAGCTATACGAACATACTCTCTGTTCATTGATTTTGCCAGCGACTTTACGATACTTGTTTTACCCACTCCGGGAGGGCCGTACAAACAGATAATCTGTCCGTTAAAGTCGGGATTTCTCTTAAGTACGGCGAGAGATTCAACAATTCTTGTTTTTACCTTATCAAGACCGTAATGGTCTTGATCAAGAATTTTACGTGATTTTTTCAAGTCTATTGAATCAGCCGAGTAATTGCCAAACGGTATTTCAAGACATTTATCAAGATAATTTCGTACAACAGTGCCCTCGTGTGAACCGCCCGGCATACGGGCAAGTTTGTCGCATTCTTTGTTAAGCTTATCTTTTATTTCATCACTGCACTGAAGTTCGCTGATACGGGTTCTGTATTCATCTGCCTCGGCAGCCGGATTATCACCCTCACCCAGAGATTCGGAAATTATACGCATTTCCTCTCTCAAATAGTAATCACGCTGATTTTTGTCAATTTCTTTTTGAACCTTTTCCTGTATTTCAGCCTGGGTTTCAAGCATAATACATTCTTTTTCAATAAGTTCAACAAGAATTTTAAGTCGTTGCGACGGATCAACAGTCTGAAGAACGGTCTGTTTGTCGGTATAATCAATAAATGTGTTTGAGCAAACATAGTCGGCAAGCTCACCGATATCGTTTGTACCTATTACCTTGGAAATAACTTCGCTTGAAATCTTTGGAACCATAGAAGCGTAGTATTCAAATTGTTCCTTAACTATTTTTGTATAAGCCTCGTCCTGGGGCGTCATATTGCATTTAATTTCGCTGATACCGTCTATAATTCCACACAGAAATGGCTTAACTTGACTTAATGTAATCAAACGTCCTCTTTTTAGTCCCTCAACTACTACGCGTAGATTTTGACTGTTAGGAATTTTAATCATCTGTTTAATTTCGCAGATAACTCCCACGCTGTACATATCGTCAAGCGACGGGTCGGCAACGCCTATGTCCTTTTGACTTACAAGAAAAATCTTCTGATCGCCTTTCATTGCGTTACGTAATGCAGATATGCTCTTTTTTCTGCCAACGTCAAAATGAAGAGTCATTTTCGGGAATACAACAAGTCCCCTTAAAGGGATTATCGGTACATTATCAAACTGTTCTGCGTTATCAATAAAAGTAATATTGTTTTCCATATTAATGTTCCTTACAAATAATTGCTATATATTATAATATAAAACTATTTTAAACGCAATATTTTTAAATAGAATAATTTAAAATCTCCTGTATTTAATAAAAAACCGACCGAACTTTATTTCGGCCGGTAAAAATTATGCGTTTTTCAGTTCAGCAGAAGTGAGAGTAAGAGGTTTTTTCTGCTTATTTCTTCTAATAACAGGGTCAGCGCCTTTTCTTACGCAGTCCTCTGTAATGGTTATATGCTCAATGGTATAATCGGAAGGAATTGAGAACATTAGTTCATTCAAAATGCTTTCAAAAACGCTTCTTAAACCTCTTGCGCCCGTTTTCCTCTCTAATGTTACATCAGCCATTGCTTCAAGAGCTTCCGGTCTGAAATCAAGTTTTACGCCGTCCATTTCAAATAGTTTAACATACTGCTTAACAATGGAGTTTTTAGGCTCTGTCATAATTTTTACAAGAGCCTGCTTATCAAGGTTTTCAAGCACGGTCAGAACAGGTATTCTTCCTATCAGTTCGGGAATAAGACCGTATTTAACCAAGTCGTGCTGAATAACATTTTTCATTATTTCATTTTTGTCGGTGCTGTTTTCATTGTCGATTTCAGCATTAAATCCAAGTGAATTTTTACCTATTCTCTTTTCAATAATTTTTTCAATACCGTCAAAGGCGCCGCCGCAAATGAATAAAATATTAGTTGTATCTATCTGGATAAACTCTTGTTGGGGATGCTTGCGTCCGCCTCCGGGAGGAACATTTGATACCGTTCCCTCAAGAATTTTAAGCAACGCCTGCTGTACGCCCTCACCACTAACATCACGTGTGATTGAACGGTTTTCACTCTTTCTTGAGATTTTATCGATCTCATCTACGTAAATTATACCACGCTGAGCTTTCTCAATATCAAAGTCCGCTGCTTGAATAAGACGAAGTAAAATATTTTCTACATCCTCGCCCACATATCCTGCTTCTGTAAGAGTAGTAGCGTCTGCAATAGCAAACGGAACATTAAGAATTTTAGCTAAAGTCTGCGCCAGCATTGTTTTTCCGACACCGGTAGGACCTAAAAGCAGAATATTGCTTTTTTGAAGCTCCACATCACCGTCAGAGCCGTAATAAATGCGTTTGTAGTGATTATAAACGGCTACGCTGAGAGCTTTTTTTGCATCATCTTGACCAATAACATACTCATCAAGTTTATCTTTGATTTCCTTTGGCTTCGGCAGTACAATATCTTCATCCTGCGAAAAATCTTTTCTTTCGCGGAAAGGTTCGCCGATTAAATCATTGCAAAGTGCAACGCATTCATCACAGATAAATACGTTGGGGCCTTCTATTAACTTGTGAACCATTGATTCGGATTTACCGCAAAAAGAACATCTTGCCATGCGTGAATCTTCGTCGTTTCTGCTCATAAATTAAGCCCCTTTATCTCTTTTCTATAACCTTATCTACAAGACCGTATTCCATTGCTTCCTGTGCGCTCATTCTGTTATCACGGTCAGTATCTTTAGCGATAACTTCAATATCCTTGCCGCAGTTTTTAGCAAGAATTCTGTTAAGTTTTTCCTTAGTTTTAATAAGATCACGGGCTGCGATTTCAACATCGGTTGCCTGACCTGTAATTCCGTTACCACCGATAAGGGGTTGATGAATAAGAATTTCACTGTTAGGAAGAGCAATTCTCTTTCCTTTAGCACCGCTGGAGAGCAAGAATGCTCCCATACTAGCAGCCATGCCAATGCAAATTGTTGATACATCGCACTTTATATACTGCATTGTGTCGTAAATTGCAAGTCCTGCGGTAACAGAACCGCCAGGTGAATTAATGTAAAGAGAAATATCTTTTTCACTATCCTGTCCTTCTAGGAATAAAAGCTGAGCTACAACCAAAGATGCGGTTGTATCGCTTACTTCATCTGAAAGAACAATAATTCTGTCGGAGAGAAGACGTGAGAAAATATCTACACTGCGCTCTCCTGAGCTTGACTGTTCAATAACGTAAGGCATTGATGCCATATAAACCACTATCCTTCAATAACAATTTAGTTTATGCTTTTTTTGCACTGTCAACAATAATGTCAACAGCTTTTCTTGTCTGAATATCTTTTGCAAGCTGGTCGGCAGGAACGGCTTTTTTAATCTGATCTGCTTCCATCTGATACTGCTCTGCAAGTTTTGCAACCTCTGCGTCAATTTCTTCTTCAGTTGCTTCAATTTTTTCAGCTTCAACTATTGCTGTGAGAGCAACGGAAGCCTCAACCTGCTTTTTAGCACCGTCCATAAATGAAGCTTTGAATGCCTCTCTGTCCTGACCCATATATGAAAGATATGTATCAAGATCAAGACCCTGCATCTGAAGACGGTATGAGTAATCCTGAACCATTTCGTCACATCTGTTGTTAATCATACACTCGGGAATTTCAACTTCCATATTGTCAACAACCTGCTCAATAAGCTGATTTTCAAGATCAGTC
>CAYXLH010000074.1:0-9172 GCA_964465835.1 uncultured Bacteroides sp. | reverse complement strand
CAAAACCTGTAGCTCCCGGCGGATGAGCGTGAATTACGCTGAATACATCTTCCCTTTTTTCATAACAGCGAAGATGCATCTTGATTTCGCTGGAAGGTCTGAGTCCCGGCGCACCGTCAAGGATATTGCCCTCGGGGTCAATAAGAATAAGCTTTTCCGGAGTAATAAAAGATTTACTCATTCCTGTAGGAGTGGCAAGTATATTGCCGTCCTCAAGCTTTACGCTGACATTGCCGTCATTTGCGGCAACCCAGCCCAACTGCCACATCTTGTGACACACGTCGCATATCTGCGCTTTTACTTCGTCTGTGTTTTGCATAGTAACCTCCTTATGGTAACGGTAATTGACATAACATCTTAATAATGTTATTCTAATTGTAGTATATTACATATTCAAAAATGCTGCTTGGTGAATAATAGGCAAAAAGTATGACAATATTCACTTTTGCATTATTTATGGTGAATTTTATGAATTACAGCGAACTTTATGAAAATAAAAAAAGGGGGTCATTTGACTTCCCCATAGAATTGTATTATGTGGATGAAAATAATCCGAGATACAGAATGCCTTTGCACTGGCATTTAGAATATGAACTTATCACTGTATTAAATGGCAGCTTTGAATTATCTATTGACGGCAGTAAAACTGTTCTGAATGAAGGTGACTGCGCATGGATAGGCGACGGCGTAGTGCACGGTGGTATTCCCGATGACTGCATTTACGAATGTGTTGTATTTGATTTGGGCACTCTGCTTCATGACACTCCAGTCTGTTCCAGAAGTGCTTCGGAATTTCTCGCAAACAAAAACGGATTTACTTCAATTCTAAAAAAAGAAACTGTCTGTGCTACTTTAGCCGATAAGATTTTTGAAACAATGGAAAAGGAACAGCAGGGCTACGAATGGATAACCGTAGGTTTAATGTGGCAGCTAATGGGAACGCTTTTATCACAAAAAGGCGTAGAAAAATTTTCTTCGGAAAGCAGAAACAGAATTAACCGGCTAAAAAACGTGCTGACGTACATACGCAATCATTACGATTCACCTATTACGCTGGAGGAACTTGCCAGTGTTGCAGGAATGTCGCCCAGATATTTCTGCCGTGCATTTGCACAGATAACAGGCAAAACGCCAATTGCATACTTAAATTATTACCGAATTGAAACGGCAGGCGAACGTCTGCTTATGACAAACGAAACCATAACCGACATCGCAATGTCCTGCGGATTTAACGATGCAAGTTATTTTTCAAAAATATTTACAAGAGAAAAGGGCGTCAGTCCGTCACAGTACAGAAAACAGGATAAAAATATTTTATAAGGGATTTTCTTCTTGCTATCAAAAGGTACACCGGACCTTTTTCCTAAATTTACCCGGCAATTCTTGCCCGATAAATTTTGAGCCTCGTTTCAAATCCCTTCACCAAAAACAATAAAAAGCACCGAAAACGGTGCCTTTTTTATTGGCCTGCCCGAAGGGATTTTCTTCTTGCTATCAAAAGGTACACCGGACCTTTTTCCTAAATTTACCCGGCAATTCTTGCCCGATAAATTTTGAGCCTCGTTTCAAATCCCTTCACCAAAAACAATAAAAAGCACCGAAAACGGTGCCTTTTTTATTGGCCTGCCCGAAGGGATTTGAACCCCCAATCTCCGGAATCGGAATCCGATGCATTATCCGGTTATGCTACGGGCAGATATATACATATTATAATTACAATTTTGATTGCAGTCAAGCACATTATGTGATAAAATGTTAATACTAATTTAAGGAGAATTTATTATGGTTCTTGAATTTAAAGATTCAAAATTCAGAATACTTATGATTGCCGACACACAGGAGGGCAAGAAGGCAAGCAGCGACACTTTGAAACTTATCAATGCTGCTCTTGACAGAGCCGAGCCGGATTTAGTAGTTTACAGCGGAGATCAGATTTGGGGCAAACGCAGTTTTAAAGGCGATCAAAAAGTAGTAGAGCGTGTTTTAAAAGAACTTACCGAACCTGTCGTCAAAAGGAATATTCCCTTTGCCATATGCTTTGGCAATCACGACAGACAAGTTGGCGTTTCAAATGAAGAACAATTTGAAATTTACAAAAAATTTGACGGATTTATTGGCGAGTCCGCCGAAAATATTGATGGCGTAGGCAATCAGGTAATAGAAATAAAAGATAACGGCGAAGTCAAATATCTCATATATTTAATAGACAGTCATTCTAATTTAAAAGTCGGCTATGACTGCGTACATAAAAATCAGATTGAATGGTATAAAAATACACGTGACGAGTATGTGAAAAAATATTCTCATACTATCCCCTCTCTTGTAATTCAACACATTCCGGTATGCGAAGTATTTAGACTTCTTACAAAAGTTAAACGCACAAAACGGGGATCCGTCAGAGGTTTCAGAACCCACGACGGAGAGTATTTTGTTATCAACAAAGACAAGGTAAACAAAGACGGATTTATGAAGGAATCCCCTGCTGACCCGCAGGAAAACAGCGGTGAGTTTGACGCATTTAAAGAGAAAGGTGAAGTTAAGGGCTTATTCTTCGGTCACGACCATAACAATTCCTTTAACGGCGACATTGACGGAATAAATGTGGGTTACACCCAGGGCGCAGGATTTAATGTTTACGGCCCCGGACTTGACAGAGGCGTAAGGGTTATTGATTTATTCAGCGACGGCAGACTTGAAACGTATGATTTAAGATACAGAAATATAGTAGGAAATAAAGTTGACAATACTTTCAAATATTTAGCGCTCCAGCTTGCTCCTACAAACGTATTTGACGCAGTAACAAGAATTGCAAAAGCCTTTGCCGGCATCGCAGTTATTCTTGTAATAATTCTATTGTTAATAACATTTTTATGATAAAAGAAAAAATCCGCTGTAACAAAAGCTACGGCGGATTTTAATTATTCAGACATTAATTAAATTCATAGAAAAATGCATTACCTATATTAAGAGGCTGAAGGCGGTAGAAAAATCTGCCCAGCTTCTTTTTTATTTTACCGGGTCTGAATTTTATGTTATTCTCACAGCGAATAGTATAATCAGTGATATTCTTATCAAATGTTACCGTTTTTTTCTCACCAGGCATCAGTGAAAAATAGTTATCATCTGCCGTGCCGTCACACTCAATACAAATATTCTTAGTAAAGGTATTAGGCTTTACAGTAATTTTGTTACCATCAACATTTACACTGATATCAGCTTTAAAGAGAGTTGCTTTATTATCATAGCAAAGAGTAACATCACCGCATTTTACAAAGAGTACATCCCCTTTGTCTAGAGGAATATCACATACTCTGAGCACGCTGTCAGATTTGATAAATGTGTTAACATCATATTCTTTCTTAATTCTGTCAACATTAAGAATAGTGATGTGTAAAGTAATTTCCTTGTCGGATAAGGTATCATTATGAAGATACAGATACGGTTTATCATAACTTAATGCAACAGGAGCAAAGAATGATTTTGCCATATACATAAGCGCCTTTGGAACCTTTTCAAAATCAACAGCGGACCAGCTCGGGCAGTTCCACACATCATTTAACTGCCAGAAAACAGAACCGTTGCACCTGCCCTTGCAGCGACGGAAATGCTCGGTTGCACTTTTGACGCACTCTGCCTGAACAATACCTGTGAGATAAGGCAAATCTTCAAATTCTGCCGGTTCGTCAAACTTTTCTTTAAGATAGAACATCATTTTTGCGTTGCCGCCCACACATTTCTGGTGGCTCATAAAAGCATCTGATGACAAGGAATAATCCTTTACAGCAGCAAAAGTATTGATTGCTTTCATTGACGGAAGAGATTCGAGACCGAATTCTGATAAAAATCTTGCATATCTTGTTGAGTAATAATTAAGTGGCTTTAAACCGTGCCATACATTCCACATATGGTTATCGCCTATGCCATCCGACGAATAATTTTTGAACGGCTCCGTACCTATTGGAGAGGTTGCAATATATGGAACATTGGTAAAAGGCTTAATATAATCAGGCAAGGTATGATAAAAGAACTCTACATAAGATTTCATCAGCTTTGTATTCTTAGGAAGATAAGAGAACATAACCTCTAATTCGTTATTTCCACACCACAAAGCAAGGCAAGAGTGTAAAGCTATTCTCTTTACATTTTCTTCAGCCTCTTTGAGAACATTATTCAAAAAATCCTGCTCATAAAAGGGGTACATATTACAGGCAAATCCAAAATCCTGCCAAACGAGGATACCCATTTCATCGCATTTGTCAAGGAGATATTCGCTTGCATATTCTCCTCCACCCCATACTCTTATAACATTGAAATTACATTTAAGAGATAAATCCAAATAATAATCAATATCAGAATTGTCGGCGTCTTCGGGTATTGCTGCAAATGGAATAAGGTTTCCGCCTTTTGCAAAAACACGTTTACCATTAAGAACAATCTGAAAATTGTTTCCCCATTCGTCCTTTTCTGTATTAAGCTGAATATCTCTTATACCTATTCGCTTTTCAACAGTCATTTCGTCATTTGAAAGAACGGCGGTGTAAAGCGGCTGTGCTTTACATTCTGACAAATCATTAGTGTACCATAACCGGGGATTATCAATTTCAAACACTCCGTCTTTGCCTTTGATTTCCTCACCGTCAGGTGAAAAAAGCTGATATGAATGAGTATTGTCTGCACTGATTTTTATAGTTGCTTTATTTGAAACAATTTCCTGATTAATTGTAATATTTTCTATAAGGCTATTATAGCAGTCAACACTGATATCACCCACGTAATTATAAGGTACGCAGGGTCCCCAGTCCCAGCCAAAATGGCAGGCAGGCTTGCGTATATATGATATACCGTCTATACCATTATTGTTTTTTGGCAGCGGATTTTCTTTCTGCCGAGAAGTAATATAATTTACAGCAGACGAAAAGACGAGACGGATAGTATTTTCACCGCTTTTAACAAATTTTGATATATCATTTTTTACTGATATATGGGCATTATTGCTTTCAAATACAAATTCTCCGTTAATATAACATTTACACAAAGTATCAAGCTTTGAACAGTTTAAAATGATATTTTCATATTCAAAAGCATTTTCACTTAAATCAAAGGAACGCTCAAATACAAAATCTCTTTTTGCCACCGGCATTGCGTCTTCTTCCCTGCCACTGATAAGAGGTGATTTGATAATATCATTTTTAATAAGATTTCCAAAATCAGAACCGGGAACATCTGCCTGACATTCAAAATACGAATCGGTGCTTTTTAAATTCCATTTTCCGTTTAAACTGAAAGATACCATAAAACCTCCATATAATTAATTTTTATACTTTTCAGCCTGAAGAGAAAACATATGGCTGTATGTGCCGTTTTGCTCCATCAGCTGTGAATGACTTCCGCTTTCTATAATTTCGCCGTTCTCCATAACATAAATTTTATCGGCGTTAACGGTAGTTGAAAGACGGTGAGAAATAAATACAACAGTTTTATTTTTTGCCGCCTCAAGCATCGCTCTGTTAAGATTATATTCTGCGACCGGGTCAAGATTTGCCGACGGTTCATCCATAATTACATAAGGGCAATCCTTATAAAACGCACGAGAAATCGCAACCTTCTGCCCTTCTCCGCCGGACATCATAATCCCATTATCATCAAATTCTCTCAGAAGAATACTTTTAACTCCGTTTGGAACTTGTTTGCTGAATCCTCCGTGTTTGAGAGCAGATTCAACACGCTTTTCATCAGAAACTATATCAAGAGCAACATTTTCATCCAATGCAGCAGCAAAAATCTGATAGTCCTGAAAGACGGCGGCAAACCTGTTTCTATGTGAATCAATAGTAACCTCCCTGATATCCTGGTTATCTATTTTTATACTGCCCTGCGTAACGTCATACAGTCTTAAAAGCAGATTAGTAAGGGTAGTTTTACCGGCACCGTTATATCCTACAAGAGCAATTTTTTCACCCGGATTTATTGTCATATTAATATTTTTGAGAGTAGGTTCATCATTTCCGGGATAGGTAAAGGAAACATTTCTGATTTCAATAGTTTCAGGATGAGCACAGGGTGCAGTTTTTTCGCCGTCGGTAATCCTGGGCATTTTATTAAGAAATTCCCTGTACTTTTCAATCAATTTTGCCTGCTCAGAGAAATTACGCACAACGCCTACGGTTAAAAATGAAAAAGAGGTTGCTATTGAAAACGCTCCGTTAAAGGTGGCTACAAAATCGCCTGCCGAAAGGGTCTTTGTTTCAAGCACGCAATAGCCAAGATACAGCGGTAAAAGGAACATAAAGCCGATAATCTGCACGCCGGTTTCCTGGAAGAAATAAATAAAATCAATCTTTCTTACATATCTGCGCTGATTTTTGATTACCTCGTTAGCTGCGTCATTATATCTTTCAATTAACAGAGGTCTTATATTATTCATTCTAACCTCTTTTGCATAATCCTGCAAGTAAAAAATTCGCGCAAAATAGTCGGCACGCCTATGCAAACGGTTATTGTCAATCTGACGGCTTGCCTGAAGCTCACCGATTTTTTTACTTACAGGAGTAAAAATAATCACAACACCCATCACAATGGCAAGACATACAGGGTCTATTGCAAACAGAACCGAACAAATTGTAATAAGCGATACAATTTCGCCTACATATCGCTGAACCATACCCAAAATATTTGTTATACCGCCGGAGGACGCCTCAATAACAAGAATAAAGCTATTGTAAAAATGAGGGTCATCATATGACTCCAAATCAAGTTCCTTTGCCTTTTCATAAAGTTTACGGCTTAGACCCTGATTGATTTTCTCCTTTTCAATATCCCTGATAAATTCGCCAAAAATATTACAAATCACTTCTGATGCGAAAAGAACCGCCGCTATTACCAAAACTGCATAAACAATTTTTCTTTTGTCGTCGCCGTTTACTATTACATCAATTACATATTTAATTCCCACTACCGACACAAGCCTTGTAGGCAGTCTTTTTAGAACGCCGCTGAAACATTCGCCGATAACAAGCACAGGCGATATTTTAAATAGTATTGCGATAAAGTAGAATATATTTGAAAAAATTGAATGCTTTGTTATACTTTTAGATTTCTTACTCTTCATACGCCTGCTCCTTTCTGCCGTAGCTTGACGCTTGAAGCTTAAACATTCTGCTGTATTCACCGTCTGTCTGCATCAATTCGCTGTGACTTCCGCTTTGAACAAGACATCCTGCATCAAGAACAAAAATGTTATCACTTAAAACTGCAGAGGAAAGCCTGTGAGAAATATAAATTACAGTTTTGTCACGGGTTGCTTCAATAAGATTTTCATACATTTTATATTCAGCCACCGGGTCAAGCGCCGATGACGGCTCATCAAGAACAGCTATATCAAAATCACGAGCAAACATTCTTGCTACCGCAGTTTTCTGCGCTTCTCCCCCAGAAAGCCCTGCACCGTTTTCGTCAAATTCTCTTGTTAAAACGGTGTCTGCACCCTGGGGCAAAGTCTTTATTTTATCCCATGCACCGCTTTGTTTAAGGGCCTTTTCTGCATTTATCTTATCCTCACTGGTACATTCATGGCACATAACATTTTCGTTAACAGACAGTGCAAATGTTTTATAATCCTGAAAAACTGTTGCAAAACACTGACGTAGTTTCTGCACATCATATTCCTTTATGTTTATCCCGTTATAAAGGATTTCACCCTCGCTTACATCGTAAAAGCGAAGAAGTAGCTTTACAAAGGTAGTTTTTCCTGCACCGTTTATACCCACTATCGCAACAGTCTGCCCTTTTTCAATTTTCAAACTCAAATCAGTAATTGAATTTTTTTGGGCAGAGGGATATCTGAACGAAACATTTTTAAATTCAAGACTTTCAAATTTTCCCGGTTCTTTATCACCTGATATAATTTTGGAATCGTATTCAAAAAAATCTCTTAAATTCTGAAAATACAATGCCATCGATGAAAGCTCTGCAAAGGAATCTGCAATGGTAGTTGTACTTTCACGCACCGAATTAATTGAGGATAAAACTACGCTGAATCCAGAAATATCAAGACCTTTATCATTAATAAACTGATATGATGCAAAAGCATATGTACCCACAATAGGTATAAACTCGCCGAAAAGTGAACTTATTGTGCTGAATAAGAAAAGTTTAAGGCCGTATTTTTTTATAATGCGTATATTATCTTTTACAGCGTTATTGAAACGGCGCAGAACCACGCCGAAAATATTTGAAGTACGCATATCCTTTGAATAATCCTTAAGAAAAACCGTGCGCTGTGTGTAAGCCTTTGTCCTGTTATTTGACGTCATAGATAAATCACGATTATATACGGCTTTACTTCTTATAACCTCGGTTACGAAAAGCAGTAAAACCGGGGCGAGAAACAAAAGATACATTGGGTCAATGGAAGCCACAACACCTACAACAAGGCAGAAGGAAATTACCGAGGCAATAACGTACGCCAAGTCAAAACCGAAAGCAAGAAAATAACCGCCTGTAAGTATTTCCGTAGCACGCTGATATGAGTCATAAAAAGCCGGGTCCTCATAACAGCTGATATCAACCCGTGACGCCTTTTCAAAAATCATATTGTTAAGCCCTTTAAAAATTTTCTTTTGGGCAACATTCAGATTATAATCACAGACTATTGAAATTACTTCGTTTACCAAACCGACTGCAAGAAACGCAAGCAAAACTTTTACAAAATAATTAAATGTACAGCCGCCCTCAATAATATTAAGCAGAACCTTTAAAAACAGTACGCTTTGAAAAAACAGGGTAAACACGGTATATGCACATTGTGCAATAATCTGTGATATTACCATTGATTTATCTGCTTTAAACAATATTTTAATTGCATAAAAAATATTTTTAAAAACGGGCACTTTTATATTTTCGTGTACCGGAACCCACCGATGCATATACTCATCTGCCTTTTTATCATATTGAATAGTATAATAACATAACAGCCTTAAAATAACAAGAAAAAGGAACCGCAAAAGCGGTTCCTAAATTATTATAATATTATACTATACAGAAATTATACGATACCCTGAGCCAGCATAGCGTCGGCAACCTTTTCAAAACCTGCGATATTTGAGCCTGCAACATAGTCGCCTTCAACACCGGATTTTTTAGCTGCATCCTCAATATTTTGATAAATATTAAC